>NZ_JBVIGA010000081.1:0-1010 GCF_055571035.1 Streptomyces malachitofuscus | reverse complement strand
TCCCGGCGGATGGTGTTGAGCCGGGTGATGAGGGGGGTGATGGTGTTGCCCTCGCGTTCGGCGGTGTCCCAGTCGCGGGGGCGGAGCTGGTACTTCTCGCTGTGGAGGTACTCCTCGCTGCCCTCGCGCAGGGGGGTGTTCTCGCACAGTTCGTAGCCGCTGTAGATGCCCCAGGTGGGGGAGAGGGTGGCGGCCAGGACGGCGCGGACCTCGAAGGCGGGACGGCCGCCGTGCTGGAGGTAGGCGTGCAGGATGTCGGGGGTGTTGGCGAAGAAGTTGGGCCGCATGTAGGAGGCGGCCTCCCCCGACAGTTCGGTGAGGTACTCCGTCAGTTCCTGCTTGGTGTTGCGCCAGGTGAAGTAGGTGTAGGACTGCTGGAAGCCGATCTGGGCCAGGGTGTGCATCATCGCCGGGCGGGTGAAGGCCTCGGCCAGGAAGACGACGTCGGGGTCGGTGCGGTTGATCTCGCCGATCACGCGTTCCCAGAAGACGACGGGTTTGGTGTGGGGGTTGTCCACCCGGAAGATCCGCACCCCGGCCGTCATCCAGTGCCGCAGCACGCGGCAGGTCTCGGCGATCAGGCCGTCCAGGTCGGCGTCGAAGGCGATGGGGTAGATGTCCTGGTACTTCTTGGGCGGGTTCTCGGCGTGGGCGATGGAGCCGTCGGGGCGGTGGTGGAACCACTCGGGGTGTTTGTGCACCCAGGGGTGGTCGGGGGAGCACTGCAGGGCGAAGTCCAGGGCCACTTCCAGGCCGAGTTCGCCGGCCCGTCGGACGAAGCGGGTGAAGTCCTGAAGGGTGCCCAGTTGGGGGTGGACGGCGTCGTGGCCGCCTTCGGGGGAGCCGATCGCCCAGGGCACGCCGACGTCGTCGGGTCCGGCGTTGAGGGTGTTGTCGGGTCCCTTGCGGTAGGTGGTGCCGATGGGGTGGATGGGCGGGAGGTAGACGACGTCGAAGCCCATCGCGGCGATCGCGGGCAGGCGGCGGGCGGCGGTGTCGAAGGTGCCGTG
>NZ_JBVIGA010000080.1:0-1152 GCF_055571035.1 Streptomyces malachitofuscus | reverse complement strand
CTAGTGTCCTGAGTCAGGAATTCGGTTCAGATATCCGGCGAGGCGTTCGAGGATGTCGTCCGCGGTCTTCGTCCAGACGAAGGGTTTCGGGTCTTCGTTCCAGGTCTTGATCCAGGTGCGGATGTCCTTCTCCAGGGCCTGGACGTTCTTGTGGACGCCTCGCCGTATCTGCTTGGTCGTCAGCAGGGCGAACCACCGCTCGACCTGGTTGAGCCAGGAGGAGCTGGTGGGGGTGAAGTGCACGTGGAAGCGGGGATGCGCGGTCAGCCATCGCTGGATGGCGGGGGTCTTGTGCGTCGAGGCGTTGTCGCAGATCAGGTGCACGTCCAGCCCGTCGGGCACTTCCTTGTCGATCCGGATCAGGAACTTCTTGAACTCCACGGCGCGATGCCGGCGGTGGATTTGGCCGATCACCTCGCCGGTGGCGGTGTTCAGCGCGGCGAACAGGGTGGTGACGCCGCCGCGCACGTAGTCATGCGTACGGCGCTCGGGCATCCCCGGCATCATCGGCAGCACCGGCGCTGACCGGTCCAGCGCCTGGATCTGCGTCTTCTCGTCCACACAGAGCACCAGCGCATGCTCGGGCGGAGCGAGATACAGGCCGACCACATCACGGACCTTCTCGATGAACTGCGGATCCTTGGACAACTTGAAGGTGTCCACCAGATGCGGCTTGAGGCCGAACGTCCGCCAGATCCGCGCGATGGCCGACTGCGACAGCCCCACCTCCTTGGCCATGGACCGCGTCGACCAGTGCGTGGCGTCCCTCGGAGTAGCCTCCAGCGTCTTGACGACCACTTCCTCGACCTGGTCGTCGGTGATCTTCCGCGGTCCGCCCGGACGCGGTTCGTCGGTCAGGCCCTCCAGACGGTCCCGGACGAAACGGGCTCGCCACCGGCTCACCGTATGCGCCTCAACGCCCAGCCGGGCCGCAACGTCCTTGTTCGAAGCGCCCGTTGCGCTTTCCAACACGATCCGGCACCGCAGAGCCAGCGCCTGGGAAGACGTCCGGCGCCTTGCCCAACGCATCAACGTCTCACGCTCGTCATCGGTCAGCACCAGCTCGGCCTTCGGCCGTCCCGTCCTCGCCACCCGGCCATCATGCCGAACCAGCACTGACTTACGAAGCGAATTCCCGACTCAGGACACTAG
>NZ_JBVIGA010000079.1:0-1292 GCF_055571035.1 Streptomyces malachitofuscus | reverse complement strand
AAGTACCAGCTCCGCCCCCGCGACTGGGACACCGCCGAACGCGAGGGCAACACCATCACCCCCCTCATCACCCGGCTCAACACCATCCGCCGGGAGCACCCCGCGCTCCACCGGCTCAGGAACCTCCGCTTCCACCGGACCGACAACGACTCCGTGATCGCGTACAGCAAGCGCAGCGGCTCCGACGCCGTCCTCGTGGTCGCCAACCTCGACCCCCACCACACCCAGGAAGCCACGGTCTCGCTGGACATGCCGCAACTCGGCCTGGACTGGCACGAGTCGGTACCGGTGCGCGACGAGCTCACCGGCGAGACCTACCACTGGGGCAGCGACAACTACGTGCGGTTGGAGCCGGGGCGGGCTCCCGCGCATGTCCTGCACGTCCCGCGACCGCCCGCCGCACAGCGAATCGGAGGGCGAGGAACGCGATGACCGTGAACGAGCCGGTGCCGGACATGTTCGAGGACACCCCGGCCAGGGACCGGGACCCGGAGTGGTTCAAGCGCGCCGTCTTCTACGAGGTCCTGGTCCGCTCCTTCCAGGACAGCAACGGTGACGGCGTCGGCGACCTGAAGGGTCTGACCGCCAAGCTGGACTACCTGCAGTGGCTGGGCGTCGACTGCCTGTGGCTGCCGCCCTTCTTCAAGTCGCCCCTGCGCGACGGCGGCTACGACGTCGCCGACTACACCGCCGTGCTGCCCGAGTTCGGCGACCTCGCCGACTTCGTCGAGTTCGTCGACGCCGCGCACCAGCGCGGGATCCGCGTGATCATCGACTTCGTCATGAACCACACCAGCGACGAACATCCGTGGTTCCAGGAGTCGAGGAAGGATCCCGACGGGCCGTACGGCGACTTCTACGTGTGGGCCGACGACGACACGGGCTACCCGGACGCGCGGATCATCTTCGTGGACACCGAGGCCTCCAACTGGACGTACGACCCCGTACGCAAGCAGTACTACTTCCACCGCTTCTTCTCGCACCAGCCGGACCTGAACTACGAGAACCCGCGCGTGCAGGAGGAGATCCTGGCGGCCCTGCGCTTCTGGCTGGACCTGGGGATCGACGGCTTCCGGCTGGACGCGGTGCCCTACCTGTACGCGGAGGAGGGCACCAACTGCGAGAACCTGCCCGCCTCGCACGCCTTCCTGAAGCGCGTGCGCAAGGAGATCGACACCCAGTACCCGGACACGGTGCTGCTGGCGGAGGCCAACCAGTGGCCGGAGGACGTCGTCGACTACTTCGGCGACTACGCCGCCGGCGGCGACGAGTGCCACATGGCCTTCCACTTC
>NZ_JBVIGA010000078.1:0-1303 GCF_055571035.1 Streptomyces malachitofuscus | reverse complement strand
CGTGATCGACGACCTTGCCGACGCGACCTGGGACCGTGAACTCGACGACCTCTTTCTGCGCATCGGCCACCGTTTCGGCCGTGCCGACCTGCGACGCCGCATGCGCGACTACGTCCGTGCCCTGCTCGGCCCGGTCGGCCGCAAAAACGGCTGGCAGCTGGCCGAACACGCAGGCCACCGCACCCCCGACGGCCTGCAACGGCTACTGAACGGAGCCACCTGGAACGCCGACGACGTCCGCGACGACCTGCAGGCATACGTCGCCGACAAACTCGGTGAGGCCGACGGAGTCCTCATCCTCGACGACACTGGCTTCGTCAAGAAGGGCACGACCTCCGCGGGGGTGCAGCGCCAGTACTCCGGCACCGCCGGCCGCACCGAGAACTGCCAGATCGGGGTCTTCGCCGCCTACGCCACCACCCACGGACGCGTCCTGGTGGACCGCGAACTGTATCTGCCCAAGTCCTGGACGGACGACCGCGAACGCTGCCGCGCCGCCAAGATTCCTGATGAGAGGGTCTTCGCCACCAAACCGGAGCTGGCCAGGGCCATGGTGCTGCGCGCACTCGCCTCGCCGCTGCCGATCGCCTGGGTGACCGCGGATGCCGCCTACGGCCAGGAGTGGCGCTTTCGGCGGGTACTGGAAGAAGCCGCCGTCGGCTACGTGCTCGCCGTCCCGAAGTCCCAGCCGGTGCCCCGCTTCGGCCGGATCGACCAACTCTTCAGCCAGGCACCGGATGAGGCATGGGAGCAACGTTCGTGCGGCGACGGCGCCAAGGGCCCGCGCGTCTATGACTGGGCAGCCGTCCAGCTTCCGGTCATCGAGGACTTCGACAGTGAGCGGCCCACCCATCACCGCTGGGCGCTGGCCCGGCGCAGTATCAGCAGACCCGATCAGGTCGCTTACTACCTCGCATACGCGCCGGTGGGAGCCGGCGTCGACCAGCTCGTGCGCGTTGCCGGACGTCGGTGGGCGATCGAGGAATGCTTCCAGGCTGCGAAGAACGAGTGCGGCCTGGACCAGTACGAGGTCCGCCGCTATGTCGGATGGATGAGGCACATCACCCTGGCCATGCTCGCGCATGCCTTTCTCGCGGTCACGGCGGCAGACGCGGCGGCAAAGGGGGACGCAGAAACGGTTCCATCCTGGTTCCGCTCACCGTGGCAGAAGTCCGTCGGCTGCTGGCAACTAACCCCGCCCACCGGCCCCGCCCGCCCCTTCGCATCCATGCGCTGAGTTGGTCGCGATGGCGGCGAAGGCGTCAGGCCGTGGCCCAGCACTGTCACTACCGAAGACGATGTC
>NZ_JBVIGA010000077.1:0-1399 GCF_055571035.1 Streptomyces malachitofuscus | reverse complement strand
CAATGCCGTTGCTTTAGTGGTCGTGCCATCGGTGGTTCAGGCTGACGACGACCGGGGAACGGTGGTGGCTGGCTGGTTCTCCGGGGGCCTTGCTGCCGTAGCCGGTGATGCACGAGCGGATCTTGCGGGGGCAATCGCGGAGCCGGCGACCGGGTAACAGGCTGTGGCCGATCTCGGCGAGTCCCAGGCGCCGGTCACGTCTGCGGGCGGAGGGGGGAAAAGCCGCTCGGTGCGATCACCGTGCGGCGGACGACGTGCAGGGCCCGGGTGAACGACGTCCGCTCTGCCGTACTGCGGTGCAGTCGGGCGGCTTCGTCCAGCAGATCGCGGGTGGCATGGTGCACGATCAGGTGCGCGTAGATCTCCTGCCGCACCCCGTCCGGGGTTTGCGACCGCAGGACGGGGCGGCCACGCTGGTGTGTTTTGATCTCGTCGAAGACCAGCTCGATCTCCCAGCGCCGGGCATAGAGCGCGGCAAGCTCGACGGCCGGGTACTTCTCGTGGTCGGTCAGGCTGGTGATCAGCCGGACGATGTCGGGCTGGCCGTCGATGCGGTACTCGATGACCCGGACCACAGCCGGTGGAGCCTTGGCCTTCCCGGCCGCCTTGCTGTGCTTGTTCGCCTCGATCCGGGCCAGGTAACTGCCGTCGGGCAGCACGTCCTGGACCCGGCGGGCCTTGCGCCGCTCGATGCGCCACAGCAGGTGAGTGCCCTGGTCTCGCAGCCAGTGCCAGCGGGCCAGGCCCCACAGCCCGCGGTCGGCCAGCAGCAGCGTCCCCCTTCCGACGTGGGCGTCCAGGGAGTCGGAGACGATCCGCTCGGACTCTTTGAACCCGCCGATCGCGGCATCGAGTACGGCGTGGGAGGAACACTCGGCCACCGCGACCACGCGGGCCTGCGGATACCCCATGGGGCTGCGCTGTGATCCCGACTTGCCGAAGGCGTCATTGTTAGCCGCCGAGTCCGGCACGGCCAGCAGCATCCCGTCCAGGGCCAGCACGCGCAGCCCGTGGAAAAGATCGTCTTCCCTGCCCAGCGGCCGGGCCACAGCCCGGAACAGTTCCCGCATAACGGTCCACCCCAGCCGCTGCCGGGCCCTGGTCAGCGAGGACTTGTTCACCCCGGCCCAGGGCCGCAGACCCGGGTCACCGGTCTTCACCAGGCGTAAAACTTCCAGGTAGTCGGCCTGCGGGAACAAGCACATCGCCAGCACGAAGTAGACCGTGAACCGGGCGGACAGCAGACGCCGACGCTTCTCCGAGCGGCCGGCGTCACCTACCACCCGGTCCACCAGTTCGGGCGGACACGACCGGGTCAGGACTCCCAGCCCCAGCCGCTCCAGACGGGATATCAGCACACCCGCTCAACCGGCCGAAAGCCTCAAAAGCAACGGCATTG
>NZ_JBVIGA010000076.1:0-1444 GCF_055571035.1 Streptomyces malachitofuscus | reverse complement strand
GAGGACTTCCCAATCGTGATGTCAAGCCGCGAGCGTGACGGGAGGTGAAGCTTGGTAGCACTGTCCGTCACGGATCATCGCCCACAGGACGTTGAGCCTGCGGCGAGCGAGCGCGAGCAGGGCCTGCTTGTGTCCCTTTCCCTCGCTTCTCTTCCGCTGGTAGTACGTCTTCGACGCCGGACAGTTCTTGAGGCTGGCCATGGCCGACAGATACATCGTCCGGAGCAGCCCTCGGTGATATCGCCTTGGCCTGCGGAGGTTGCCACTGACGCGACCGGAGTCGCGGGGCCTGGGAGCCAGGCCGGCGAAGCCGGCCAGGCGGTCGGCGCTGCCGAAGGCATCCATGTCACCGCCCGTTGCAGCGATGAACTCGGCGCCGAGCTTCGGTCCCATCCCGGGCAGGCTGCGGATCACCTCGGCGTGCGGATGCTCGCGAAACTTGGCCTCGATCAGGGCATCGAGCTCGGCGATCTCCTCATCGAGGGCCATCACCCCCTTCGCGAGGCGGACCACCATAGCGGCGGCCAGCTTCTCTCCCGGCAGGGCGGTCTGCTGGGCCTGGGCGGCTTCCACGACCGCTTTCGCCAGTGCGGCGGCGCCGCGGACCTTGCGGTTCTTCAGCCAGGTCTCGATCCGCTTGGCGCCGGTGCGGCGGATCGCGGCGGGGGTCTGATAGCCGGTCAGCAGCATGACCGGTCCCTTGTTGGTCAGTTCCAACGACCGTTCCAACGCCGGGAAGATCTCCAGCAGTTGGGCCCGCAAGCGGTTGATCTGCCGAGTGCGGTCGAAGACCACGTCCAGGCGTCGGGTGGTCAGCGTGCGCAGATCGACGGCAATCTCGTCACCGGGCCGCAGCAGGCCGAGATCGCGACGGACGCGGGCCTGATCGGCGATGACGAAGGCGTCCTTGGCATCGGTCTTGCCCTCGCCCTTGTAGGTGGCCGAGGCGCGGTGGACCGCGAGGCCGGTGAGGTAGGCCATCGGCTGGCCGTGGCTGAGGAGGAGGCCGATGAGCAGGGCGGCGCCACCGTGGTTGAGGTCGATGGCCCACAGCACGTCAGTGGATATCGCCAAGACGTCGCCGATCAGTTCAAGCAGTTCGGTCTCGTCATTCAGGACCCGCCGGGACAGCAGCCGCTGACCGTCCGCGTTGATCACCACGCAGTGGTGGTGTTCCTTGCCTATGTCCACCCCGGCCCAGATCTCGGGCACGTTCCCTCCGCCAGTTCGTCGTCACATCGATCCCGCAGACGACCTCGCCGACGTTGTCCTACAGCAGCGATCGCAGTCGCGTCTCCCAATTGGCGGTCGAGTCGTCGCGGGGCTCCGGGCGGCCAAGTCCTTTGAGCCGTCGAACCGGCGCCACCGTGACAGCCATACCCAGAGCCCCTGGGCCCTCTGATCTTACGAATGACCAGAGCAACCACCCTTGAAAGGTAGGACC
>NZ_JBVIGA010000075.1:0-1453 GCF_055571035.1 Streptomyces malachitofuscus | reverse complement strand
TCGTGGTTGCGCAGGAAGATGCCCCACTGGCAGCCGGAGGGGATGGCCGGGGTCTTGGCGAGGATCTCGGAGACGGGGTAGCGGGACTCGCGGCGCACGGCCATGAAGATGCGGGGCATGACGGGGAAGTGGAAGGCCATGTGGCACTCGTCGCCGCCGGCGGCGTAGTCGCCGAAGTAGTCGACGACGTCCTCCGGCCACTGGTTGGCCTCCGCCAGCACCACCGTGTCCGGGTAGTGCGTGTCGATCTCCTTGCGCACCCGCTTGAGGAACGCATGGGTCTCCGGGAGGTTCTCGCAGTTCGTCCCCTCCCGCTGGTACAGGTAGGGCACCGCGTCCAGCCGGAACCCGTCGATCCCCAGGTCCAGCCAGAACTTCAGCGCGGAGATCATCTCCTCCTGCACCGCCGGGTTCTCGTAGTTCAGGTCCGGCTGGTGCGAGAAGAAGCGGTGCCAGTAGTACTGCTTGCGTACGGGGTCGTACGTCCAGTTGGAGGCCTCGGTGTCGACGAAGATGATCCGCGCGTCCTGGAACTGCTTGTCGTCGTCGGCCCACACGTAGTAGTCGCCGTACGGTCCGTCGGGATCCTTCCTCGACTCCTGGAACCACGGATGCTGGTCGCTGGTGTGGTTCATGACGAAGTCGATGATCACGCGCATGCCGCGCTGGTGCGCGGAGTCGACGAACTCGACGAAGTCGGCGAGGTCGCCGAACTCGGGCAGCACGGCGGTGTAGTCGGCGACGTCGTAGCCGCCGTCGCGCAGGGGCGACTTGAAGAAGGGCGGCAGCCACAGGCAGTCGACGCCCAGCCACTGCAGGTAGTCCAGCTTGGCGGTCAGACCCTTCAGGTCGCCGACGCCGTCACCGTTGCTGTCCTGGAAGGAGCGGACCAGGACCTCGTAGAAGACGGCTCGTTTGAACCAGTCGGGGTCCCGGTCCTTGGCGGGGGTGTCCTCGAAGGTGTCCGGGACGGGCTCGTTGACGATCATGTGGTGGGTGACCCTCCGATCTGCGGGGTGGACGGTCGCAGAACCCTGCCGTGCGCGTCGGGGAGCCCTTCCCCGGACCCCTGGCCGACGACGAGTACATGTGCCCCGCCCGGGCCGAGGCGCACATAGTTGGCCCTGCCCCATGAATAGACCTCGCCGGTGAGCTCGTCGCGCACCGGTACCGACTCGTGCCAGTCCAGGCCGAGTTGCGGCATGTCCAACGAGACCGTGGCCTCCTGGGTGTGGTGGGGGTCGAGGTTGGCGACCACCAGAACCGTGTTCGAACCCTTCCGCTTCGAGTACGCGATGACCGCCTCCTGATCCGCGTGGTGGAAGTGCAGGTCGCGCAGTTGCCGCAGGGCGGGATTGTCCCGGCGGATGGTGTTGAGCCGGGTGATGAGGGGGGTGATGGTGTTGCCCTCGCGTTCGGCGGTGTCCCAGTCGCGGGGGCGGAGCTGGTACTT
>NZ_JBVIGA010000074.1:0-1464 GCF_055571035.1 Streptomyces malachitofuscus | reverse complement strand
TCGGACCCGGTGACACCTCCTCATGTTGTTGTCAAGCCGCAGGGGTGATGGGAGTTGGGGGTTGATAGCTCTGCCGGTCACGGATCATGGCGAACAGAACATTGACGCGACGACGGGCGAGCGCGAGGACGGCGTGCTTGTGCGTCTTCTTCTCGGCTCTCTTGCGGTCGTAGAAGATCCGGGATTCCGGGCAGCTGCGGATGCTGATCATCGCGGAGCGGTAGAAGACGCGCTGCAGGCCACGGTGGTAGCGGTGGGGCCGATGCAGGTTGCCGTTCACGTTTCCAGAGTCCCGGGGGACCGGAGCAACGCCGGCGAAAGCGGCAAGCCGGTCGGCACTGGGGAATCGATCCAGGCCGCCACCGGTCGCGGCGAGGAACTCGGCCCCGAGCAGCGGTCCAATGCCTGGCAGGCTGGCGATCACCGGGGCGAGTTCGTGCTGGTGAAACCGGATCTCAATGTGCTTGTCCAGTTCGTGGATCTTCTTGTGGAGCTCGATCAGTTCCAGCGCCAAGTCTCGGACTACGTGTGCGATCGCGTCCTCACCGGGCAGACGCGTGCGCTGCCGATCCGCCGCGTCGACGGCAGCATCGGCGAGCGTCTCGGCGCTGCGGACCTTGCGGCGACGCAGCCACGATGTGAGCCGCTTGCGGCCTAAACGCCGCAGGCCAGCAGGGGTCTGGTAGCCCGACAGCAGCACCAGCGGGCCGGTGTTCGTGAGCTCCAGCGTGTGTTCCAGGGCAGGAAAGATGCTCAGCACTTGTGCATGAAGGCGGTTGGTCTTCCGGGTCCGCTCCTTGACCAGATCGGCCCGCCGGTCGGTCATGACCCGTAGTTCGGCGGCCAGTTCGCTCTCGGGAGTGAGAACGTGCAGGTCACGACGCATGCGTGCCTGATCGGCGATGACGCGGGCGTCCTTCGCATCGGTTTTCCCCAGGCCGCGGTAGCCGGCGGAGGCGCGGTTCACTGCGAGGCCGGGCAGATAGACAATCGTCTGCCCATGGTTGAGCAGGACATTGACGAGCAGGGAGGCCATGCCGTCGGCGACGTCCACGGCCCAGATGACGTCCTCACCCAGCTTCCGGACGTCGCTGATGAGGTCCTGCAGTTCCGGCTCGTCGTTGACCACTTTCCGCGAGAACAGGACTTCGCCCTCGGCGTCCAGGACGACGGTGTGGTGGTGGGCCTTGCCGATGTCGGTACCCGCCCAGTGCCAGGCCATGGGGCTCCTCCGGTCGTTCGGCGTACTCCGTGCATCCGGACGACTCCGCCAGCATGGTCCTACTCAGCGATACCCGTGGGCCCGCAGCTCCTCATCAGTGGTCGAGTCGTCGTGCGGTCCCGGGCGGCCAGGTGTCACAGGAACCATCGAAGGCAACCACCCCCAAGCCATACCCGGGGCCACTGGATCTTCCGGACCGTACGACAGCCCATCCGACCCATCAACAACGTAGGACCACCCCC
>NZ_JBVIGA010000073.1:0-1502 GCF_055571035.1 Streptomyces malachitofuscus | reverse complement strand
GGGAGAATCCCAATGACATTGTCAAGCGGGGGCGGTGACGTCCCGTGAGGGCGTCATGCCGCTGCGGCACTGGTCCTGGGCATGGCTGTCTCGAAGGTGCGGTGGTCGCGTATGAGTGCCCAGAGCACGTTGAGGCGGCGTCTGGCCAGTGCGAGGACGGCTTGCTTGTGGGTCTTCCCCTCGGTGCGTTTGCGTTGGTAGAACCGCTGGGATTCGGGGCAGTGGACTGCTGCGACCTGAGCGGAGATGTAGAACATGCGCAGGAGTCGGCGGCTGTAGCGTCGGGGCCTGCGGAGATTGCCGGAGACCTTGCCCGAGTCGCGTGGAACGGGGGCGAGTCCGGCGGCGCCGGCGAGCCGGTCGGGGCTGGCGAAGGCGTTCATGTCGCCGCCGGTCGCGGCGATGAACTCGGCGCCGAGTGTGTCGCCAATGCCGGGCATCGACGTGATCACATCGGCGTCGGGATGTTCGCGAAACCGGCCCTCGATCAGGGTTTCGAGTTCCGCGATCTTCTGGTCAAGAGCCATCACCTCCCTCGCGAGGGTGTGGACCATCTTGGCCGCGGTCTTCTCTCCGGGCACGGCCGTCTGCTGGGCCTCACCGGCGGTCACGGCCGCGTCTGCGGCGCTCTTCGCGGTGGTGAGGGTGCGGACTCCGTGATTCTTCAGCCAGGTCACCAGTCGGGCCCGGCCGACTCGCCGCAGTGCGGCTGGGGTCTGGTATTTCGTGAGCAGGACGAGGGCGGCCTTGGACCTGCTGTAGTCGAAGGCCCGCTCCAGGGCGGGAAAGTACTCCAGCATCTGCGCGCGAAGCCGGTTGATCGCGCGGGTGCGATCCGCGGACAGATCCATGCGTCTCGCGGTGAGGATCTTCAGGTCAACCGCGATCTCACTTGTTGCCTGCAGCGGCTGCAGGTCACGTCGCATGCGGGCCGTGTCGGCGATGACGAAGGCGTCCTTCGCGTCTGTCTTCCCGCTGCCGCGGTAGGCGGCGGAAGCATGATGGACGGTGCGGCCGGGGATGTAGAGCAGTTTCTGCTCGTGGCTGACCAGGAGTGCGATCAAGAGGGCGGCGCCACCGGCGTTGAGGTCCACCGCCCAGGTCACCGGCTCGCCCTCGGCCAGCTCCAGGACGTCACCGAGGAGTTCCAACAGCTCGGTCTCGCTGTTCGGCACCCGGCGGGTGAGGAATACCGTGGCGTCTTTGTCGATCACTGTGCAGTGATGCTCGCCCTTGCCCGCATCCGTACCGGCCCACAACTCGGGCACAGCCACCTCCGAAGTCGTGCGTGCAGTCTTCTTCCCAGCAGACGACCTCGCCGACGTGTCCATACGAAGCGATGCAGTTCGCGTATCCCAATGAGTGGCCGAGTCGTCGCGGGGCATCGGGCGGCCAGTCTCCCAAAGCCACTACAGCGGCAGAAATATGACAGCCACACCCGATGCCCCCGGGTCTCCCGATCCTACGAATGACCGCGAGTAACCCACGAAGAAAGGTATGGA
>NZ_JBVIGA010000072.1:0-1615 GCF_055571035.1 Streptomyces malachitofuscus | reverse complement strand
AGACCCGAAACCCTTCGTCTGGACGAAGACCGCGGACGACATCCTCGAACGCCTCGCCGGATATCTGAACCGAATTCCTGACTCAGGACACTAGTACTCCAGTGCGGTTTTGTGATCTATGCGGTGAAGGGGGCGGAGATCCGTCGTCGCTAATGGCTCCGGCGGGCTTGGGCCTGGTGGAGCCTGCGCCAGGTCGACCAGACCAGCAGCTTGTTCAGGGTGGTGAGTGGGTTCAGCAGTCCCCCGAGCAGGTGGCGGATCTCAGGAACGGTCAGGTCGATCGGTTCGCTGCTCCGAGCGGGGCGGTTCGGCTCAGCCGGTCTGGTCGGCATTGCGTCGGCAGCCAGGACGGTGACGAGGCCAGCGCGAGCATCGCCAGGGTGATGTGCCGGTGCCATGCGGTCCAGTGGCGGACCTGGTAGTGATCCAATCCGATCTGGCCCTTCGCCGCCTGGAAGCACTCTTCGATGCACCACCTGGTGCCGGCGACCCGGACCAGCTCTGACAGCAGCACTCGCTGTGTGGGGTGCAACAGAGGTAGAAGGCGAGTTCGCCGCTGGTGGGGTTGCGGCGGATCAATAGGTGGCGGTGACCGTCGGCGCCGATCTCAATCCAGGCAGTCGTAGTAGCGGGGTCCGGCTCCGGCACTTTGCCGGTGCCAGGCCGAGTCGGGCAGATGGTCGGCGGCGGCGTCCGCTCGGATTGCGGTGCGGTCCTGGTTGATTTGCACCCGGGTGCTGCAAGCGACGGCGAGGACGTAGCCGATCCGCCGGGCTTCCAGCCGGGCCCGCAGGCCCAGGTCCTGGCCGTAGGCCTCGTCGCCGGTCGCCCATGACGTGGTGATCCCGGCGTCCAGCGCGCAGTTCGTAACAGGCGCTGCATCGGCCCAGGGCGGGCGTGGCCGGCCTGTTCGGCCAGCCGCCAGCAGTTCCGCTCGACACCGAAGAGCAGCCCGAACAGGTAGGCGTAGGCCGTCGCCCGCGGCTCAATGCGGCGGAACCGGCCGGCGATCCTCGACATGACCTGGTCGAACATCGCCCGCCAACGGGCTGCATCTATGCTGTGGCCCGCGGCCACCGCACGATCTTCAGGAGTCCACACAAACCCTTGATCATCTCGCGGTGGCGCGCTCAACTGCCGTATTACTCACCGTCGTCACCTTGCACTCGAGCCCCCAAGAGTCTGGCGAGCTCGCACATCTTGACGATCAACACGTCGCTCGGATGCTTGGCGCTGACAAGGCCCTGGTCCCAGTGCAGCGCCTCGATCCCGGTCCTCCCGGTCCGACCGCGTCGTCATCAAAGCCGAGGAAAAGGCATCAGCAGGCCAACCGTCGGGGATAGGCTGCATGACCAGATCGGGATCGGCAGCAACAGCGGACTCCCACTCCTGCCGACTGATATCAGACCCCTCCTCGTCCCACCCGTCGTCACGCCGCGTCATGTGCAGTTCATACCCCATGCGCAGCAGCGTACGAGGAGCACCGACAGAGCCGCCGATAACGAAACCACACTGGAGTACTAGTACTCCAGCAGCGTTTCGCTATCTGGCCTGGTCAGAGGCGTCGTCGGGAGTGTAGTTGGCTGCTGGCACGTCAGGGGCGGTCTTGCCGGAC
>NZ_JBVIGA010000071.1:0-1734 GCF_055571035.1 Streptomyces malachitofuscus | reverse complement strand
GGTTCTGGATCACTTTCAGTGCTGGAGCCACGGAGGGTCACCACAACCGCGATCATGAACGGCTCCGCGCGGTGAGGAGGACTCGCTTGCGGAGCAGGTCGAAGTTGGCCCGGCCGAACATCTGCCGTTTCAGCATCTTGATCTTGTTGTTCTGGCCCTCGACGGCTCCGGAGCTGTAGCGGAGGCTGAGGCCGGCGACAACCGCGTCGAGGTCCTGGCCCAGGCCGGTGACGAAGGTGTGCAGGGCGGGCAGGTCGTCGGCCTGGACCTGGGTGATCCACTCTTCGAGGTGTTTGCCCTGGCGGTCGTTCATCAACTCGGCGAACGCACGGACGTGGTGGGCGGCTCGGTCGAGGGCGGGACAGCGAGCCAGGATCGCTTTGAGCTGCTGGGCCTGGTCGTCGGTGAGGCGGTCGGGATGGCGGGTGAGCCAGCTGGTCACGTCCCGCACGGACGGAGCCTTGCGGGGCGGGGCGGGCGGAAAGTCCGCGCGGAGCCTGGCCACGTAGACCTTCACGACGTTCTCGCCGCCGGGGTAGCCGCGCTCGCGTACTTCCTCGAACAGACGGCGGGCGACGGTGCAGCCCTCGGCCCACCGCTGGTGCAGGTAGGGCTTGTGGGGGTCGAGGATGCTGGTGCGGCCGGTCCACCGCCCGACCAGGAGCTCGTCGGCACTGGCCGCGTGTGCGTATCGGCGCACGGTGTTGCGGGCCAGTCCCAGCCGACGGCCGATTTCCCGCATCGCCATGCCTTGTTCAAGCAGAGCGTGAACGGCCTCGTGCTGGTCGCGAACCCGGTCGGACAGGCGGCCGGTGGTCCGCGGCCCCGCGGGAGCCAAGTCGAGGCCCAGCCCTTCCAGGGCCTCGGCAGCCGCAGCAGTGGTGGTGTCCTGGGGCTCGCGGAGCAGGGCACGGTGCTGGACGACGGTCTTCTCGACGGCCTCGGCGAGGTTCGACCAGATGTGCCACCGATCTGCAACGTGCACCGCGTCCGGGGCGCCGAGGCGTCCGGCCTCGGCGTAAGCGGTGGAACGGTCCCTGCAGATCACCTCGACGCCGGGACGCTCGGTGAGCCACTGGGCCACCGTCGCACTGGTGCGGTCCGGCAGCAGGTCGACGGGCTGGTGGGTCTCGATGTCGAGCAGGATGGTGCCGTAGTTGTGCCCCTTGCGCAGCGCGAAGTCGTCGATCCCGAGCACCCGCGGTGTCGAGGTCTCGGGGTCCCGCAGGCGGCGGATCAGCCGTAACAGGGTCGAGCGGCTCACCTTGGCCGCCAGTGCGTGGGCCAGGCGGGAGCCTGCCCGGCCGGCCAGCATCACCGCCACCCGTTCCAGCACCGTCTGCAGCCCGGCACTGCGTCTGCCGTGCCGGAACGTCAGTCCGTCGACCTGCTCGGCGAACGTCGCCTGCGAGCAGTCCTGTTGAGAGCAGCGGAACCGCCGGACCCGTAACTCGATCAGCGCTGGACGGCCGCCCACCGCGCTGTCGGCAAGCCGGCGTACGTACCGGCTGTGCACCCGGGCCGACGCTGTTCCACAGGCCGGACACGCAGCCCGTTCCGCAGCCGTCCGGGCCCGCACGACCACCAACTCGCCGTCAGGTAAGACACTTTCGACCACAACACCATCGACCTGGTGGAACCACAGGTCCTGGAGGAGTACATCAGCCACAGCCGTTCATGATCGCGGTTGTGGTGACCCTCCGTGGCTCCAGCACTGAAAGTGATCCAGAACCA
>NZ_JBVIGA010000070.1:0-3294 GCF_055571035.1 Streptomyces malachitofuscus | reverse complement strand
CGGATGTTGGCGACCTTCGGGGGGCGGGAGAGGACTCTGGCCGAGTACACGGATCTCGCGGGCGCCGCGGGACTTGAGGTGGGGCAAGTTCAACGGATGAGTTCGGGGTCCTCGATCATCGAGTGCATTCCAGTGGCCTGACTGCTCGGGTCTTCATCCGAACTCACTGCGCAAGAGCGGACAGCATCCTCGCCTGGCCGGTCTGCCCGCTCTTCCAGCATGCAAGACCAAGGACCGTCACCGCCTGATGCGAGGATCACGCGAGGCCGTTGACTCGATATTTGCTGGTCTGCCCGTGCCAGCGGTCTTGGCCTCCTTCCGGGCCTTGACCACTTCGAAGATCACGGGCACCACCGAGATGAGCACGATCAACACCAAGATCGATTCGACGTGCTCCCGGATGAACGCGATCTGTCCGAGAAAATAGCCAGCCACCGTGACACCGCCCCCCCAGCCGATGCCGCCGATCACGTTGTATGTGAGGAAGGTCCGGTACTTCATGGAGCCGGCTCCTGCGACCATTGGCGCAAAGGTCCGGATGATCGGCACGAAGCGGGCGAGCACGATGGCCTTCGGGCCGTGCCGTTCCATGAACTCGTGGGCTTTGTCCAGGTTCTCCCGTTTGAAGAGCTTGGAGTTCGGCCGGTTGAACAGCTTCGGGCCGAAAAACTTGCCGATCATGTAACCGATCTGGTCACCGATGATCGCGGCGGCCGCGATCAGGGTGCAGACCAGCCATAGCGGCTGAGTGATGTACTTCCCGTCCGCGACCAGCAGGCCCGCCGTAAACAGCAGCGAGTCGCCCGGCAGGAACGCGAAGAGCCCCGATTCGGCGAAGACGATGACCAGGATGCCGATCAGGCCGAAGTGCGAGATCAGATAGTCCGGAGACAGCCACTCTGGGCCGAGCGCGAGCGTGTGTAGGGGTTCCACTGTTTCCGGGCTCCTGAATCAGCTGGGTACATGAGCAAAGCAGATGATCTCTAGTATCAGGCCCATTAGACGGCCGACTTGTGGCACATGGTCAGCTTCCAGCCACTGAGCCTCTAGTGCTCTGACCGGGAAGGTTCGCCGGGTTGGTGGTCGCGGCGGTTGGATGTCCGGTGACGTCCGTTCGTCCCATCGCTGGGGGGTGTGGTGGCTGAGCCTGTCCGTGTGCGCAGGTTGACCGACCAAGAGGGGCAGAGGCCGCAGCAGATCGTGCGCCGGGGCAGCACCAGTTCGGTGCGCTACCGGCGCGCGATGATGCTGCCGGCCTCGGCCGGCGGGAACCGAGTCCCAGTGATTGCCCAGCTGGTGCAGGCAGACGAGGACACTGTCCGCGACGTAATCCACCGGTTCAACGAGATCGGCCTGGCCTGCCTGGACCCTCAGTGGGCGGGAGGCCGTCCCCGCCTGCTCAGTCCTGACGACGAGGACTTCGTCGTCGCGACGGCCACCACACGCCCGACCAAGCTCGGCCAGCCCTTCACCCGCTGGTCCGTCCGCAAACTTGCCGCCTGTCGGCGTACAAGCGAACGTGGCCCTGGCAAGATTTCCGTGATGCTGGGGTGTGCGACCGTGCGCCGGTGACGCTCCGTCACGGGTAGCGGCAGTGTCGGCGAGTGTGATGACCTCATATGGATCATGTCTCCGCACCTTGATGCGGTGCGGGTGGAACGAGTATGGGTGGCGGGAGGTGTAGTCCGCATCGCGGCCCGCACTCGCGAATTGACGGTGGCCTGTCCAGACTGCGGTTGCGGTTCCGCGCGGGTGCACAGCCGCTACGGCCGCGCGCTGGCCGATGTCGCTGTGGGTGGCCGACCGGTGGTGATCGAGCTGTCGGTGCGACGGTTGTTCTGTGACGGTCCGGGCTGTGGTCGGCGGACGTTCGCCGAGCAGGTCGAGGGGCTGACGGCGCGCTACCAGCGCCGCAGCCCGCTGCTGCAGCACCTGGTGGAGATGGCCGGGGTGCTCCTCGCCGGCCGTGGCGGCGCCCGGCTCCTACAGATCCTGCAGACCCCCCTGTCGCGGACCAGCGTGCTGTTCCACTTGATGCGCTTGCCCCTTCCGCCGGCAGCGATCCCGCGGGTGTTGGGCGTGGACGACTTCGCGTTGTACTCGGACGTCTACGGCACCCTGCTGGTGGATGCCGACACCCGGCTGCCGATCGAACTGTGGGCCGGCCGCGATGCCGAGCAATTGGCCGCCTGGCTGCGGACTCACCCCGGTGTTGACGTGGTCTGCCGGGACGGCTCGCTGGTCTACCGACAGGGCATCGCCGACGGCGCCCCGGACGCGGTGCAGGTCAGCGACCGCTTCCACCTGTGGCAGGGCCTGTCGAAGCGGGTCGGCGATGTTGCCGCGGCCCACCGAGGATGCTTGTCCGCGGCGGTCCCCGAGCCCGAAGCGGCATCGCCGCCAGCGAGCCCGGCAGCACCGTCCGACGAGGCTGACACCGCCGCCCGCCGTCATGCGAAGCGGCTGTTCGAGGCGGTGCACGCGGTGACCGACACCGGCCGTTCGCTCAGCTCGGCAGCCCGCGAGCTGGGCCTGAACCGCCGCACCGTGAGCAAGTACGCCCGGGCAGCCACCTGGCAGGAATGCGTACGCCGGGCCCCGCCTCGTCGGCCTACGAGTCTTGATCCATACCTGGACTATCTGCGGCAGCGCTGGGAGGAAGGCGAGCACACCGCCACGGTGCTGCACCAGGAGATCTCTGCCAAGGGCTACGGCGGCCACTACCAACGGGTCAAGATGGCCATCGCACCATTACGCCGCGGCCTTCCGATCGACACCCCACGCGAGCGACCGCCCTCACCCCGCCAGGTCACCCGCTGGATCACCACCGCACCATCCCGACGCGACCTCCACACCACCGAGGCCCTCAGACGGCTGCTCGACCACTGCCCCGAACTGGCACGAACCCACGACCTGGTGCGTCAGTTCGCCGCCATGCTCGACACCCGCGACGCCCGCCCGCTGCCGCACTGGCTCGAGCAACTGTCCGGCGCCCACCTCCCAGCCCTGGCCAGCCTGGCCAACGCCATCCGCGAGGACCAGCCCGCAGTCGTGCAGGGCATCACCACCCCGTTCAACTCCGGCGTCAACGAGGGCCGCATCACCGATCTGAAACTCCAGAAACGGATCATGGCCGGACGCGCAGGTGTCCCACTGCTCCGCCAACGCGTCATCCTCATGGCCCTGCTCCGACGCCACTACCCGTGACGGAGCGTCACCGGCGCACGGTCGCACACCCCAGCATCACGGAAATCTTGCCAGGGCCACTCAGACGAGTACACGGACACCGCCCAC
>NZ_JBVIGA010000069.1:0-4026 GCF_055571035.1 Streptomyces malachitofuscus | reverse complement strand
GGTGTGGAGGTGGACTGGGCTGCCGCGTTCGACGCGGGCAGTGCGCGGCGGACGGAACTGCCGACGTATCCCTTCCAGCACCAGCACTACTGGCTGAAGGCCGAGCGCGCCGAGGGCGACGTCTCCTCCGCCGGCCTCACGCCCACCGGGCACCCGCTGCTCGGCGCCGCCGTCGACCTCCCCGGCACCGGCGGCACGGCCTTCACCGGCCGCTGGTCGACCCGCACCCACCCCTGGCTCGCCGACCATGCCGTGTGGGGCACGGCCCTGCTGCCCGGCACCGGCTTCGTCGACCTGGTCCTCACCGCCGGCGCCGAGGCCGACTGCGGCGCCCTCGAGGAACTCGTCATCGAGGCGCCCCTCATCCTCCCCGAGGACGGCGGCATCCAGGTGCGCGTCGAACTCGCCGCACCCGACGAGTCGGGCCGCCGCGCCGTCTCCGTCCACTCCCGGCCCGAGGGCGACGAACCCGACTGGACCCGCCACGCCACGGGCACGCTCGTCCCCGAAGACCCCGAGTCCGGGGAACCCGCCCTCCCCTGGCCGCCGGCCGGCGCCACCGCCGTACCCGTCGACGTCGACACCGTGTACGCCGGCCTCGCCGAGCGCGGCTACGAGTACGGTCCCGCCTTCCAGGGCCTGCGCGGTGTCTGGACCCGCGACGACGAGATCTTCGCCGAGGTCGCGCTGCCCGAGGAACTGCGCGAGAACGCGGGGAACTTCTCCCTGCACCCCGCCCTGCTCGACTCCGCGCTGCACGCCCCGCTGCTCCACGGCACCGGACTGCCGCGCCTGCCCTTCTCCTGGAACGGCATCACCCTGTGGACCCGTGGAGCCTCCCGGCTGCGCGCCCACTTCGTCCCCGCGGGCGAGGAGACCTGGCAGGTCACCGTCACCGACCAGACCGGCGCACCGGTCGCCCGCATCGACGCCCTCATCGGCCGTCAGGTGACCCAGAAGCAGCTCGCCGACGCCCGGCTGGCCCGCGAGACCGGCTCCTCCCGGCTCGACAACTGGATCTACGGCACGGCCTGGCCCCCCGTCGAGGACACCGACCGGGCCGCCGCACCCGCCGGCACCTGGCTCGTCGCCGTCCCCGCCGACCACACCGGGCACCCGGCGGTCACCGCGTCCCTCACCGCCCTCGAAGGCCGCGGCGCCGACGTCGTACCGCTGTCCGCGGCCGCCGACGGGCCCACCGACCGGGAGGCGTTCGCCACCCTCCTCACCGGTACGACCGCGGACCAGGACGCCGTCACCGGCGTCCTGTCCCTGCTCGCCCTCGACGAGACCGCCCGGCCCGGCCACCCCGGCGTCACCGGCGGACTCGCGGCCACCCTCGGCCTCGTCCAGGCGCTCGGCGACACCGGCATCGACGCACCCCTCTGGATCGCCACCCAGGGAGCCGTCGCCACCTCCGGCACCGACCCGGTGCGCAACGCCGGCCAGGCCGCCCTCTGGGGCCTCGGCCAGGTCGCCGCGCTCGAACACCCCGGCCGCTGGGGCGGACTCGTCGACCTCCCCGCCGACCTCGACGACGACACGGGCGACCTGCTCGCCGCGGTCCTCGGCGGCGGCAGCGGCACCGAGGACCAGCTCGCCCTGCGCGCCGGCACGATCCTCACCCGCCGCCTGGAACGGGCCCCGCTGCACCGGCCGCAGCCCGACGAGGCACCCTGGCGGACCACCGGCACCGCGCTCGTGACCGGCGGCACCGGAGCGCTCGGCGGCCACGCCGCCCGCCGGATGGCCGCGGCCGGCGCCGAGCACCTGGTGCTGGTCGGCCGCCGCGGAGCCGACGCCCCCGGCGCCGCCGCACTGACCGCCGAACTCGTCGAAGCCGGCGCCCGCGTCACCGTGGCCGCCGTCGACGTCACGGACCGCCAGGCCCTCGAGGACCTGCTGGCGAAGCTCGCGGCGGACGGCGACACCGTCCGCACCGTCGTCCACGCCGCAGGCGTCAACGGCTTCGGCGCCCTGGACGAGACGACCCTCGACGACTTCGGCGCCGTCGTGTCGGCCAAGGTGGCGGGCGCCGCCCACCTCGACGCACTCCTCGGCGACACCCCCCTGGACGCCTTCGTCGTGTTCTCCTCCATCGCCGGGGTCTGGGGCAGCGGCACCCAGAGCGCCTACTCCGCGGGCAACGCCTACCTGGACGCCCTCGCCGCCCGCCGGCGGGGCCAGGGCCGCGCCGCCACCGCCCTCGCCTGGGGCGCCTGGTCCGGCGGCGGCATGGTCGACGCCGCCTCGGCACCGCAGCTGCGCCGCCAGGGCATCGAGGCCGCACGCCCCGAACTGATGCTGACCGCCCTCGACCGTGCCCTGGCCGGCGACCAGAGCGGCCTCACCGTCGCCCACATCGACTGGAAGCGGTTCCACGCGGCGTTCACCACGTCCCGGCCCTCCCCGCTCCTCCAGGGCGTCCCGGAGGTCCGCCGCATCGCCGCGGCCGAGGCCCGCGCCCGGCGCGCCGACCTCGCCGCGGCCGGCTCCCTGCGCGAACGCCTGGCCGGACTCGAGGAGGACGCCCAGAAGGCGATCCTGCTCGACCTGGTCCGCGCCGAGACCGCCGTCGTCCTCGGCCACCAGGACACCCACGCCGTCCACCCGGACCGGGCCTTCCAGGAGCTCGGCTTCGACTCGCTCACCGCCGTCGAACTGCGCAACAAGCTGTCCGCCGCCACCGGCCTGCGGCTGCCCGCCACCCTGCTCTTCGACCACCCCGCACCCGCCGTGCTCGTCACGCACCTGCGCGAGGCCCTCGCACCCGAGAGCAGCCCCGCCCAGCACCGCGCGGTCGTCGAGGTGGAGAAGCTCAAGACCACCCTCGCCTCCGTGCCCGACGACCGGGCGGTCCGCGCCCAGGTCACCGCCGCCCTCCAGGTCCTGCTGGCCAAGTGGTCACCGGACGCCGCGGAGGACGGCCTCGACGACGACCTCGAGTCGGTCACCGACGACGAGGTCTTCGACATCATCGACAACGAGTTCACCACTTCCTGACGGCGTCGACCCGCCGATCCCGTCCGATCCGCCGGCCCCGTCCGCCGCCCCCCTCCGGGCCCGCGGACCCCGCCGCCCGCCCCGCCGTCAGAAGTCTTTCCCTAGGAGCTGACCTTCTCCATGTCCGACGACAAGAAGTACCGCGAATACCTCAACAAGGCAGTCGCCACCGCTCGTCAGGCGACCCGTCGGCTGCGCGAGGTCGAGGAGAAGGCGTGGGAGCCCATCGCCGTCGTCGGTATGGCATGTCGTCTGCCCGGCGGAGTCACCTCCCCCGACGACCTCTGGCGGCTGGTGGCGGACGGCGTCGACGGCATCACCCCCTTCCCCGACGACCGCGGCTGGGACCTGGCCGGCCTGTACGACGCCGACCCCGACGCCGCCGGCAAGACCTACGTCCGCGAGGGCGGGTTCCTCGACGACGTGGCCGGCTTCGACGCCGAGTTCTTCGGGATCTCCCCGCGCGAGGCCGTCGCGATGGACCCCCAGCAGCGGCTCCTCCTGGAGACCTCCTGGGAGGTCTTCGAACGCGCCAACATCGACCCCACCTCCCTGCGCGGACGCAGGATCGGCCTCTACACCGGCGTCATGCACCACGACTACGCGCCGCGCGTGCGCAAGGTCCCGGAGGACCTGGAGGCGTACCTCGGGCGCGGCAGCACCGGCAGCTTCGCCTCCGGCCGCGTCTCCTACACCCTGGGCATCGAAGGACCCTCGGTCACCGTCGACACCGCCTGCTCCTCGTCGCTGGTCGCCATCCACCTCGCCGTCCAGTCCCTGCGCTCCGGCGAGTCCGAGATGGCGCTGGCCGGCGGCGCGGCCGTGATGGCCGACAGCAAGATGTTCGTCGAGTTCTCCCGGCAGCGCGGCCTCTCCCCGGACGGCCGCTGCCGCGCCTTCGCCGCCGGCGCCAACGGCACCGGCTTCTCCGAGG
Source organism: Streptomyces malachitofuscus (assembly GCF_055571035.1). NCBI lineage: Bacteria > Bacillati > Actinomycetota > Actinomycetes > Kitasatosporales > Streptomycetaceae > Streptomyces > Streptomyces malachitofuscus. The sequence continues at coordinate 89 of NZ_JBVIGA010000069.1, read as the reverse complement.
GCGTGGGCGTGCTGCTGCTGGAGCGTCTGTCGGACGCCCGCCGCAACGGCCATCAGGTCCTGGCTGTGGTGCGGGGCAGCGCGGTGAAC
>NZ_JBVIGA010000068.1:1644-4720 GCF_055571035.1 Streptomyces malachitofuscus | reverse complement strand
GGTGGGAGTCCTCATCTCGAAGCAGGCTTCCCGCTTAGATGCTTTCAGCGGTTATCCCTCCCGAACGTAGCCAACCAGCCATGCCCTTGGCAGAACAACTGGCACACCAGAGGTTCGTCCGTCCCGGTCCTCTCGTACTAGGGACAGCCCTTCTCAAGACTCCTACGCGCACAGCGGATAGGGACCGAACTGTCTCACGACGTTCTAAACCCAGCTCGCGTACCGCTTTAATGGGCGAACAGCCCAACCCTTGGGACCGACTCCAGCCCCAGGATGCGACGAGCCGACATCGAGGTGCCAAACCATCCCGTCGATATGGACTCTTGGGGAAGATCAGCCTGTTATCCCCGGGGTACCTTTTATCCGTTGAGCGACGGCGCTTCCACAAGCCACCGCCGGATCACTAGTCCCGACTTTCGTCCCTGCTCGACCCGTCGGTCTCACAGTCAAGCTCCCTTGTGCACTTACACTCAACACCTGATTGCCAACCAGGCTGAGGGAACCTTTGGGCGCCTCCGTTACTCTTTAGGAGGCAACCGCCCCAGTTAAACTACCCATCAGACACTGTCCCTGATCCGGATCACGGACCCAGGTTAGACATCCAGCACGACCAGACTGGTATTTCAACGACGACTCCACCCGAACTGGCGTCCGAGCTTCACAGTCTCCCAGCTATCCTACACAAGCCGAACCGAACACCAATATCAAACTGTAGTAAAGGTCCCGGGGTCTTTCCGTCCTGCTGCGCGAAACGAGCATCTTTACTCGTAGTGCAATTTCACCGGGCCTATGGTTGAGACAGTCGAGAAGTCGTTACGCCATTCGTGCAGGTCGGAACTTACCCGACAAGGAATTTCGCTACCTTAGGATGGTTATAGTTACCACCGCCGTTTACTGGCGCTTAAGTTCTCAGCTTCGCCTGGACGAATCCAAGCTAACCGGTCCCCTTAACGTTCCAGCACCGGGCAGGCGTCAGTCCGTATACATCGCCTTACGGCTTCGCACGGACCTGTGTTTTTAGTAAACAGTCGCTTCTCGCTGGTCTCTGCGGCCACCCCCAGCTCACCGAGTAAATCGGATCACCGAGTGTGGCCCCCCTTCTCCCGAAGTTACGGGGGCATTTTGCCGAGTTCCTTAACCATAGTTCACCCGAACGCCTCGGTATTCTCTACCTGACCACCTGAGTCGGTTTAGGGTACGGGCCGCCATGAAACTCGCTAGAGGCTTTTCTCGACAGCATAGGATCATCCACTTCACCACAATCGGCTCGGCATCAGGTCTCAGCCTTGATGAACGGCGGATTTACCTACCGTCCGGCCTACACCCTTACCCCGGGACAACCACCGCCCGGGATGGACTACCTTCCTGCGTCACCCCATCACTCACCTACTACCAGCTCGGGTCACCGGCTCCACCACTCCGACCTCGTCCGAAGACTCAGCCGGCGGCTTCACGGGCTTAGCATCACTGGATTCGATGTTTGACGCTTCACAGCGGGTACCGGAATATCAACCGGTTATCCATCGACTACGCCTGTCGGCCTCGCCTTAGGTCCCGACTTACCCTGGGCAGATCAGCTTGACCCAGGAACCCTTAGTCAATCGGCGCACACGTTTCTCACGTGTGAATCGCTACTCATGCCTGCATTCTCACTCGTCAACCGTCCACAACTCGCTTACGCGGCTGCTTCACCCGGCAGACGACGCTCCCCTACCCATCACAGCACCCGTTGGGGCTATCTGCTGCAATGACACGACTTCGGCGGTACGCTTGAGCCCCGCTACATTGTCGGCGCGGAATCACTAGACCAGTGAGCTATTACGCACTCTTTCAAGGGTGGCTGCTTCTAAGCCAACCTCCTGGTTGTCTGTGCGACTCCACATCCTTTCCCACTTAGCGTACGCTTAGGGGCCTTAGTCGATGCTCTGGGCTGTTTCCCTCTCGACCATGGAGCTTATCCCCCACAGTCTCACTGCCGCGCTCTCACTTACCGGCATTCGGAGTTTGGCTAAGGTCAGTAACCCGGTAGGGCCCATCGCCTATCCAGTGCTCTACCTCCGGCAAGAAACACACGACGCTGCACCTAAATGCATTTCGGGGAGAACCAGCTATCACGGAGTTTGATTGGCCTTTCACCCCTAACCACAGGTCATCCCCCAGGTTTTCAACCCTGGTGGGTTCGGTCCTCCACGAAGTCTTACCTCCGCTTCAACCTGCCCATGGCTAGATCACTCCGCTTCGGGTCTTGAGCGTGCTACTGAAACGCCCTCTTCGGACTCGCTTTCGCTACGGCTTCCCCACCCGGGTTAACCTCGCAACACACCGCAAACTCGCAGGCTCATTCTTCAAAAGGCACGCAGTCACGACGCAAGGACAAGTCCTTGCGCGACGCTCCCACGGCTTGTAGGCACACGGTTTCAGGTACTATTTCACTCCGCTCCCGCGGTACTTTTCACCATTCCCTCACGGTACTATCCGCTATCGGTCACCAGGGAATATTTAGGCTTAGCGGGTGGTCCCGCCAGATTCACACGGGATTTCTCGGGCCCCGTGCTACTTGGGTGTCTCTCAAACGAGCCGCTGACGTTTCGACTACGGGGGTCTTACCCTCTACGCCGGACCTTTCGCATGTCCTTCGCCTACATCAACGGTTTCTGACTCGTCCCACGGCCGGCAGACCGTGGAAGAGAGATCCCACAACCCCGCATGCGCAACCCCTGCCGGGTCTCACACGCATACGGTTTGGCCTCATCCGGTTTCGCTCGCCACTACTCCCGGAATCACGGTTGTTTTCTCTTCCTGCGGGTACTGAGATGTTTCACTTCCCCGCGTTCCCTCCACTTGCCCTATGTGTTCAGGCAAGGGTGACAGCCCATGACGACTGCCGGGTTTCCCCATTCGGACACCCCCGGATCAAAGCCTGGTTGACGACTCCCCGGGGCCTATCGTGGCCTCCCACGTCCTTCATCGGTTCCTGGTGCCAAGGCATCCACCGTGCGCCCTTAAAAACTTGGCCACAGATGCTCGCGTCCACTGTGCAGTTCTCAAACAACGACCAACCACCCATCACCCCCGG
>NZ_JBVIGA010000067.1:0-4745 GCF_055571035.1 Streptomyces malachitofuscus | reverse complement strand
CACCCACACCGTCCGCACCGTCCGCCACCTCACCCACCGGCACCGCGGACCACTCCACCCGCAACAACGACCCAGCACCCGAAGCCCTCAACTGCCCGCCGGAGACCTCCCGCAGGATCAGCGACTCCACCGACGCGACCGGAGCACCCTCACTGTCGGCCAGGTCCAGCGACAACGCCTCAGGACCCGACGACGTCAACCGCACCCGCAACGACGACGCACCCGACGCGTGCAGCGACACACCACTCCACGCGAACGGCAGGAACAACCCCCCACCCTCGGACTCCTCCGCACCCGAGAACGCCCCGGCGTGCAACGCCGCATCCAGCAACGCCGGATGCAGACCGAAACCACCGGCCGCATCCATCTCACCCGACGGCAGCACAACCTCGGCGAAGACCTCCCCCTCACGCCTCCAGACAGCACGCAGCCCCTGGAACACCGGCCCATAGCCATACCCACGCCCGGCCAGCCCCTCATACAGACCAGCCACATCCACGGCCACCGCACCCTCCGGCGGCCAGACACCACCGAGATCACCCACGGCCACCGCACCCTCACCGCCGAGCTGCCCACTCGCGTGACGCACCCAGCCCCCGCCGGCCCCGCCCTCGTCCGACCGCGAGTACACCGCGACGGGACGCACCCCGTCCCGCTCCTCACCCACCGACACCTGAACGGGCACCACACCCTCATCAGGAATGACCAGCGGAGCCTCGATCACCAACTCCCGCAGAACACCCGCACCGACCTCATCACCCGCCCGGATCGCCAACTCCACCAACGCCGCGCCCGGCAGAACCACCACGCCCGACACGACATGATCAGCCAGCCACGGCTGCGCCCCCAGCGACAGCCGGCCCGCAGCCAGAACACCACCCGTCTCGGGCACACTCGCGACGATGTCGAGCAGCGGATGCCCCGCCGCCAGGCCCGGTACGCCGTTGGACGCCACCGGGTTCAGCCAGTAGCGCTGGTGTTGGAAGGCGTAGGTGGGCAGAGCGGTGCGGTGGGCGCCGGTGGGCGCGAAGACCTTCGCCCAGTCGACCGTGACACCGCGTGTGTGCAGGTGCCCCAGCATGCCCATCAGCGCCCGGTCCTCCGGCACGTCACGACGCAGGGACGGCACACAGTCGCCCGCGATCATCCCGGCCAGGACACCATCAGGGCCCAGTTCGAGGAACGTACCGACCTTGTGCTCGCGGAGGGTCTGCACACCGTCGTGGAAACGGACCGTGCCACGCACGTGCTCGACCCAGTACTCCGGATCGCACAGCCGCTCCGGCTCCGCGACCGCACCCGTCAGGTTCGACACCACGGCGATCGTGGGGGTGTGGAAGGTGAGGCCGGAGACGATCTGCCGGAAGTCGTCCAGCATCGGGTCCATCAACGAGGAGTGGAAAGCGTGCGAGACCCGCAGACGCCGCACCCGACGCCCCTCCAAACGGCCCACAACCTCCTCGACAGCCGCCTCGGCACCGGAGAGGACCACGGACGTCGCACCGTTCACCGCCGCGACACCCACACCCCCGACCAGCAGCGGCACCACCTCGTCCTCCGACGCCTCGACCGCCACCATCACCCCACCCGACGGCAACGCCTGCATCAGACGACCCCGCGCCACCACCAGAGCAGCCGCATCCTCCAACGACCACACACCCGCCACGAACGCGGCCGCCACCTCACCGATCGAATGACCGGCCACCACATCCGCGCGCACACCCCAGGACCGTACGAGGCGGAAGAGCCCGACCTCGACGGCGAAGAGGGCCGGCTGCGCATAACGCGTCTCGTCGAGCAGCGCCGCATCGTCGCCGAAGACCAGATCCTTCAGCGAGCGGCCCAGGGGCCGGTCCACGGCCGCGCACACCTCGTCGAAAGCCTCCGCGAACACCGGGAACGCCGCATACAGCTCACGCCCCATCCCGACCCGCTGCGCACCCTGACCCGTGAACAGCACGGCGAGATCACCCGCGACCACCGGCTGCGGGTCGACGGACGCAAGACGCTCGCGCGCCTCCTCCACCGAACCCGCCACCACCACCGCACGACGCTCCAGATGCGCACGCCCCGTCGCCAACGAGAACGCCACATCCGCCAGACCCAGCTCGCCATGCCCTCCCAGATGTCCGGCGAGCCGCTCCGCCTGAGCGTGCACGGCTTCCGACGTCCGCCCCGACAGCAGCAGGGGGACGGGCCCGTTCGCGGCCGTCGGCTCCGGGGCGGCCGCCTCCTCGGCGGCCTCCAGAATCACATGCGCGTTCGTGCCGCTGATGCCGAACGCCGACACACCCGCACGCCGCGGACGGTCCACCTCCGGCCAGTCGCGGGCCTCGGTCAGCAGTTCCACCGCTCCTGCCGACCAGTCCACGGCCGACGACGGGGCATCCACGTGCAGCGTCTTCGGCAGCACCCCGTGCCGCATCGCCTGCACCATCTTGATCACACCCGCCACACCCGCGGTCGCCTGGGTGTGGCCGATGTTCGACTTCACCGAGCCGAGCCACAGCGGCCGGTCGGCCGGACGGCCCTGCCCGTACGTCGCGAGCAGCGCCTGCGCCTCGATCGGGTCGCCCAGCGACGTACCCGTGCCGTGCGCCTCCACCGCGTCCACGTCCGTGGGCAGCAGCCCGGCGTTCGCCAGCGCCTGCCGGATCACCCGCTGCTGCGCAGGACCGTTCGGCGCGGTCAAGCCATTCGACGCACCGTCCTGGTTCACCGCGCTGCCCCGCACCACAGCCAGGACCTGATGGCCGTTGCGGCGGGCGTCGGACAGCCGCTCCAGCAGGAGCAGGCCCACGCCCTCGGCCCACGAGGTGCCGTCCGCGCCCTCGGCGAACGCCTTGCACCGCGCATCCCCCGCGAGGCCCCGCTGCCGCGAGAACGCCACGAAGGCGCCCGGCGTTGCCATCACGGCCACGCCGCCGGCGAGAGCGAGCGAGCACTCGCCGCTGCGCAGCGCCTGGGCCGCCAGGTGTATGGCGACCAGGGCGGAGGAGCAGGCGGTGTCGATGGAGACCGCGGGGCCCTCGAAGCCGAACGAGTACGAGACACGGCCCGAGGTGACCGCGCCGGCGCTGCCGGTCAGGGCGTACCCCTCGGTGCTGGACTCCCCGCCCTCCAGGCTCGGGATGTAGTCCTGGGGCTTGGTGCCGGCGAAGACACCCACGTTGCGGCCCCGCAGCGAGGTGGGGTCGATGCCCGCGCGCTCGAAGACCTCCCACGAGGTCTCCAGGAGGAGCCGCTGCTGCGGGTCCATGGCCAGCGCCTCACGCGGGCTGATCCCGAAGAACGCCGCGTCGAACTCGGCGGCCTCGGTGACGAAGCCGCCCTCCTTGACGTACGACTTCCCGGCCCGCTCGGGGTCGGGGTCGAAGAGCCCGTTCACGTCCCAGCCGCGGTCCGTCGGAAACTCCGAGATGCCGTCGGTGCCCGCTGCGAGCATCTCCCACAGGTCCTCGGGCGAGGAGACGCCGCCCGGAAGACGACAGCCCATGGCGACGATCGCGATCGGATCGTTCTTCTCCGACTCGACCTCGCGCAGCCGCTTGCGCGCCTGGCTGAGGTCGGCGAGGGCACGCTTGAGATAGTCGCGCAGCTTGTCGTCGTTGGTGCTCATGGAAAAAGAGTCCTTCGGGCTGTTCAACGGGTGGGGGCCGGTGCCGCGGTCAGGAGGAGCCGAGCTCGTTCTCCGCAAAGCTGAAGAGCTCGTCGTCGGATGCGGAGTCGAGGTCGAACGCGTCCTCGTCGTCCGTCGGGGCACCGGACGTCGCGCACCGGGTGGCCAGGGTCTGGAGACGCTTGGCGGTCTGGGCCATGACGTCCTCGTCCAGGGTCATGCTGCTCAACGTGGCTTCCAGCCGGTCCAGTTCGGCGAGCACGGACATCGGCGAGACGCCCAGTTGCTCCAGCAGGACGTCGGCGAGGGCGGCCGGGGTCGGGTAGTCGAACACCACCGAGGCGGGGAGCTGGAGGCCCGTCGCCGCCGTGAGGCGGTTGCGCAGCTCCACGCCGGTGAGGGAGTCGAAGCCGAGGTCCTTGAAGGCGCGGTCCGGCGCGATGGCGTCGGCTCCTCGGCGTCCTCCCAGTACGGTCGCGGCGTCGGCGCTCACCAGGTCGAGCAGCGTGCGCTGCCGCTCGGCCTGCGGCATCCTGGCCAGCCTGTCGGCCAGGGACTCCTGGGCCGTGCCGCCGGTGTTGTTGCCTGCCTCGGTGCGGACGGTCCGCCGGGGCCTGCGCACCAGGCCCCGCAACACCGACGCCATCTCCCCCGCGACCGCCTGCTCCTGAAGCGCAGCGAAGTCGAACTTCACCGCCACCACAGCCGCTTCACCCGACCCGACACCCGCATCGAAGAGCCCCATCCCCTCCTCGACCGACAACGGACGGATACCACCACGACTCATCCGCGCCTGATCCGACGCACCCAACGCACCCGTCATCGCACTCGACTCACCCCACAGCCCCCACGCAAGCGAAACAGCGGGCAGACCCTGCGCACGACGCCACTGCGCAAAAGCGTCCAGGAAAGCATTGGCCGCCGAGTAGTTGCCCTGACCCGGACCACCCAGCACACCCGACGCAGAGGAATAAAGAACGAACGCGTCCAGATCCAGATCACGGGTGGCCTCGTGCAACGCCAACGCCGCATCCACCTTCGGACGGAACACCGACACCAGACGCTCCGGCGTCAGCCCACCGAACACACCGTCATCCAGCACACCAGCCGTGTGCACCACACCCGA
>NZ_JBVIGA010000066.1:0-5363 GCF_055571035.1 Streptomyces malachitofuscus | reverse complement strand
GAACCCGCTGTTCTTCCGCGAGAACAGCAGCATGCTCTTCGGCGACGCCAGGCAGAGCGTCGAGGAGATCCTGCACGCCCTCGACGCCCACACCGGACGCGGCCTCACGACCGTCACCCGGCTGGCGAAAGTAACGCGTTGACCTCGCGCTCCGCCGGAGCGAGGGCTGCCCGGCAGGTGGTCGTGGACCTGCCGGGCAGCTTTGCCACCGCGGTGACCGGACGTCACGTGACGGCGGCGTGCCGGAGGTGAGTGGAACGGCGGCCTAGAGGTCGGGAATCCGCACCGCCCGGCCGCTACTGATAGGCGGCGACGCTGCGAATCTCGATCAGCCGCCCAGGCGTGGCGAGCCCACTTGCCCCGATCATGGACCAGGCCGGCCGAGAGTCCCTGAAGAAGCGGCTCTTGATGTCCAGGAAGCCAGCTAGGTGCTGATGGATGTCCACGTGGTAGCTGACGACTTCGACCACGTCCGTCAACTGCAGACCTTCCAGCCGCAGTACTTCCTCGGTGCGACGAAGAGCCCACTCGGTCTGCCCTTCGATGTCTTCAGGGCAGGTCCCGTCCGGCCGAAGCCCGATCAGACCGGCGATGAACAGCAACCCGTTGCTGCGCACGGCGGCTGAGTAGCCGAAGCGCTCGAACGCGCCGGCAGTCACCCCGAAAACCTCGTTGTCTTCCGGTACTTCTACAGTGCTGAGGGACATCACCATCATGTCCTTTCTTGGTCTCGCAGTGCAGGGGAGGAGCAGTCCACTTCTGTTCGCCGTACGCTCTTTTCGGCGATGAGTGAGACTGCCTGTTCAACAGACTTCCGCCACGACGTCTCCGATCGAGGCGGCCTGTGCCAACGTTGTCGTGCAACACCTGGGCGGAGGCGATCGCGGGCACGCCGAACCCTCAGTTCGCGCGGCCCGCTTCGGCGGTCGGTGGACCAGCGGCCGCCGACGCAGGGGCCGTGTGCCCACACGTGGCGTGATCGGCCTCGGAGGATCCACCGGACCGTGCCGAACGGTTCGTCAGCAGCAGTCCGAGTACGGCCGCGACCACGAGGACGAGGACGAACACCGTGTACGCGCGGGCTGCGGTGAGGAGTCCCCCGCCGTGCACGACCAGCACTCCGGCGACGACCGAGGGCACTCCCATGCCGAGGTAGCAGACGACGAAGAGGACGGACATCACTCCCGCCCGCTCGGCCGGCGCCGCGCGGGTGACAACCGTCCGGATTGCGCCCTGGGTTCCGGCACCGAAACCGACACCGGCGACGAACGTGCTGCCGAAGAATCCAAGTGTCGACTCCCCGTCGATGGCGGCCAGCGTGGCCAAGGACGCCACCGCGAGCAACAGGCCGCCCAGCAACATGCCCGCACGCGGTGAGATACGGCCGAATGCGACGGCGGACAGCGCCCCCGTGGCGGCTACCAGGAAGAGGCCCAGCCCGGCTGTTACCGTCGAGTCGGATCCGGACAGTTGCCGGGCGAGTGCCGGACCGAGCGAACCGTGGAAACCGGCGAGCGCCCACGTGGCGAAGAGCATCGGCGCCGCCACGAGCACTGCCCCACGCACGCCGGGTGGTGCGGCCAGTTCCGGGACCAGGGCGGCGCGCGCGCCCGGCTTGCGGCTGACGGTCTCCGGCATGCGGAGCACGGCGACGCCCTGGATGACGAACACCCCAATGAGCAGCACGTACACCAGATGTGTGGGCTCCGGTGCGTACTGAACCAGCAGTCCGGACACCAGCGCGCCCGTGCCCGTGCCCACGCCCGGGGCCGCGGAGTTGGCGAGGGCACCGCGGTGCCGGTCGATGTCCAGCATCGCGGCCCCCAGCGCACCGAGGGCGCCGCCGGTGGAAAGGCCCTGGAGTATCCGCCCGAGCAGCAGCGCTTCCACGCCTCCTGCGGTGACGAGGACCACGAGCGCGGCGGTCTGCAGGCCGAGCGCGGCCAGCAGCACCGGGCGTCGTCCGATGTGGTCGGAGATCCGTCCGAACACGAGCAGTGACGCCAGCACGGCGATCGCGTAGACGCCGAAGACCACTGTGGTGGTGATCGACGAGAAGTGCCATTCGGCCGCGTATGTCGCGTACAGCGGCGTCGGCGCGCTGGAGGCAGCCAGGAAGGACATGACGATCGAGGCCAGCAGTACCAGGCCGCCGATGCCCGGACGCTGTGGGGGTGCGCCGTGCCGTGAGGCGCTTTGGTTGGAGGAACGGGCGGGTTTCACCATCACCTCGGTGGAGCGGGGCAGAAACGCCGGCAGCGGCATCGGGGTGACCTCGGTGGCCGCCGGCAGAGGCGCCGTTGGTCATTGTTCGGGCGAAGTGGCTATCGTGCGTGACCGTCCGGGTAGGCGGCGACGGCCCGCACCTCGAGCAGGAACTCCGGCCGGGCCAGGCCGGACACCCCGATCATCGACCAGGCAGGGAACGGCTCCTTGACGAAGCGCTTCTTGACCTCGAGGAAGCCGGCCAAGTGCTCCTGCATGTCCGGGTGGTAGCTGACCACCTCAACAAGGTCGGACAGGGCCAGCCCTTCGAGACGCAGCACCTCCTCGGTGCGGCGCAGTACCCATTCGGTCTGCTCCTCGATGGTCTCGGGAAGGCTGCCGTCGGGCCGGTACCCCACCTGGCCCGCGATGAAGAGCAGTCCGTGGGCCCGGACTGCAGCCGAGTACTCGAAACGCGCGAACCCACCAGTCGTCGTTCCGAAGACTTCGGAGTCCTCGGGGATGCTGACGGCGTGCTTGCTCACGGTGTGTAGTCCTTTCGTGGTGAGCGGGCGGTGCTGCGCCCGCAGGAGTGGCTGTCGGTCCGGTCAGCTGCGCCATCGGGAGGTGAGCGCTGCCTCCTCCATGCGGGTGATCCGGGGAGGATTGCCGCGCTCACGGAGCAGTTCTCCGCCGACGGAGTAACGGGGCCCGTTCGCCGGGTGCTTGGCGGCCTGGGTGGCCATGGCCTCGACGATCGAGCTGATCATCGAAAGACGGGGGTAGAGCTCATGGATTTCACGTGCCTGCTCGTCGCTCACGGCGTCCGGCGCGATCCCGGGGCCGATGACGCCGCCGAAGTCCACGCAGACGCCCTCGCGCACCAGCAGAGACAGCGCACCGCGGCGCTCCGCGATCTGCGACGTGGTGTGCAGGGCGATGGCCTCCCACACCGCATCCACTTCGGAGGCGGGCAGTCCGTGTTCGGTGAGGAACTCCGCGGCGCGGTCGGCGCCGACCACTTCGAAGCGCTGGGTGTGCTCGCCCTCGGGTGACAGCCCCAGGTCGTGCAGCACACAGGCGAGGAAGAGCAGCCGCTCGTCGTGGTCACGCCCCGCGACCATCCCGAGGCGACGGGCAACCAGTCGCGCGAACAGGTAGGTACGGATGCTGTGGTTGGCGATGGAGGGCGATTCGGTACCGGTCACGAGGCTCAGCGCGGCGCGAGCCAGCGGAGTGTCGGGCAGGGAGGTCACATCGCCCGTCGCGTCGCTCGCCTCACCGAAAGCCGACCCGGGAGCCGGTTGGGAAACAGATCCGGTCATGGCATCCAGCCTCGCCGCGGGAGCCACCCCTCAGCGAGTGGCAGAAATGCCACGTTTCGTTAGGATGACGCCATGACTGTCCATCGAGTAGCCGTACTGGCCCTGGAGGGGATGGCGCCGCTCGACCTGGCCATCCCCTTGCAGATTTTCGCTCCCCGCGCGGAAACCCCGTACCAGCTCTCCGTATGCGGACCAGCAAGTCCTGTCCCCACCACCAGCGGTTTCGCGCTGGCCGTCACCGGCGGCCTGGACGGCCTCGACGCGGCCGACACACTGATCGTCCCGGGGTTCGGGCAAGGATTCCGGCCTCGGGAAGAGCCACTGCCGCATGAGGTGCTCGACGCGCTGACCACGGCCCATGACCGGGGCCGCCGCGTGGTGTCGATCTGCACCGGCGCCTTCGTGCTGGCCGCAGCCGGCCTGCTCGACGGGCTCCATGCCACCACGCACTGGCAGTACACCGACGAACTCGAACGCACCTATCCCGCCGTGAACGTCGACCGCGACGTGCTCTACGTGGACGAGGGCGACATCCTCACCTCGGCCGGGGTGTGCTGCGGCATCGACCTGTGCCTGCACATCGTGCGCCGCGACCTGGGCGCGGTGACGGCCAACCAGATCGCCCGGGGCATCGTTGCCGCACCCCACCGCGAGGGCGGTCAGGCCCAGTACGTACCCGCACCCGTCGCGGACGCCGGAGACACGGCACTGGCGGACACACGGGCATGGGCCCTGGAACGCCTGGACGAGGCACTCACCGTCACCCAGCTCGCCCGCCACGCCGACATGTCGGAACGCAGCTTCATGCGCCGGTTCACCGAGGAGACGGGCACAACGCCACTGCGGTGGCTGGTGGGCGCACGGCTCGGCCTGGCACGCGAGCTCCTGGAGACCACCGATCACTCCATCGACCGCGTGGCACGTGACTCCGGCCTGGGCTCGGCCGCCAATCTGCGCACGCACTTCCGCCGCGCACTCGACACCACCCCGACCGCCTACCGCCACGCCTTCAGCCGCCACGTGCCGAACCCGGGCACCTGAGGCCGGCTCCTGCGGACCGGCGTTCAGTCCGTGGAAACGCGCGCTTCGAGGTGAACAAGCCCGGCCACCCCGAACTGGAGCGTGACCGGCAGTGTGCGCCGAGCCTCCGTGCTCTGCGCCTGAGGGAGTTCCACACTCGGACCGTTTCCGTTGGTTTCAAAGGTGACGGTGGTGCCCGGCTGCAGCAGGATTCCCGCGGGGGACAGTGACCCGTTTCCCTCCGTGGAACTGCCCCCGACCAGCACGCCTCTCCCGTCGGTAGACGTTGCGACCATGCCAAGGTGTTCCGGCACACTGCTGTTGTTCCGCACGGACATGGCCAGCGTGCCACCGCCGGAGCGGTCGAGGTGTGCGACGGCGTCGGTTATCGCCAGGTCGATACCGGCGATACGCACGCTGACCCCGCCGGGGGAGGAGGTGACGCCGCTGGTAGGAGTGTCGGCGGATGGGCCGTCACCGGTGCTCGCGCAGCCCACGGTCAGCACGGCGAGTGCCGCGGACAGGAAGACGGCCAGTGTTGCTCGTTCGCCAGTCGCGTTTCGCATGGCTGCATCTTGCCGTGTCCGGTGAAATGTACGACCACCAGCCCTGGGGTAGAACCCCAGTTGATCATTCGTCAGGTCCGTCGGCTAGGCTGAGTCGCGGGGGGGGGGGGGACCCCCCCCCCCCCCCCCCCCCCCCCCCCCCCCCCCCCCCCCCGGGGCGCCCACACCGCTGTGACCTGCGGTGACGCGGTCGCGGTCGGCGCCGGGCGGCACGCCGGGCGTGGAGGGCCGGTGAACGGTGTGCATA
>NZ_JBVIGA010000065.1:0-5455 GCF_055571035.1 Streptomyces malachitofuscus | reverse complement strand
GGTGTGGAGGTGGACTGGGCTGCCGCGTTCGACGCGGGCAGTGCGCGGCGGACGGAACTGCCGACGTATCCCTTCCAGCACCAGCACTACTGGCTCGACGCCAACGACGGCCCGGTCGTCGAAGCCGACCCCGTCGACGCCGCCTTCTGGGCCGCGATCGAGGCCGGCGACACCGACGTCCTCGCCGACGACCTCCAGCTCAAGGCCTCCGTACTCGACGAGGTCCTGCCCGCGCTCGCCGCGTGGCGCCGCCGACGGCAGGACCGGACCCGCGTCGACACCTGGCGCTACCACCTCGGCTGGGACCGCGTGGCCACCACCGACACACCTCCCGGCACCCTGTCCGGGACCTGGCTCCTGGCCGTCGGCACCGACGGCGGCCCGCTCGCCGAAGCCGTCGCCACCGGCCTCGCCGACCGCGGCGCACAGCTCGTACGCGTCGACGTCGACACCGAGAACACCGACCGGGAGACGCTGGCCGCCGCCCTGCCCGACGAGAACTTCTCCGGCGTCGTGTCGCTCCTCGCGCTCGACAGCCGGCCGCACCCCGCCCACCCCGCCTGGTCGCGCGGCACGATCGGCACCGTCACCCTCGTCCAGGCCCTCGGCGACGCCGGGATCGAGGCACCCCTGTGGGCCCTCACGTCCGGCGGCGTCGCCGTCGGCGGCCCCGCGGAACTGACCGACCTCCCCCAGCACGTCATGTGGGGCGTCGGCACCGTCCTGGCACTGGACCACCCCCGCACCTGGGGCGGCCTCGTCGACCTGCCGGCCGGCCCCGGACTGCCCGACGCGTCCACCCTCGACCTGCTGTGCACCGCCCTCTCCGGAACCGACGACGAGGACCAGCTCGCCGTACGCGCCGACGGCCTCCACGCCCGCCGCATGCGCCGCGCCCCCCTCGACGGCGCCCCGGCCACCAAGCCCTGGACCCCGAGCGGCACCGTCCTCGTCACCGGCGGCACGGGTGGCACCGGAGCCCACGTGGCCCGTTGGCTCGCCGAGCAGGGCGCCGAACACCTGGTGCTGACCAGCCGCCGCGGACCCGACGCCCCCGGCGCCGCCGAACTCCGCGCCGAACTCGAAGCGCACGGCGCGCGGGTCACCCTCACCGCCTGCGACATCACCGACCGCGACGCCGTCGCCGCCCTCCTCGACGCCGTCCCCGCCGAACTGCCGCTGACCGCCGTCCTGCACCTCGCAGGCGCCTCCCAGACCGAATCACCCCTGTCCGGCCTCACCGTCGAGCAGTTCGCCGAGATGGGCCGCGCCAAGATCGACGGCGCCCGCCACCTCGACGACCTGCTCGGCGACCGCGAACTCGACGCCTTCGTCCTCTTCTCCTCCGGCGCCACCGCCTGGGGCAGCAACGGCCTCACCTCGTACGCCGGGGCCAACGCCTACCTCGACGGCCTGGCCCACCGGCGCCGCGCCCGCGGACTGACCGCCACCTCCCTCGCCTGGGGCGCCTGGGACGGCGGCGGCATGGTCGACGGCTCGATGGCCGGCGAGTTCGGGAAGCTCGGCCTCTCCCTGATGGACCCCCAGCTCTGCATCGCCGCACTGGAACAGGCCGTCCAGCACGACGAGACCCACGTGGTCGTCGCCGACATCGACTGGACCCGCTTCGCCCCCGCCTTCACCCTCAGCCGTCCCCGGCCCCTGCTCCGCGGCCTGCCCGAGGTCACCGAACTCCTCGCCGGCACCACGGACGACACCGCCGCCGACGCCTCGGCCCTGCGTGCCGAACTCCTGCGGCTCACGCCCGCCGACCAGGAACAGCTCCTGGTCACCCTGGTGAGCACCGAGGCCGGAGCCGTCCTCGGCCACACCGGCACCGAAGGCGTCGACGCGGACCGGGCGTTCAAGGAGATCGGGTTCGACTCCGTCACCGCGGTCGAACTACGCAACCGCCTCAACGCCGTCACCAGGCTGCGCCTGCCCGCCACCCTCGTCTTCGACTACCCGAACCCCAGGGTGCTGGCCGAACTCATCCGCACGGAACTCCTCGGGAACGCCGTCGCCGAGGACCGGCCCACGGCTGCCCCCGCGCCCGCACCCTCGACCGCCCCCGCGACCGACGACCCGATCGCGATCGTCTCCATGAGCTGCCGCCTCCCCGGCGAGGTCACCTCGCCCGAGGACCTGTGGGCCCTGCTCGCCGACGGCCGCGACGCGCTCGTCGACTTCCCGGCCGACCGCGGCTGGGACCTCGACGGCCTCTTCTCCGACAACCCCGACGCCCCCGGCACGACCTACGTCCGCAAGGGCGGCTTCCTGCACGGCGTCGCGGACTTCGACGCCGAGTTCTTCGGCATCAACCCCCGCGAGGCCCTGGCGATGGACCCGCAGCAGCGGCTCCTTCTGGAGACCTCGTGGGAGGTCTTCGAACGGGCGGGCATCGACCCGACATCCCTGCGGGGCAAGGACGTCGGCGTCTTCACCGGCATGGGGGCCCAGGACTACACCCCGCGGCTCGGCGGCGGCACCTCGGGCACCGAGGGCTATGCCCTCACCGGCAGCGCGGGCAGCGTGGCCTCCGGCCGGGTCTCGTACATCCTCGGCCTGGAGGGCCCCGCGCTCACCATCGACACGGCGTGCTCGTCGTCGCTGGTCGCGATGCACTCCGCGATGCAGGCGCTGCGCAGCGGTGAGTGCTCGCTCGCTCTCGCCGGCGGCGTGGCCGTGATGTCCAGCCCCGGAGTCTTCGTCGAGTTCTCGCGGCAGCGCGGCCTCGCCCCCGACGGCCGCTGCAAGGCGTTCGCCGACGGCGCGGACGGCACCGGCTGGGCCGAGGGCGTGGGCGTGCTGCTGCTGGAGCGTCTGTCGGACGCGCGGCGCAACGGTCACGAGGTCCTGGCTGTGGTGCGGGGCAGCGCGGTGAACCAGGACGGTGCGTCCAACGGCCTGACCGCGCCGAACGGTCCTTCGCAGCAGCGGGTGATCCGGCAGGCGCTGGCCAACGCCGGTCTGTCGGCGGCCGACGTGGACGCGGTGGAGGCGCACGGCACGGGTACGTCGCTGGGCGACCCCATCGAGGCGCAGGCCCTCCTCGCCACCTACGGGCAGGAACGCCCCGGCGACGACCGGCCCCTCCTGGTCGGCGCCCTGAAGTCGAACATCGGCCACACCGGGGCGACCGCGGGTGTGGCGGGTGTGATCAAGATGGTGCAGGCGATGCGGCACGGGGTGCTGCCGAAGACGCTGCACGTGGATGCCCCGTCGTCGGCCGTGGACTGGTCGGCGGGAGCGGTGGAGTTGCTGACCGAGGCCCGTGACTGGCCGGAGGTGGACCGTCCGCGGCGTGCGGGTGTGTCGGCGTTCGGGATCAGCGGCACGAACGCGCACGTGATTCTGGAGGCCGTGGAGCAGGAGGTTCCGGAGCCGACCGTGACGGAGGGTCCGGTGCCTCTGGTGCTGTCGGGGCGGACGCCGGATGCGGTGCGTGCCCAGGCGGAGCGGTTGTCGGGATTCCTGGGCGGGGAGTCCGGGGCGGGTCTGGCGGATGTGGCGTTCTCGCTGGCGACGGGGCGCGCGCATCTGGAGCGTCGTGCGGTGGTGGTGGCGGGTTCGGTGGAGGAGGCGCGTGAGCGTCTTGCGTCGGTCGAGCCGGGGTCGGTGGTCGCCGGGCGTCTGGGTGTGCTGTTCACGGGTCAGGGTGCGCAGCGGGTCGGGATGGGGCGTGAGCTGTATGCGGCGTTCCCGGTGTTCGCGGAGGCCTTCAACGAGGTCTGTGCGGTGGTCGACGAGGGGCTGGGCCGCTCGCTGAAGGATCTGGTCTTCGGCGACGATGCGGCGCTGCTTGACGAGACGCGTTATGCGCAGCCGGCTTTGTTCGCTGTTGAGGTGGCGTTGTTCCGGTTGGTGGAGTCGTGGGGTGTGCGCGCGGATGTGGTGGCCGGTCATTCGATCGGTGAGGTGGCGGCCGCGTTCGTGGCGGGTGTGTGGTCGTTGGAGGATGCGGCTGCTCTGGTGGTGGCGCGGGGTCGTCTGATGCAGGCGTTGCCGTCGGGTGGGGTGATGGTGGCGGTCGAGGCGTCGGAGGACGAGGTGGCGCCGCTGCTGGTCGGGGGTGTGGGTGTCGCGGCGGTGAACGGTGCGACGTCCGTGGTCCTCTCCGGTGCCGAGGCGGCTGTCGAGGAGGTCGTGGGCCGTTTGGAGGGGCGTCGGGTGCGGCGTCTGCGGGTCTCGCACGCTTTCCACTCCTCGTTGATGGACCCGATGCTGGACGACTTCCGGCAGATCGTCTCCGGCCTCACCTTCCACACCCCCACGATCGCCGTGGTGTCGAACCTGACGGGTGCGGTCGCGGAGCCGGAGCGGCTGTGCGATCCGGAGTACTGGGTCGAGCACGTGCGTGGCACGGTCCGTTTCCACGACGGTGTGCAGGCGCTGCGGGACCGCCAGGTCGCTACGTTCCTCGAGCTGGGTCCTGATGGTGTCCTGTCCGGGATGATCGCGGAGGACTGTGTGCCGTCCTTGCGTCGTGACGTGCCGGAGGACCGGGCGTTGATGGGCATGCTGGGGCACCTGCACACACGCGGTGTCACGGTCGACTGGGAGCAGGTGTTCGCGCCCACCGGCGCCCACCGCACCGCTCTGCCCACCTACGCCTTCCAACACCAGCGCTACTGGCTGGCCGCTGCAGTCCCCGCCACGGACGTGTCCCTGAACCACCCGCTGCTCAGTGCGGTGATGGCCGTGCCCGAGACCGGCGGCATCCAGTGCACGGGACGTCTGTCGCGCACGGCACAGCCCTGGCTGGTCGAGGACTCCCTCCCGGGTACGGGCATGGTGCCCGGCGCCGCCCTGGTCGACATGGTCGTCCGCGCGGGCGACGAGGTCGGCGCGGGCACCCTGCGGGAGCTGATGATCGACACCCCGGTCGTGCTGCCGGCCACGGGCGCCCTGCGTATCCAGGTCTCCGTCGGAGGCCCCGACGACGAGGGGCACCGCACGGTCGCTGTCTACACCCGTGCCGAGCAGGGCGACGAAGCCTGGACGCGGCATGCCGGCGGCACGTTGTCGCCCACCGGAGCGGTCCCGGCGCCCCAGGACGACGAGGGCGCGGCGGAGTACGTCGAACTGGCCCTCGACGACGAACTCGCCTCCGAGGCCGCCCGCTTCGGCCTGCACCCGACGCTCCTGGAGGCCGCGGCCCAGGCGACCGGTCACGGGGGCCTCTCCGCGGAGTGGCGCGGAGTGACCCTGTACGCCACCGGATCCGCTGCCGTCCGCGTCCGGATGACGCCGGCCGACGGCGCGTCCGAGGCGTCGCGCCTGGACATCTTCGATGCCGCGGGCGACGGCGCGTTGGTCGCGTCGGTGGAATCGTTGGCCCTGCGGCCCGTGGTGGCTGAGCAGTTGAGGGCTTCGGGTGCTGGGTCGTTGTTGCGGGTGGAGTGGTCCGCGGTGCCGGTGGGTGAGGTGGCGGACGGTGCGGACGGTGTGGGTG
>NZ_JBVIGA010000064.1:0-6526 GCF_055571035.1 Streptomyces malachitofuscus | reverse complement strand
CTGAACGCCTGACCAGCATCAATACTCGCCGCACCCGCATGACCCAACACCACCGCCACCTCACCCAGCACCAACTCCACCAAGTGACGCCGCTGAGCCTCCAGGGGCAGGCCGGTGAGGCGGTCCGCCAGGGAGTCGCCGGTGACCGAGCCGGTTCCCGCAGCCGTCGTGCGTGCCGTGCGGCGGGGCCGGCGGACCAGTCCGCGCAGCATCGGTGGCAGCTGTCCGGCCCGTGCCTGGTCCGTCAGGGCGGCGAAGTCGAACTTCACCGGTACGAGCGTGGACGCCTTGCCGGACAGTGCTGTGTCGAGGAGGGCCAGGCCGTCCTGGGTGGGCAGCGGGAGCACTCCGCCACGGCCCATGCGGGCCTGGTCGGACTCGCTCATCGTGGCGATCATGCCGCCGGACTCGGCCCACAGGCCCCAGGCGAGGGAGACGGTGGGCAGGCCCTGGGCGCGGCGCCACTGGGCGAAGGCGTCCAGGAAGGCGTTGGCCGCCGAGTAGTTGCCCTGGCCCGGGCCGCCGATGACTCCGGCGGCGGACGAGAAGAGGACGAACGTGGAGAGGTTCATCCCCTTCGTCAGCTCGTGGAGGGTCAGCGCGGCGTCGACCTTGGGCCGGAAGGACGCGCCGATCCGCTCCTGCGTCAGGCTCGCGATCACACCGTCGTCGAGGATTCCGGCGGTGTGGACGACACCGGTCAGGGGTGCGTCGGGCGAGACCGTCGCGAGGAGCTTCTTCACAGCCCGGCGCTTGGACATGTCGCAGGCCACGACGGTGACGCTCGCGCCGACGGCCTCGAGTTCCGCGGTCAGTTCCTCGGCGCCGGGCGCCTCGGGTCCGCGGCGGCTGGTCAGCAACAGGTGGCGCACGCCGTGTACGGCGACGAGGTGCCGGGCGACGAGTCCGCCCAGCGTTCCGGTGCCGCCGGTGACGAGCACCGTGCCGGCGGGGTCCACGACCGGTCCGTCGGTGTCGGGCTCGGCCGGGGCCCGCACCAGGCGGGGTATGTGCACGACGTCGGAGCGCACCGCCACCTGTGCCTCGCCGCCGGCCAGGACACCCGGGAGGGCCGGCCGGGACGCCTGGATCTCGTCGACGTCCATCAGCAGGATCCGGTCCGGGTTCTCGGCCTGCGCGGCGCGCACGAGGCCCCAGACGGCGGCGCCCGCCGGGTCGGTCACCTCGGTGTCGCCGGTGACGCCGACCGCGCCGCGCGTCACGACGAGCAGGCGGGTGGAGGCGAGTTCCGGCGCGGCGAGGAAGGCCTGGACGATCCCGAGGACGCGGCCGACGAGTCCGCGGACCCGTTCGGCGCTGACGACGCCGTCGATGGCGTCGACGACCAGGACGTCCGGCATCGACGCGCCGGAGCGCACCAGTTCCTCGATGTCCAGAGCCATGGACACCGGGTGCGGGACGACCGCGGTGTCGCCGCCGTCGGCGGCTTCGGTCGGCACGGCGGTCCATTCGACGGCGAACAGGGCGTCCGTGTCGGAGCCGGCCCGGCCGGAGGACGTGAGCTGCTCGTCGGAGACGGCGCGGAGCACAAGCGACTCGACCGACGCGACCGGGGCGCCCTCGCTGTCGGCGAGTTCCAGCGCCACCGACTCGGGGCCGGTAGGAGTCATGCGGACCCGCAGGCTGGTGGCGTCGGCGGCGTGCAGGGTCATGCCGTTCCAGGCGAACGGCAGGATGAGCTTGCCCTCTTCGGCCTTCCGCTCGGTGAAGGCGCCGCAGTGCAGGACGGCGTCGAGGAGCGCGGGGTGCAGCCCGAACCCGGCCGCCGCGTCGGCGTCCTCCGCGGGAAGCGCGACCTCGGCGTAGATCTCCTCGCCGAGGGTCCAGAGCCTGCTGAGGCCCTGGAACAGGGGGCCGTACGCGTATCCGGCGTTCGCCTGCTCCTCGTAGAAGCCGGTCAGGTCGACGGGCTGCGCGCCCTCGGGGGGCCAGACGGCGAAGTCGGTGTCGGGGGCCGGGGCGTGGTCGTCGAGCTGGCCGCTGGCGTGGCGGGTCCAGGATGTGCCGGACTCGGCCTCCTCGGGCCGCGAGTACACCGCGACGGGGCGTACGCCGTTGGTCTCCTCGCCGACAGAGACCTGGACGCGTACCTCGCCCTGGTCGGGGAGGAGCAGGGGGGCCTCGATGACCAGCTCGCGCAGGGACCGTGCGCCGACCTCGTCGCCGGCGCGGATCGCGAGCTCCACGAGGGCGGTGCCCGGCAGGAGAACCGTGCCCGAGACGGTGTGGTCGGCGAGCCACGGCTGCGCCGCCAGCGACAGCCGGCCCGTGGCGAGAACGCCGCCGGTGTCGGGCACGCTGATCACCGAGTCCAGCAGCGGATGCTCGACCGCGAACGCGGGATCACCCGCCGGCACTGTGGAGTTCAGCCAGTAGCGCTGGTGTTGGAAGGCGTAGGTGGGCAGGTCGACGCGGTGGGCACCGGTCCCGGAGAACACCTGCTCCCAGTCGACCATGACACCGCGTGTGTGCAGGTGCCCCAGCATGCCCATCAACGCCCGGTCCTCCGGCACGTCACGACGCAGGGACGGCACACAGTCGCCCGCGATCATCCCGGACAGGACACCATCAGGGCCCAGTTCGAGGAACGTACCGACCTTGTGCTCGCGGAGGGTCTGCACACCGTCGTGGAAACGGACCGTGCCGCGCACGTGCTCAACCCAGTACTCCGGATCGCACAACCGCTCCGGCTCCGCCACCTCACCCGTCAGGTTCGACACCACGGCGATCGTGGGGGTGTTGAAGGTGAGGCCGGAGACGATCTGCCGGAAGTCGTCCAGCATCGGGTCCATCAACGAGGAGTGGAAAGCGTGCGAGACCCGCAGCCGCCGCACCCGACGCCCCTCCAAACGGCCCACGACCTCCTCGACAGCCGCCTCGGCGCCGGAGAGGACCACGGACGTCGCGCCGTTCACCGCCGCGACACCCGCGCCCCCGACCAGCAGCGGCACCACCTCGTCCTCCGACGCCTCGACCGCCACCATCACCCCACCCGACGGCAACGCCTGCATCAGACGACCCCGCGCCACCACCAGAGCAGCCGCATCCTCCAACGACCACACACCCGCCACGAACGCGGCCGCCACCTCACCGATGGAGTGCCCCGCGAGGAAGTGGGGCCGCACGCCCCAGGACCGTACGAGGCGGAAGAGCCCGACCTCGACGGCGAAGAGGGCCGGCTGGGCGTAGCGCGTCTCGTCGAGCAGCGCCGCATCGTCGCCGAAGACCAGGTCCTTCAGTGAGCGGCCCAGGGGCCGGTCCACGGCCGCGCACACCTCGTCGAAAGCCTCTGCGAACACCGGGAATGCCGCATACAGCTCACGCCCCATCCCGACCCGCTGCGCACCCTGACCCGTGAACAGCACACCCAGACGCCCGGCGACCACCGACCCCGGCTCGACGGACGCAAGACGCTCGCGCGCCTCCTCCACCGAGCCGGCGACCACCACCGCACGACGCTCCAGATGCGCACGCCCCGTCGCCAACGAGAACGCCACATCCGCCAGACCCAGCTCGCCATGCCCTTCCAGATGTCCGGCAAGCCGTTCCGCCTGGGCGTGCACGGCTTCCGACGTCCGCCCCGACAGCACCAGAGGCACCGGACCCTCCGTCACGGTCGGCTCTGGAACCTCCTGTTCCACGGCCTCCAGAATCACGTGCGCGTTCGTGCCGCTGATCCCGAAGGAGGAGACGGCCGCCCGGCGCGGACGGCCGGGGAGCTGCGGCCAGTCACGGGCCTCGGTCAACAGCTCCACCGCACCGGCCGACCAGTCCACCTTCGGCGACGGCTCGTCCACGTGCAGCGTCTTCGGCAGCACCCCGTGCCGCATCGCCTGCACCATCTTGATCACACCCGCCACACCCGCGGCGGCCTGCGCATGACCGATGTTCGACTTCAACGACCCCAGCCACAACGGCCGGTCCTCGCCCGACCGTTCCTGCCCGTACGTCGCGAGCAGCGCCTGCGCCTCGATCGGGTCGCCCAGCATGGTGCCGGTGCCGTGGGCCTCCACCGCGTCCACGTCGGCCGCCGACAGACCGGCATTGGCCAGCGCCTGACGGATCACCCGCTGCTGCGCAGGACCGTTCGGCGCCGTGATGCCGTTGGACGCACCGTCCTGGTTCACCGCGCTGCCCCGCACCACAGCCAGGACCTCGTGACCGTTGCGCCGCGCGTCCGACAGACGCTCCAGCAGCACCAGGCCCACACCCTCCGCCCACGACGTCCCGTCCGCACCCGCCGCGAACGACTTGCAGCGCCCGTCCACCGCCAGGCCCCGCTGCCGCGAGAACTCGACGAAGCTGCCCGGGGTGGCCATGACGGCCACACCGCCGGCGAGAGCAAGCGTGCACTCGCCGTTCCGCAGCGCCTGCATCGCGGAGTGCATCGCCACCAGCGACGACGAACACGCCGTGTCCACCGTCACCGCCGGGCCCTCGAAGCCGAAGGTGTACGCGACCCGGCCCGACACGATGCTTCCGGCGGCCGCGGCCGCCTCGTAGTCGTGGTACATCAGGCCGGCGAAGACGCCGGTGCGGCTGCCCTTCAGCGTGGTCGGATCGATACCCGCCCGCTCCAAGGTCTCCCACGAGGTCTCCAGCAACAGACGCTGCTGCGGGTCCATCGCCAGCGCCTCACGCGGACTGATTCCGAAGAACGCTGGGTCGAACTCCCCCGCGTCGTGCAGGAACCCGCCCTCCCGGACGTAGGTCTTGTCGGGCAGGCCGAGGGTGGGGTCGTAGATCCCGTCGACGTTCCATCCCCGGTTCTCCGGAAACGGTGAGATGCCGTCGCGTTCCTCGGCCACGAGCCGCCACAGATCCTCCGGCGACGCGACGCCGCCGGGCAGCCGGCACGCGGCCGACACGATCGCGATCGGTTCGGTCCGGGCCGCGACGGCCCGGTCGCGCTCCTCCTTGAGCTGCTCGTTCTCCATGAGCGAGGCGCGCAGTGCCGCGACGATCCTGTCCTCGGACACAGACATACTTGAGTTCCTCCGTAGGCCGCGACGGGCTCAGTTGGTGGTGTTGCCCATCGCGCGTTCGATGAGGCCTGCGACATCCATGTCGGCGATCAGATGCGCGTCGTTCTGTCCGGCTTCGGCGGAGTCGCCGCCGACGTTCGTGGCAGCGGGGGCCGCGTCCACGAGGCGCAGCAACTGCTGCAGGACGCCCAGTTCCTGGAGTCGGGTGAGGGGGACGGTGGCGAGTGCCTTGCGCAGCCCGGCCTCGTCCACGTCGGTGGGTTCCACCGTGCCGGTCGCGGTGTCCGGGATCAGCTCCGCGCGGAGGTGATCGGTGATCGCGGCGGTCGACGGATAGTCGAAGATCAGCGTGGCCGGCAGCGGGACGCCCGTCACGCCGGCCAGCCGGTTGCGCAGCTCGACCGCGGTGAGCGAGTCGAAGCCGAGTTCGCTGAACGCCTGCCCCGGCGCGATGTCCGCGACGTCGCCGTGCCCGAGGACGACGGCGACCTGGTCGCGGACCAGGTCCAGCAGCATCTCCGTCTGCTCCTCCTCCGGGAGCCCTGCCAGTCGGTCCGTGAGGGACGCGGTCGGGACGGGTCCGCCGGCGGCGGCAGTACGGCGGGGCCGGCGGACCAGGCCCTGCAGTTTGGGCGTCAGCTGTCCGGCCCCCGCATGCGCGGCCAGGGCCGTGAGCTCGAACTTGATGGGCACCAGAGCCGGTTCGCCGGCACCGAGTGCGGTGTCGAAGAGCGCCATGCCCTCGTCGACGGACAGGGCCCGGACTCCGCTACGCCGCATACGTGCCTGGTCCGCCTGGTCGAGGACACCGGCCATGCCTTCGGTGTCGCCCCACAGGCCCCAGGCGAGCGAGACGGCGGGCAGGCCCTGCGCACGACGCCACTGCGCGAAGGCGTCCAGGAAAGCGTTGGCCGCCGAGTAGTTGCCCTGACCTGCTCCGCCGAGCACGCCTGACGCGGAGGAGTAGAGGACGAACGCGTCCAGATCCAGGTCACGGGTGGCCTCGTGCAACGCCAACGCCGCGTCCACCTTCGGACGGAACACCGACACCAGACGCTCCGGCGTCAGCCCACCGAACACACCGTCATCCAGCACACCAGCCGTGTGCACCACACCCGACAAAGGAGCATCCTCCGGCACCACCGCCAGCAGCCCCGCCAACGCCACAGGATCAGCGACATCACACGCCGCCACCCTCACCACCGCACCCGCAGCCTCCAGCTCAGCCTTCAGCCCGACAGCACCCGACGCCTCCAACCCCCGCCGGCTCACCAACACCAGACTGCGCACCCCATGCACCGCCACCAGATGCCGGGCCACCACCGCACCCAACGTCCCCGTACCACCCGTGACCAGCACCGTTCCACCCGCACGGAACACCCGCCCAGACACAGCAGCAGCGGCCTGCGCCGGCACACGCACCAAACGCGGCACCCACACCCCACCCGACCGCACCGCCACCTCGGACTCACCCAAAGCCAGCACCCCGGCCAGAACACCCCCCGCCGGCACCGGCTCAC
>NZ_JBVIGA010000063.1:0-8383 GCF_055571035.1 Streptomyces malachitofuscus | reverse complement strand
CCCGTCCGTCGGCGAGCAGCTCCCACAGGTCCTCCGGCGACTCCACACCGCCCGGGAAACGGCACGCCATCCCGACGATCGCCACCGGCTCGTCCAGGGCGACCGAGGCCGTGGAGGCGATCGACGCCTCCTCGTCGAACAGCTCGCCGTAGATGTGGTCGGCCAGGGCGCGGGGGGTGGGGTGGTCGAAGACGACCGTGGCGGGGAGCGTCACACCCGCCGCGGCCGCCAGCGCGTTGCGCAGCTCCACCGCGATCAACGAGTCCACGCCCAGATCGCGGAACGCCCGCTCCGCACCGACCTGTTCGGGGCCGTCATACCCCAACACCAGGGCCGTGAGCTCCTGGACATGTTCCCTCACGAGGCGTTGCCCGGCGTCGCGGGGTACCCCTGCCACGCGTGAGCGCAGTTCGCTTCCCGTGCGTTCGGTCCCGCGCCGTTCGGGGGTGGAGCCGGCTGGGGCCACGGAGGTGAGGAGGGCACTGGGACGGACCGCGGTGAACGCGGGGACGAAATCGGCCCAGTCGATGTCCGCGATCAGTTGGGTGGTGACGCCTGTGTCGAGCGCGACTCCCAGTGCCGAGAGTGCGAGCCGGGGGTCGAGTGCCGTCACGGCCCCTTGACCACGGCGCCGGCCGCCGGACTCCGCCGCCATACCGTCTCCGGCCCACGGGCCCCAAGCGATGGAGGTGGCCGGAAGGCCCTCCGCCCTCCGCCGTTCGGCGAGCGCGTCGAGGGCGGCGTTGGCGGCGGCATAGGCACCCTGCCCCGGGCTTCCCAGCGTTCCCGCCAGGGAGGAGAAGAGGACGAAGGCCGACAGGTCGCGGTCCCGTGTCAGCTCGTCGAGGAGGAACGCTCCCGTGGCCTTGGGCCCCCTCACTCGGTCGATGCGCTCGGCGTCCGTCGCCAGCAGCGTGGCGTCGTCCAGGACCCCGGCTGTGTGGAAGACCGCGTCGACCGGGTGTGCGGCGAGAAGCTCGGCGAGCTGCTCGCGTACGGAAACGTCCACGGCGGGCAACGTGACCTGCGCGCCCATCCGCTGGAGTTCTTCGCGCAATGCGGTCGCACCCGGCGCCGCTTCACCGCGGCGGCCGACGAGGAGAAGGTTGCGGGCACCTCGTTGCACCGCCCAACGGGCCACATGTCCGCCCAGGGCGCCCGTACCCCCGGTGATCAGCACCGTGCCGTCGGGCTTCCAGCCCGGGGTGACCGCGGACACCGGTGTGGTCCGTATCAGCCGACGGCCGAAGACGCCGTGGGCCCGCACGGCGACCTGATCCTCGCCGGGCCTCAGACGGGTCAGAGCGATGGCGAGCCGTGCGCACACCCGGTCGTCGACGTCGGCGGGCAGGTCGATCAACCCGCCCCAGGTGTCCGGGTGTTCCAGGGCCGCTACGCGTCCCAGCCCCCAGGCGGCGCTCTGTTCGGGGCCAACGGCGCGATCAGCCCCGGCCACACCGACGGCGCCTTGGGTGACGGCCCACAGTCGTATGCCCGGAGCCGGAGACTCGACGGCTCCGCGCAGCGCGGCCAGCGTACTCACCACCGGATCGACGTGCGCGGCAAGCCCGAGCAGGGACAGCACTCCGTCCGTCTCCGCAGCCGTGAAGCGCAGCGCTTCGGCGCAGTCGGTGGGGTCGGTGGGGTCCATCACCTCGGCGACGCACGGAGTGATTCCGTGTTTGCGCAGGCCGAGCAGGAGGTCGTCCGCAGTACGGCGTGACGCCGCATCCAGTTCGGTGGGGAGCAGCACCGCCCAGTTTCCGGTACGGGGGCGACCGGCCGTGGTCGTGCTCTCGTCGTTCCGAGTCAATGGCAGCCAGGACACCTCGTATCGCAACGCGTCGAGCGCTGCCCGGTCCTGCCGCTGTCGGTACCACCGCGAAAGTGCCGGCACGACGGGCCCCAGCGTGTCGGGCGGAAGATCGAGGTCCTCGGCCAGCACCGACAGGTCCTCGCGCTCCACGGCGGTCCAGAAGTCGGCGTCCACCACCGTGGAGGCTCGCGTCGGACCACAAGGACCACCGGGCGACGGCTCGTTCGGGGCCAACCAGTAGCGTCGATGCTGGAACTGGTAGGTCGGCAGGTCGACCGGCATCCCGCCGTCATCGCCACGGAGCACGGCGGTCCAGTCGATCTCACCCCCGTCGACATGCAACAGGGCCATCGCTCGGAGGACGGCCGGGTGTTCCGGGCTGTCCTTGCGGAGGGTGGGTGTCAGGAGGGCGGGGCTGTCGTCCGGGACGCAGTTCCGGGTGAGGGCGGTGAGGGTGCCGTCGGGGCCGATCTCCAGGAAGCGCGTCACGCCTTCGGCCACCAGGGCACTCACGCCGTCGGCGAAGCGGACGGTGTCGCGGACGTGACGGACCCAGTACTCGGGGGATGCCAGTTCGTCGGTGGTGGTGAGGTCTCCGGTCAGGTTGGACACGACAGGGAGGGCCGGGGGTGCGTAGGTGATGCGTTCGGCCACCTCGCGGAAGGCGTCGAGCATCGGCTCCATCAGCGGCGAGTGGAAGGCGTGCGAGACGCGGAGACGGGTGGTGCGCCGGCCCTGCTCCCTCAGCGTCGAGGCCACCTGCTCGACGGCCGTCTCGGCTCCGGCGAGCACCACGGCCCGGGGGCCGTTCACTGCCGCGAGGGACACCTCACCGGCAAGGTCCGCCAGGAGCGGCAGCACCTCCGACTCGGCCGCCTCGACGGCCACCATGACGCCACCCGCGGGGAGTTGCTGCATCAGCCGGCCACGCGCCACGACCAGCGCACAGGCGTCCTCCAGCGACATCACCCCGGCCACATGCGCGGCGGCGATCTCACCGACCGAGTGACCGATCAGGAAGTCCGGGCGCACACCGAAGGACTCCACCAGCCGGAACAGCGCGACCTCGAGCGCGAACAACGCAGGCTGCGTCCACTCGGTACGGTGCAGCCGCTCCGCGTCGTCACCGAAGACGACCTCCCGCAACTCCACCCCCACGTGCCCGCACACCGCGTCGAACGCCTCCGCGAACACCGGGAAAGCCTCATACAGCTCACGACCCATCCCCGGGCGCTGCGCACCCTGACCCGAGAACAAGAAGGCCTGAGGCTGTTCACCACGGTCGCGTCCGAGCGTGATTCCCGGTGACGCACTGCCGTTGGCGAGGGCACGAAGGGATTCGATGAAGCCGGTGGCATCGTCGGAGACGACGACGGCACGATGCTCGAAGTGTGCGCGTGTCCTGGCCAGGGACACGCCGGTCCGGTGGAGATCGGCCTCAGGGTGTCGGTCGGCAAAGGCCACGAGGGCCCGGGCTTGTGCGCGGAGGGCTTCCTCGGAACGGCCGGAGAGCGGCCACGCGGTCGGGCCGGTGGTGGTGCTGCCGTCCACCTGGACTTCCGGTTCCGGGACCTGTTCGAGGATGACGTGGGCGTTGGTGCCACTCAGACCGAACGACGAGACACCCGCCCGGCGCGGACGATCGACATCGGGCCACGCCCGTCGCTCGGTGAGCAACTGCACGGCTCCGGAGAACCAGTCCACATGCGAGGACGGTTCGTCCGCGTGCAGGGTCGCCGGCAACACCCCGTGCCGCAACGCCTGCACCATCTTGATCACACCCGCGACACCCGCAGCCGCCTGCGTATGCCCCAGGTTCGACTTCACCGACCCCAACCACAACGGCCGGTCCCCGTCACGATCCCGGCCATAAGTGGCCAACAAGGCCTGCGCCTCGATCGGATCACCCAACGTGGTCCCGGTGCCATGCGCCTCCACCGCGTCCACGTCCGCAGCCGACAACCCCGCCGACGACAACGCCGCCCGAATCACCCGCTGCTGCGACGGACCGTTCGGCGCCGTCAGACCATTCGACGCACCATCCTGATTGACCGCCGAACCCCGCACCACCGCCAGCACCCGATGCCCACGACGCCGCGCATCCGACAACCGCTCCACCAACAACACACCGACGCCCTCACCCCAGCCCGTGCCATCCGCCGCCTCCGCGAACGCCTTGCACCGGCCATCGGCCGCCAAACCACCCTGACGACCGAACTCGGCGAAGACATCAGGGGTGGACATCACCGTCACACCACCGGCCAGCGCCAGATCACACTCCCCCGCGCGCAACGACTGCACCGCCAGATGCAACGCCACCAACGACGACGAACACGCCGTGTCCACCGTCACCGCCGGCCCCTCAAGCCCCAGCACATACGACACCCGGCCCGAGACGACACTCGCCGCGTTGCCGGTCAGCAGGTGGCCTTCGATGCCCTCGGGCAGGTCTTCGCCGTGGACGGCGCCGTAGTTCTGATTGCTGCACCCGACGAAGACACCGGTGCGGCTGCCCCGTATGGAGCCGGGCTCCAGGCCCGCGCGTTCGAGGACCTCCCAGGAGGTCTCCAGGATCAGGCGCTGCTGAGGGTCCATCGCGAGTGCCTCACGAGGCGACACTCCGAAGAAGCCGGCATCGAAATCCGCTGCCGTGGCGACGAATCCGCCCTGGCCGGTCGAGGCCGCGGCGGCATCTGCCGTGTCCCATCCTCGGTCCGCCGGGAGAGGTGTGATCGCATCGGTGCCGGAGAGCACCAGGTCCCACAGTTCTTCCGGGGTGGTGACGTCGCCGGGGTAGCGGCAGGCCATGCCGACGATGGCGATCGGCTCCGAGGCGGCCTGGGCGAGTTCTTCGTTGCGCCGGCGCAGACGCTCGTTCTCGGAGAGGGAGGCGCGCAGCGCGGCGACGACGCGCTCTTCGGAGGTGGACATGTTCAGCTCCACTGGTTCGTGGCCGTTCGCGGGCGGACGGGGAGAGTGGCTGCGGGCAGGCGGGGGTTCAGGAGGTGGAGTCGCCCAGGGCCAGGTGAACGAGTGCGTCGACGTCCATCGCGTCGATCGCGTCGGGTGAGGAGGTGTCGTCGGACGGACGTGCGGAGGCGTCCGCGCCC
Organism: Streptomyces malachitofuscus; assembly: GCF_055571035.1. Lineage (NCBI taxonomy): Bacteria > Bacillati > Actinomycetota > Actinomycetes > Kitasatosporales > Streptomycetaceae > Streptomyces > Streptomyces malachitofuscus. The sequence goes on along the minus strand of NZ_JBVIGA010000063.1, from coordinate 3,457 downwards.
TCCTGCGCCAGGGACAGGACGGCCGTCAGCAGGCCGCTCTCCTGCCAGCGGGAGAAGGGGATCGCGGACAGGACGGTGCGGAACGAGGCCTCTTCACCGTCCGCCGCCACAACCTCGTCCGTGAAAAGCTCCTCGTAGAGGCGATCGGCGAGGTGGCGTGGTGTCGGGTGGTCGAAGACCAGCGTCGTCGGCAGCCGCAGGCCGGTCTCCGCATGGAGCTGGTTGCGCAGTTCCACGGCGGTGAGGGAGTCGAAACCGACGTCTCGGAAGGAACGGTCGAGGTCCACGGCAGAACTTTTCGACCGTCCGAGTACGGCGCCGGCCCGTTCGCGGACGATCTCCCGCAGCGCCCTCCGACGATCCTTCTCCGACCGGTTCGTCAGGCGGGCGACGAGGGCGGCACGGACGTCCTCGGTCTTCTTGTCCCCGGTGACGTCGGGCGTCGTTGCCCCGAAGCCCGGAAGCGTACTCAGCAGAGGGCTGGGACGGCGGCTGGTGAACGCGGGAAGGAAACGCTCCCAGTCCACGTCGGCCACGGTGACCGCGCCACCGGGTCCCTCCAGCGCTGATGCGAGCCCCTGCAGGGCGCGACCGGGTGGCATGACCCGCAGGCCGTGCCGTCGCAGTTCCGCCGCTCCGGCGCTCGACACCATCCCTCCGCCCGACCACGGGCCCCATTGCACCGTGAGGCCTGCCAGCCCACGGGCGCGGCGGTCCTCCACCACGGCGTCCGCCCAGGCATTCGCCGCCGCGTAGGCGCCCTGGGATCCGCTCCCCCACACAGCCGCGATGGACGAGAACACCACGAAGGCACTCAGGTCCCGGTCACGGGTCAGCTCGTCCAGGTGCACGGCGCCGTGTGCCTTCGCCCCGACGATCCGCTGCAGATGGGCGGTGTCGATGTCGTCGAAGGGCATGTGGTCCGGTACGCCCGCCACGTGGAAGACGGCGTCGACCTGGTGCCGGGAGAGCAGCGCCGCGACCGCTTCCCGGTCCGCGAGGTCGCAGGCCTCGACGCTCACCTGGTCGGCTCCCATGTCGTGCAGGTCGGCCACGAGTTGGGCGACGCCCTCGGCATCGGCACCGCGACGGCTGGTGAGGACCAGGTCCTCGGCGCCCTGACGGACGAGCCAGCGAGCGACGTGCGCACCGAGGGCACCGGTCCCGCCGGTGACCAGCACCGTTCCGGATGGTTTCCACACCTGTCCGGTGCCGTGCGGCGCCGGATCCTGACGCAGACGCCTGGCGAAGGCCCGGCCGTCCCGCACAGCGATCTGGTCCTCCGCGGGGGAGGCGACGACGTCGGCGAGGAGGCGGGCGGCATCGCTGTCCGGGGTCTCCGGCAGATCCACCAGCCCGCCCCAGCGATCGGCGTGCTCCAGCGCCACAACTCGTCCGAGCCCCCAGATGGCGGCCTGTTCGGGAACCGGCCGGCCGTCGGCGGGCTGCCCGACCGTGACGGCTCCCCGGGTGACCCACCACACGGGCCCGCCCGTCTGCGCGTCGCCCAGCGCCTGGGTGGCGCCGAGTGCCTGTTCCAGTGTGGCGGGCAGCACGATCACACCCGCCGCTTGCGTCTTCGTCGCCGCGACAGCCTCAGTGACCGCGCGGGCGAGGCCCTGTCGGTCCGGGCGCTCGGGAAGAGGCAGGAGAAGAGGGTCGGAGAGGCCCGCGGTCACGCTCTCGACCAGCGCGCCGGCCCCTTCGGGGTGGAGTACGAGCCAGCGACCGGTGCGGTCTGCGCCTGGGGTGGGAGTCACTGCCTCCCATGCCACGCAGTAGCGCCAGCCGTCCACTTCCGCCCGCTCCGTGCGCTCCTGTCGTCGGCCGGAGAACTCCGAAAGGATCTCCTGTACGACGTCCTCGCTGATGCCCAGCACGCCGGCCAGTTCGCGCGCTTCCTCCGGTGCCGCCGGTTCCCAGGAACGAAGATCGGGAGCGACCTCACTGCGCTTCGTCTGGGGCCAGTACCGCTCACGCTGGAAGGCGTACGTGGGCAGGTCCACGCCTGCCGTCGAGCAAGGGCCCGTCACAGCGGTCCAGTCGACGGGCACACCGGCCGTATGGCCGGCAGCGACACACGAGAAAACGGCGTCCACCTCGTCGCGGTCCCTGCGCAGCATCGGCGCGAAGAGGAGGGCCTCGTCGTCGTCCGGGATGCAGTTCTGGGTGAGGGCGGTGAGGGTGCCGTCGGGGCCGATCTCCAGGAAGCGCGTCACGCCGTGGGTGGTGAGTGCGGTGATGCCGTCGGCGAAGCGGACGGTGTCGCGGACGTGACGGACCCAGTACTCGGGGGATGCCAGTTCGTCGGTGGTGGTGAGGTCTCCGGTCAGGTTGGACACGACGGGGAGGGCCGGGGGTGTGTAGGTGATGCGTTCGGCCACCTCGCGGAAGGCGTCGAGCATCGGCTCCATCAGCGGCGAGTGGAAGGCGTGCGAGACGCGGAGACGGGTGGTGCGCCGGCCCTGCTCCCTCAGCGTCGAGGCCACCTGCTCGACGGCCGCCTCGGCGCCGGCGAGCACCACGGCCCGGGGGCCGTTCACTGCCGCGAGGGACACCTCACCGGCAAGGTCCGCCAGGAGCGGCAGCACCTCCGCCTCGGCCGCCTCGACGGCCACCATCACCCCACCCGCGGGGAGTTGCTGCATCAGCCGGCCACGCGCCACGACCAGCGCACAGGCGTCCTCCAGCGACATCACCCCGGCCACATGCGCGGCGGCGATCTCACCGACGGAGTGTCCGATGAGGACGTCCGGGCGCACACCGAAGGATTCCACCAGCCGGAACAGCGCGACTTCCAGCGCGAACAACGCGGGCTGCGTCCACTCGGTGCGGTGCAGCCGCTCGGCGTCGTCACCGAAGACGACCTCCCGCAACTCCTCCCCCACGTGCGCGCACACCGTGTCGAACGCCTCCGCGAACACCGGGAAAGCCTCATACAGCTCGCGCCCCATCCCCGGCCGCTGCGCACCCTGACCCGAAAACAGAAACGCCGTCCTGCCGTGGTCCGTAGCACGTCCGCACGTGAGGTTGTCGGCCTGTTCGCCCTGAGCCAGGCGGTCGAGTCCGTCCAGGAGCTCCCCGCGGTCACGGCCTCGGACGACAGCGCGGTTCTCGAAGAAGGTCCTCCCCTGAACCAGGGCGGCCGCAATCGCGACGGGTGTGGCGTCCGTATGCGCCTGCGCGTAGGCGTGCAGACGGGCGGCCTGGGAGCGCAGGGCATCCGCACAGCGTCCGGACAGTACCCAGGGCACCATCGGCATGGCGACGGACTCGACCGGCTCCACTGCGTCCTCGGGGGCCTGTTCGAGGATGACGTGGGCGTTGGTGCCACTCAGACCGAACGACGAGACACCCGCCCTGCGCGGACGATCGACATCGGGCCACACCCGCCGCTCACTCAGCAGACGTACCGCACCCGAGGACCAGTCCACATGCGAGGACGGCTCGTCCGCGT
>NZ_JBVIGA010000062.1:0-8998 GCF_055571035.1 Streptomyces malachitofuscus | reverse complement strand
ATCCGCTCACCGAACACCGGCAAGCCGTCCCACAACTCAAGCCCCATCCCCGCCCACTGCGCCCCCTGCCCCGGAAACACCAACACCGGAGACCCGGACACATCCGCCACACCGGTGAGCAGGGACGCGTGCTCGGTGCCGGCGGCCAGCGCTTCCAAGGCCTGGAAGGTCTCGTCCCGGTTCTCGGCGATCACGACGGCGCGGTGCTCCAGTTGGGCGCGTGTCGTGGCCAAGGAGTGAGACAGCGCGGCCTGTTGCAGGTGCGGGTGGTCGCGCAGGTACTCCGTCAGGACGGTGGCCTGGGCGCGGCGCGCCTCGGTGTTCCTGGCCGACAGCGTGTAGGGCAGAACCGCCGCGACGTCCGCAGCGGTTTCCGGCTGTTGGACTGTGGGGGCCTGCTCCAGGACGACGTGGGCGTTGGTGCCGCTGATCCCGAACGACGACACACCCGCCCGACGCGGACGCTCCCCCACCTCCCACGGCCGCGCCTCCGTCAGCAACGACACCGCACCCGACGACCAGTCCACATGCGGCGACGGCTCATCCACATGCAACGTCCGCGGCAACGTCCCCTGCCGCATCGCCATCACCATCTTGATCACACCCGCCACACCCGCCGCCGCCTGCGAGTGGCCGATGTTGGACTTCACAGAGCCCAGCCACAGCGGTTCCTCGTCGGCGCGGCCGCGGCCGTAAGTGGCGAGCAGTGCCTGGGCCTCGATCGGGTCGCCCAGGGTGGTGCCCGTTCCGTGAGCCTCGACCGCGTCGACGTCGGCCGGGGTGAGTCGGGCGCTCGTCAAGGCAGCGCGGATGACGCGTTCCTGGGAGGGGCCGTTGGGCGCCGTCATGCCGTTGGAAGCGCCGTCCTGGTTGACGGCCGACCCTCGTACCACGGCCAGCACCCGGTGTCCCTTGGCCAGCGCGTCCGACAGCCTTTCCAGTACGAGGACGCCGACGCCCTCGGCCAGGCTCATGCCGTCGGCCGCCGCGGCGAACGGTTTGCACCGGCCGTCCGCGGCGAGGCCACGCTGGTTGCTGAAGCCCAGGAACTGGACCGGGGTCGACATCACCGACACGCCACCGGCGAGCGCCAGGGAGCATTCGCCGGAGCGGAGGGACCGGGCCGCGAGGTGCAGGGCGACGAGGGAGGAGGAACACGCCGTGTCGACGGAGACGGCCGGTCCGGTCAGGCCCAGCGCGTAGGCGATCCTGCCGGAGACGACGCTGGCGGAGGCGCCGGTGGTGAGGTGCCCCTCGTACCCTTCGGGGACCTGCTCGAGGGACCAGCAGTAGTCGAGTCCGTAGCAGCCGACGAAGACGCCGGTTCGGGTGCCTTTGAGGGCGCCGGCGAGTCCGGCGCGTTCGACCGCCTCCCAGGAGGTCTCCAGGGCCAGGCGCTGCTGGGGGTCCATGGCCAGGGCCTCGCGGGGCGAGATGCCGAAGAACTCCGGGTCGAAGTCGGCCGCGTCACGCAGGAAGCCGCCGCGGCGCGTGTAGGTCTTTCCGGGCCGGTCGGGCTCGGGGTCGTACAGGTCGTCGAGATCCCAGCCCCGGTCGTCGGGGAAGTCGCCGATGGCGTCGCGGCCGGTGTGGACGAGGTCCCACAGGTCTTCGGGCGAGCGCACTCCGCCGGGGTAGCGGCAGGCCATCCCCACGATCGCGACGGGTTCGTGTTCGGCCGCCTCGGCCTCGCGCAGGCGGGTACTGGTCTCGTGCAGGGCCTTGGTCACCTGGCGCAGATAGTCGCGCAGTTCCCGCTCGTCAGCCACGGCCGAACTCCCTCCGGACAAAATCGAGAACCTCGTCGTCGGTTGCGGTGTCCAGGTCGGTGGTCTGCGGCGCGGAGGTCTCGGGAGGAGTCTGTCGGTCGCGGAGCCTGGACAGGAAGCCGGCCACCTGGGCGGTGAGGTCGGCCAGTTCGTCGCCGTCGAGGTCGAGGCGCCTGGTCGCCACCTCGACGCGTTCGAGTGCGGTGCGTGCGGCGGCCGCGGTCGTGGGAACGGGGTCGGCGCCGGTGCCCAGGGTGTCGGCCAGGGTCGTGCGCAGGCGCTCTGCCAGGTCGGCGGCGGTCGGGTGGTCGAAGACCAGCGTGGCGGGCAGGTCGAGTCCGGTCACGGCGGTGAGCCGGTTGCGCAGGGTGACGGCCGTCATGGAGTCGAAGCCGAGTTCCTTGAAGGCCCGTCCGGGTTCGACGTCCTCGGCGGAATGGTGTCCGAGGACTGCGGCGACCTGTCTGCGGACCTCGGCGAGCAGGGTGCGCCGCTGCTGGTCGGCCGGCATCGCGGCCAGCCGGTCACGCAGCGCGACCGCGGTCTGTCGGGCCGGGTGCGCGTCGTCGGTGTCGCCGGTGAGCGGATGTGCGGCAAGCAGGTCGTCGAGGAGCCGGGTGGGCCGTACGGCGGTGTACAGGGGCACGAAGCGGTCCCAGTCCACGTCGGCGACCATCAGCCCGGTCTCGCCGTCGGCCACGATCCGGCGCAGGCAGTCCAGCGCGGTGGCCGAGGGCAGCGGGGGCAGTCCGTTGCGGGCGGAGCGCTCACCGGCCGGGTCGTCGTCCGTCCCGTGGAGGTGCCAGAGACCCCAGCCGATCACCCGTGCCGGCAGGCCTCGTTGGTGGGCGAGCGCCTCCAGGTAGGCGTCGGCGGCGGCGCACGCGCCGTGGGCGGCTCCGCCGAACGTGGAGACGGCGGAGGTGGAGACCACGAACGCGTCGAGGTCGTCGCCCGGCGGTGTCTTCAGAAGGTCCTCCGTCCTCGCGGTGCGTCCGGCGAAGACGCGGGCCAGATCGGCGGGGGTCAGGGAGTCCAGAGGGGCGAGTTCGGTGGCTCCGGGGGTGTGGACGACCGTACGGAAGGGGCCGTTCGCCGGGTCCGTGGTGGCGCGGGCGCCGTGGTCGTCGAGCCAGGCGGTCACGGCGTGGACGAGGGGCCCGTCGTCGCCGGCGACGAGGACGTCTCCGGAGGGCTGCCACAGGGATGGGGGCGGGCCGTCGGCGGGCGCTCTGACCAGGCGTCGGCAGAAGGTGCCCGAGGCGCGGACCGCGATGTGGTCCTCGCCCGCGCTGTCGCCGAGGACGGCGGCGAGGCGCTGCCAGGTGCGCTGGTCGGGGTCCTCGGGCAGGTCGGCGAGGCCACCCCAGCGATGCGGGTGTTCCACGGCGGCGACCCGGCCGAGACCCCAGACGGCGGCCTGGCGGGGGCGGTGTGGTGCGTCGGCGTCGGTGACGGAGGCGGCTCCGGTGGTCAGACACCACAGAGGTGCGTCGCAGGCGAGGTCACCGAGGGCTTGGAGGAGGGCGAGGGTGGCGGTCAGTCCGGCGGTGGCGCGTCCGTGCTCGGGATGCGGGCTCTCGTCCCAGGCGAGCAGGGACACCACTCCGGCCGGCGCCGGGGACTCGGCAAGCGTCCTGGCGAGGCGTTCGGCGACCGTGCCGCGTTCGGCGCGGGCGGCGTCGAGGGTGATGTGGACGGGGACGGCGCCGTGCTCGGCGAGCATCCGCGCGCAGGCCGCGGCCGCGTCGGCCGCCGTCCCGTCGCCGCCCGGCGTCACGATCACCCAGGTTCCGTCGGGGCCTCCGGTCGGAACGGTGACAGGACGCCAGTCCACCCGGTAGCGCAGCGCGTCGCTCTCCCGGCGGGCTCTCCGGCCCTGCCACCAGGCGGACAGCGCCGGCAGGGCGGGGGCCAGGGCGGCGTGGTCCTCGGTGTCGAGGAGCCGTGCCACAGCGTGCGCGTCCTGCTCCTGCACGGCCGCCCAGAAACGGCTCTGCTCCTCGTCGGTGCCCAAGCCGTCGGTGGGGACAGGGCGCAGCCAGTAGGGCCGGTACCGGAAGGCGTACGTCGGCGGGTCGGCGTCGGGGTGGCGGTCGGCGCGCGGGGCCAGGGTGCGGGTCCAGTCGACCGGTACACCGTGGACGTACGCCTCGGCGAGCGAGGCCAGGAACCGGGCCGGGCCGCCGTCGCCCCGGCGAAGGGTGCCGCTGACCGAGCCGTCCACGCCCGCGGTGCGCAGCACGTCCTCGATGCCGACGGTCAGGACCGGGTGCGGGGTGATCTCGATGAACGCCCGGTGTCCGCGGTCCGCGGCCCTGCGTACGGCCTCGTCGAACCGTACGGTCCGGCGCAGGTTGGTCAGCCAGTAGTCGGCATCCAGTCCGGCGGTGTCGTGAGGGTGCCCGGTCACGGAGGAGATGAACGGCACTTGTCCGGTGGCGGGTCGCAGATCGGCGAGCGCGGCGCGCACCTCGTCCGCGATCGCGTCGACGTGGGGTGAGTGGGAGGCGTAGTCGACCTGGATGCGGCGGGCCTCGGGCAGGCGCGCGAGGAGTTCGTCGACCGCTGCGGTGTCGCCGGACACCACGGTCGCGGAAGGGCCGTTGACCGCGGCGACGGAGAGCCGTCCGTGCCATGGCCGGATCAGCTCGCCGGTGCGTTCGGCGGATGCGGTCACGGCGGCCATCGCGCCGGTCCCGCGCAGGCGGACCAGGGCGCGGCTGCGCAGCGCGACGACCTTGGCACCGTCGTCGAGGGAGAGCCCTCCGGCCACGACGGCCGCGGCGATCTCGCCCTGGGAGTGCCCTATGACGGCGTCCGGGCGCACCCCGCACGAGGCCCACAGATGGGCGAGGGAGACCATCATCGCCCACAGTGCGGGCTGGACCACCTCCACGCGGTCGAGGTCGCCGGCGAGGGCGTCCCGCAACGACCAGTCGACGTAGGGCCGCAGGGCCTGCTGACACTCCGTCATGCGGTGGGCGAAGGCGGGTGAGGCGTCCCACAGGTCCAGGGCCATCCCGGACCACTGGGGGCCCTGACCGGCGAACACCCATACTGTCTTGGGCTGTGTCTCGGCGAGCCCCGGGAGAGCGGCGGCGGGCAGTTCCCCGCGGGCGAAGGCGTCGAGGTCGTCCGCTGCCTGCCCGCTGTCGGAGGCGAGCAGGAGGAGCCGGTGGGTGAAGGCGGACCTGGCGTGGAGCGTGTGCGCCGCGGTGGTGAGATCCGGGTGGCGGCGCAGGTGCTCGGCGAGTCGGGACGCCTGGCCGCGCAGGGCCGACGGGTCGCGGGCCGAGAGCGGCAAGGGCGTCGGCGCGCCGGTCAGGGCGGGGGGCGGGGCGGTGCCTTCGGCGGGGGGCGCGGGGTCCGGGGCCTGTTCGAGGATCACGTGCGCGTTGGTACCGCTGGCGCCGAACGCCGACACACCCGCCCGACGGGGCTGCCCGGTCGTCGGCCAGGGCCGGGTCTCGGTCAGCAGTTCCACTCCGCCCCGCGCCCAGTCGACGTGGGGCGTCGGCTCGTCGATGTGCAGGGTACGCGGCAGCGTGCCCTGCTGGATGGCCTGCACCGTCTTGATGACCGCGGCCATCCCGGCCGCCGCCTGGGCATGGCCGATGTTCGACTTCACCGACCCGAGCCACAACGGTGAGCGATCGGCGTGGGCCCTGCCGTACGTGGCCAGCAGCGCCCGTGCCTCGATGGGGTCGCCAAGCGCCGTCCCGGTGCCGTGCGCCTCCACCGCGTCCACGTCGGCCGGTCCCAGCCGGGCGTCGTCCAGGGCTGCTCGGATGACACGTTCCTGCGAGGGCCCGTTGGGTGCGGTGAGTCCGTTGGAGGCACCGTCCTGGTTGACCGCCGAGCCCCGCACCACCGCCAGTACCCGGCGTCCGTGGCGTACGGCGTCCGAGAGCCTTTCCAACATCAGCACTCCGACGCCCTCGGCCCAGCCAGTGCCGTCGGCGGCGGCGGCGAACGCCTTGCACCGGCCGTCGGGGGCGAGTCCTCGCTGCCGGCTGAACTCCACGAACACGCGGGGGGTGGCCATGATCTGCGCGCCGCCCGCCAGCGCGAGGGTGCACTCGCCGCGCCGCAGCGCCTGGCAGGCCAGATGCAGCGCGACCAGGGACGAGGAACAGGCGGTGTCGACGCTGATCGCCGGGCCCTCCAGACCGAACGTGTAGGAAACCCGCCCGGAAGCCGCGGCGGGTACCATGCCGGTGACGACGTATCCCTGGATGTCGGCGGCGGGGATGCGCGGGTCCGCGCCGTACTCCGAGTAGGTGGTACCGACGAACACGCCGGTCAGGCTGCCCCGCAGGGTCTCGGGGTCGATGCCGGCCCGTTCCATCGCCTCCCACGAGGTGTGCAGCAGGAGCCGTTGCTGCGGGTCGACGGTGGCGGCCTCCCGGGGCGAGATCCCGAAGAAGTCCGCGTCGAAGCCCGCCGCGTCGTCGACGAAGCCGCCCTCGCGCTGATAAGTCCTGCCGGGCCGGTCGGGGTCGGGGTGGTAGAGGTCGGGTTCCCAGCCCCGGTCGGACGGGAAGGGCGCGATCGCGTCGCGTTCCTCCACCACCAGCCGCCACAGGTCCTCGGGCCGTCGCACTCCGCCCGGGAACCGGCAGGCCATGCCCACGATCGCGATCGGCTCGTGCGCGGACTCCTCCGCCTCCGTCAGGCGGCGCCGCGCCTGGCGCAGTTCGCCCGTCATCCACTTCAGATGGTCGAGGACTTCGTTCTCGTTGGTCACCGGCCCGGCGCTCACAGCTTCCCGAACTCCTCACGGATGAGATGCAGCATCTGGTCGACGCCCGCGGACGCGAGGTCGTCGTCGGCGTCGGACGCTGTCGCGGCGTCGGCCCACCGGGCAGCGAGCACCCGAAGTCGGCCGGCGATCCGCCGCTGGGCGGGACCGCGCAGTCCGGCAGCCGTCAGATCGGCGTCGATACGGTCGAGTTGGGCGAGGACGTCGGCCTCATCGACGGCCATCCCGCCCAGTTCACCCCGCAGATGCTCGGCCAGGGCCCGTGGAGTGGGGTGGTCGAACACGAGCGTCGGCGGCAGGTCGAGGCCGGTGACGCGGTTGAGCTGGTTCCGCAACTCCACCGCGGACAAGGAGTCGAAGCCGAGGTCCTTGAACGAGCGCCCCGGGGACACCGAGTCGGCCCCCGCGTGTCCCAGGACGCCGGCGGTCCGCGCGCAGACCAGCCGCTCCAGGAGTTCGGACTGCTCGTGGTCGGCGAGCACGGCCAGTTCCCCGCGCAGTTCGGCGCCTCGGCCGGGGCCGGTCTCCTCCGGTGACTCCGCCGTGGCGACCGCCGCGTCCTGTACGTCGGCCAGGTCCGCGATGAGGGGGCTCGGGCGCAGGCCCGTGAACGTCCGGGCGAACAGCTCCCAGTCCACCTCGGCCACCGTGAGGCAGGTCTCGCCCTGGTCCAGCGCACGTTCCAGGGACTTCAGCGCCGTCTCGGGCGGTACGGCGCCCAGACCGCGTCGGCGCAGATGCTCGGCCAGGTCCTCGTCGGCGACCATCCCGGTACCGGCCCACGGGCCCCATGCGATCGAGGTGGCGGGCAGCCCCTCGGCGTGCCGCAGCTGCGCCAGCGCGTCGAGCGTGGCGTTGGCGGCCGCGTAGGCGCCCTGGCGGCCACTCCCCCACACTCCGGCGCTGGAAGAGAACAGCACGAAGTCGGACAGGCCCATGTCCCGGGTCAGTTCGTGCAGGTGGAGCGCGGCGTTGGCCTTGGGGCCGAGCACGTCCTCCAGGTGCTCGGCGGAGATGTCCGCCACCTGTCCGTCGTCGGAGACGCCCGCCGCGTGGACGACGGCCGTCAGACCGTACTCGCGGTGCACGTCGTCCACGAGCCGGGCCAGCGCGTCCCGGTCCCCGACGTCACAGGCCGTCACGGTGGCGGGCACACCGAGCCCCGCCAGTTCTCGCCGCAGGTCGTCGACTCCTGGCGCGTCCGGTCCGCGCCTGCTGGTGAGTACGAGTCGTTCCGCGCCCTTGCGCGCCAGCCACCGTGCCAGCAGCGATCCCAGGGCTCCGGTGCCGCCGGTGATGAGGACGGTCCCGTGGGGCCGCCACGACGTGCCGCCGGCACCGGGCGCCCCGGACGTGCCGGGCGCTCGGGTGAGCCGGCGCAGATACGTGCCGGACGACCGTACGGCGATCTGGTCCTCCCCGCCGGGATCGGCGAGAACGGCGCCGAACGCGGCCAGTTCCTCCGCTCCCGGCTCCTCCGGCAGGTCGACCAGGCCACCCCACCGGTCCGGGTGCTCCAGGCATGCGGCACGGCCCACCCCCCAGGTCTGCGCCTGCACGGTCCGTGACACCGGATCGCCGGGCCCGGTGGACACAGCCCCGCGGGTCACGCACCACAGCGGAGCGCCGACGTCCGCTGCACCGAGGGCTTGCACCAGGGACACCGTCCCGGCCAACCCGCGTGACACGCCCGGGTGTTCGGGGTGCGGGCGCTCGTCGACGGCCAACAAGGAGAGCACTCCGGTCAGCGCGGGCAGCTCCCGGAGATCCGGGTCGTGCCCTTCGCGGAACACGACGTCGGCGTCGGACAGGACGCCGCAACAGGACCGCACCCAGCCGTCGTTGCGCATCCCCTCGGGTACGACCACCAGCCACGCACCGGCCGGTGCGCCTCCGGACCGGCCGGTAGCGGCCTGCCACTCGACGCGGTAACGCAGCCGGTCGAGTTCCGCTTGCTCCTCGCGTCCTCGCCGCCAGGCGGCCAGCGAGGGCAGAACCGCTTCGAGGGCGGTCTTCGGAGCCTGGAGCGTTTCAGCAAGCGCGCCGACGTCGTGCTCCGTGACGGCCTGCCAGAAGCGGCCCTCCTCGTCGGCCGCGCCCTCGTCGGTGACGGGCGTCAGCCAGTACCGGCTGCGCTGGAAGGGATACGTCGGCAGATCCACAACCGCCGTCGGCTCACCGACGACGGCACGCCAGTCCACCGCGGCGCCGCACGCCCACAGCTCCCCCAACCCGGCCAGCACGCTGTCGCGCTCGGTCCTGTTCTTACGCAGGGTCGGTACGGCTGTGACGTCATCACCGCAGGCCTCACGCACCAACGCGGTCAGCACACCCCCCGGACCCACCTCCAGGAAACACCCCACCCCCAACTCCCGCATCGCAGCGACCCCGTCAGCGAACCGCACCGGCCGCCGCACATGCTCCGCCCAGTACTCCGGCGAACACAGCAAACCCTCATCCGCCA
>NZ_JBVIGA010000061.1:0-10678 GCF_055571035.1 Streptomyces malachitofuscus | reverse complement strand
GCCTCCCACGACGCCTCCAGCAACAACCGCTGCTGCGGATCCATCGCCAACGCCTCACGCGGCGACACACCGAAGAACTCCGCATCGAAATCACCGACACCGGACAGGAAACCGCCGCGTCGGGTGTAGGCGGACTGATCGATGCCGTCCGTGACCACGTCGTTGAGGGCGTCGAGGTTGTCCCAGCCGCGGTCTGCGGGGAAGTCGCCGATGGCGTCCTCGCCCTGGAGGAGCAGTTCCCAGAACTGTTCGGGGGTTTCGACGCCGCCCGGGAATCGGCACCCCATGCCGATGATGGCCAGGGGGTCGTCCGCGAGTGGGACGTCGTCACCGGTGCGTGCCGTGGAGCCGTCGGGCGTGGCGGCAGGTGCCACTTCGGCGAGGAGCAGGTCCGTGACGGCCGCTGGGGTGGGGTGGTCGAAGACCAGCGTGGCCGGCAGCGGCGTGCCGGTGGCCCGGGACAGGGCGTTGCGCAGTTCGAGGCCGGTCAGGGAATCGAGGCCCAACTGGGCGAAGGGCATGCCGAGTGGGATCTGTGCGCCCGAGGTGTGTCCGAGTACGTCGGCGAGGGCGGAGCGTACGAGGTCGTTGACCGCGTCCCGGCGCCGCGGTTCCGGGAGGTGCATCAGGTCGAGCGGTGACTCGGCGGACGTCGAGCGCGCGGCGGCCTCCCGCAGCGCCGGGCGGCGGGTCAGGGTGCGCAGCAGCGGGGGGAGCCGGTCGGCGGCCCGGCGCAGTGCCGTGCGGTCGACGCGGAGCGGCAGGGGCGCGCCTCCGGTGTGTGCCAGGGCGCGGTCGAAGAGGTGTAGGGCATCCTGGGTCGGGAGGGCGCCGATGCCGGTGCGGGCGGCACGGTCGTGGGTGGCGTCGGCGAGTCCCCGGGTCATCGCGCTGTCGGCCTCCCACAGGCCCCAGGCGATGGAGACGGCCGGGTGGCCCGCGGCATGCAGGTGGGCGGCGTAGGCGTCGAGGAACGCGTTGGCGGCCGCGTAGTTGCCCTGCCCCGGTCCCGACAGGGTGGCCGCGGCCGAGGAGAACAGGACGAACGCCGAGAGGCCGAGGTCACGGGTCAGTTCATGGAGGTTGATCGCCGCATCGGCCTTGGGGCGCAGGACGGTGGCGAGGCGGTCGGGGGTGAGGGAGGTGATGACGCCGTCGTCCAGCGTTCCCGACGCGTGCACGACGGCCCCGAGCGGATGCTGGGGCGGCAGGCCGTGGATCACCTCGGCGAGGGCGTCGCGGTCGGCGGCGTCGCAGCCGACGACGGTGGTCCGGGCGCCGAGAGCGGCGAGCTCGTCCGTCAGCTCGGCGGCCCCGGGGGTCTGCGGGCCGCGCCGGGAGACGAGGAGCAGGTGGCGGACACCGTGCCGGGTGACGAGGTGGCGGGCCACGGCGGAGCCGACGGTGCCGGTGCCTCCGGTGACGAGGACGGTGCGGTCGGTCGGGAAGGCGACGTCCGACGTCTCGTCGAGGTCGTCCGGGGCGAGCGTGAGCCGGGGTGCCAGCAACCGTGCGTCGCGGAGCAGGAGTTCGTCGTGGGGGTGGTGTACGGCCGACACGAGGTGCTCGTCGGTGGGGGTGGTGTCGGCGTCGAGGAGAAGGATCCGTCCGGGGTTCTCCGAGGCGGCCGACTTCAGCAGCCCTCGGACCGCCGCCGCGGGCAGGTCCGTCACGGTCTCCCCGGTGGTGGCGGCGACGGCTCCTCGCGTGAGCACCAGCAGCCGCGAGCGGGCCGTGCGCGGGTCGGTGAGCCAGTGCTGGAGCAGGGTGAGGGCGGTGGCGGTGGCCGCGTGCACGCCGGTCGCCGGGGCTGTGCCGGACTCCGTCCCGACGGTGGACCAGGGGACGACGACCACGTCGGCGAATGAGGCGTCCGACGGGCCCGAGAGGGCGGCCAGGAGGTCGTCCGGGGTGTGGTGGGCCAGGGTCGGGGCCGGTTCCGGCGCGGAAGCGGTGCCGAGGGGACTCCACGTCACGGTGTAGAGGTCGCTGCCGCGCCTGTGTGCGGTGCCGGGGAGCCGGTCGGTGTCGATGGGCCGGACGGTGACGTGCTGGGCGGTGAGGACGGGAGCGCCGGTGGTGTCGAGGACACTGAGCGTGGCCTCCGTCGCCGACCGTCGGCCGACGTGCAGCCGTACGCTCGTGGCGGCGCTGGCGTGGAGGGTCAGGCCGGTCCAGGTCACGAGGTGCGGAGCGGGTCGTCCGAGCACGACCAGCGCGCTGTCGATCAGCGCCGGGTGAACGGCGAAACGGGCGGCCTCCCCGGCCTTCGTCTCCGGGAGGGTCGCCTCGGCGAACACCTCGTCGCCCAGGCGCCAGACGGCGGTCAGGGCCTGCGGTGCTTCACCTGCCGGACCCGCGGCGGGACCGAGCGCGTCGTACAGCTCGTCCGGGTCGACGGGCGTCGCGCCCTGCGGGGGCCAAATATCGCCAGGCACGGGCACGCCGTCGGTGTCGGCCACGGCGGCGAGGGTGCCGTGGGCGTGCCGGGTCCACGCCCGGGTCTCGTCGGCGTCCGGGTCGTGGGGCCGGGCGTAGAGGGAGAAGGTCCAGCGCTGTTCGCCCGTGGCGGCCTCGGTGACGGTCTGTATCTCCGTCTCACCGGTGCCGGGCAGGGGCAGGGGCTCGTCGATGTGCAGTTCGGTGAGGTGGTGGGCGCCGAGGGTGCGTCCCGTGTGCAGTGCCAGGTCGGTGAGGACGGAGGCGGGCACGACGGAGCCACCGCTGGTGGCGAGTTCGCCGAGCCAGGGCTGGGCGCGTACGGAGAGGCGTCCCGTCGCCACGACGCCGGCGGAGCTCGCCAGACCGATGCCGGCGGAGAGGAGCGGGTGTTCCCCACGGTGCCCCGGACGGCTCGCGACGGGGTCCAGCCAGTAGCGCTGCCGCTGGAAGGGGTACGTCGGCAGGGGAACCGCGTCGGAGGCATCGGGCAGCAGAGCGCTCCAGTCGACGGTCCGGCCGGAGGCGTGCAGTGCGGCGAGCGCGGCGACGGCCGCCCGGGGTTCGTTCCGGTCCTTGCGCAGCACGGGAACGAGTTCCGCGTTCTCGGCACGGTCACCGAGCACCGTCCGGGCGAGGGCGGTGAGCGTGCCGTCGGGGCCGATCTCCAGGAAACGGGTCACGCCCGCGGCCGCCAGAGCGTCCACACCGTCGGCGAAACGCACCGCTTCACGAACGTGCCGCACCCAATAGTCGGCGGACGCCAACTCGCCTCCGGTGGCGAGCTGCCCCGTCACATTCGACACGACCGGGACGGCCGGGGGTGCGTAGGCGATGCCTTCGGCCACCTCGCGGAACGCCTCGAGCATCGGCTCCATCAGCGGGGAGTGGAAAGCATGCGACACCCGCAGACGAGACGTACGCCGCCCTTGGGACTTCAGCTGGTCGGCCACTTGCTCGACGGCCGCCTCGGCTCCGGCGATCACGACGGCTTGCGGGCCGTTGACCGCAGCTACCGACACCTCGCCCGTTCGGCCCTCCAGGAGCGGCAGCACCTCCGCCTCGGCCGCCTCGACGGCCACCATGACGCCACCCGCGGGGAGTTGCTGCATCAGCCGGCCACGCGCCACGACCAGCGCACAGGCGTCCTCCAGCGACATCACCCCGGCCACATGCGTGGCGGCGATCTCACCGATGGAGTGTCCGATGAGGACGTCCGGGCGCACGCCGAAGGACTCCACCAGCCGGAACAGCGCGACTTCCAGCGCGAACAGCGCCGGCTGCGTCCACTCGGTGCGGTGCAGCCGCTCGGCGTCGTCACCGAAGACGACCTCCCGCAACTCCTCCCCCACGTGCCCGCACACCGCGTCGAACGCCTCCGCGAACACCGGGAAAGCCTCATACAGCTCGCGCCCCATCCCCGGCCGCTGCGCACCCTGACCCGAGAACAGGAACGCCGTCCTGCCGCCCCGTCGGGCGGACCTGACCACCACGTCGGGTGATGTTCCGCCCGTGGACAGGGACTCGAGGCCGGCGGTGAGGGTGGAGCGGTCGGTGCCCAGGACGACGGCGCGCTGCTCGAAGAGGGAGCGTCGGGTGGCCAGCGTGTGGGCGACGGCACGGTCGTCCGTGTCGGGGTGGGCGTCGAGGTGGGCGAGCAGGGCGGTGGCCTGGGCGCCGAGGGCATCGGTGGTGCGTGCGGAGAGGGTCCAGCAGATCACCGGCGGCAGCGGCTTCGCGGGGCTCTCGTCGTGCTCCGGGAGTTCCGCGGACTCCGGCTCGCTCGTCGGGGGTTCTTCCAGGATGACGTGGGCGTTGGTGCCGGAGACGCCGAACGCGGAGACTCCGGCGCGCCGGGGGCGTTCGGTGTGCGGCCAGGCGACGGGCTCGGTGAGGAGGCGTACGTTGCCCTCGGTCCAGTCGACCTTGGTGGTGGGGGCGTCGACGTGCAGGGTCCGGGGCAGGCGGGAGTGGCGCAGGGCCATGACCATTTTGATGACGCCGCCGACGCCGGCGGCGGCCTGCGTGTGGCCGATGTTCGATTTCAGGGAGCCGAGCCACAGCGGGTGGTCGTCGGGGCGGTCCCGGCCGTAGGTGGCGAGGAGGGCCTGCGCCTCGATGGGGTCGCCGAGGGTGGTGCCGGTACCGTGGGCCTCGACGGCGTCGACGTCCCGTGGTGAGAGGCCCGCGGAGGTCAGGGCCTGACGGATGACACGCTGCTGCGAGGGGCCGTTGGGGGCGGTCAGGCCGCTGCTGGCGCCGTCCTGGTTGACGGCCGAACCGCGGACGACGGCGAGGACCGGGTGGCCGTTGCGGCGGGCGTCGGAGAGGCGTTCGAGCAGCAGGACGCCGGCGCCCTCGCCCCAGCCGGTGCCGTCGGTGGCGTCGGCGAAGGACTTGCAGCGGCCGTCGGCTGAGAGTCCGCGCTGGCGGCTGAACTCCAGGAAGGTGACCGGTGTCGACATGAAGGCGACGCCGCCCGCGAGGGCGAGGTCGCACTCGCCCTGGCGCAGGGACTGCACGGCGAGGTGCAGGGCCACGAGGGAGGAGGAGCAGGCGGTGTCGACGGTGAGGGCGGGGCCTTCGAAGCCGAAGGTGTAGGAGATGCGGCCGGAGGCGATGCTCGCGGCGCTGCCGTTGCCCAGATGGCCCTCGACGCCGGGCGGCGGCTCGGGGAAGCGGGTGGCATAGTCGTTGTACATGACTCCGGCGAACACGCCGGTGGCGCTGCCGCGTAGGTCGGCGGGGCGGAGTCCGGCGCGTTCCAGGGACTCCCAGACGACTTCGAGCAGGAGGCGCTGCTGGGGGTCGGTGGCCAGGGCCTCGCGGGGCGACATGCCGAAGAAGGCGGGGTCGAAGTCGGCGGCGTCGTGGAGGAATCCCCCCTCGCGGGTGTAGCAGGTGCCGGGGCTCGCGGGGTCGGGGTCGTAGAGGGCGTCGAGGTCCCAGCCACGGTTGTCCGGGAAGGGGGAGATGCCGTCGGTGCCGGTGTCGACGAGGTGCCACAGGTCCTCCGGGGTGCGGACCCCGCCCGGGTAGCGGCAGCTCATGGAGACGACGGCGATCGGTTCCGTGGCCCTGCCTTCGACCTGGCGCAGCCGGGCCCGGGTGCGCTGGAGGTCGTTGGAGACGCGGGTCAGGAAGTCGCGCAGCCTGTCCTCGCTCATGGTCGGTCTCCCTTCGGCAGCGGGCACACTGGCTCGCCGGTGGGCACGGGGGTGTCGGGGGCCGCCGGGGCCGGTGAGGGGCGGGCGTGCCACCCGATGCCCTCGTGGGGACAGGCCGCGGCGCTCCCGGTGCCGGGGCCTGTCCCTCGGCCCCATTGTGGGAAGGGTCGTGCGGGTGTTCGGCGTCTCGGCCGGGTGCTCTAAGTGAACTTCTAGCGTTGTCCGGGGCCGGGTCGACCGTCCGTGAGGCGGTTGTTCCGTGGGCGGGCGTTCACAGGGCGCGGGTCGTGTCGAGGGCGCCGTCGGGAAGGCGGGGCAGCAGGCCGAGGAGGGCGGAGCGGTCGAGCAGGGCGTGCACGGCGTGCAGGCCCGTTGCGCCGAGGTCGGCGGTGAACTCGTTGACGTAGAGGTCGATGTGCTGGTCGACGACGTCGGGTTCCATCTCCTGGGCGTGCCGCAGGACGTAGGCGCGGGAGGCGTCGGGGTCCTGGCGGGCGGCGTGCAGGGAGGCGCGGGTGGCGTCGGCGAGGGAGCGCAGCACGGGCTCGCCGAGGGAGCGGCGGGCGACGATGGCGCCGAGCGGTATGGGCAGGCCGGTGCGCTTCTCCCATTCCTCGCCCATGTCGGCGGCGCAGTGCAGGCCGTAGCGGCCGTAGGTGAAGCGGGCCTCGTGGATGACGAGTCCGGCGTCCACGAGGCCGTCGCGGACGGCGGGCATGATCTCGTGGAAGGGCAGGACGACGATCTCGCCGACACCGCCGGGCACGGCGTCGGCCGCCCACAGCCGGAACAGCAGGTAGGCCGTGGAGGTGGTGCTCGGGACGGCGACGCGGGCGCCGGCGAGGCGGGCGGGCTCCGTGGGTTCGGCGGCCAGGAGGAGAGGTCCGCACCCGTGTCCAAGGGCGCCGCCGCAGGGCAGCAGCGCGTAGTCGTCGAGGATGTGCGGCAGCACGCCGTAGGAGACCTTGAGGATGTCGAGTTCCCCGCGCCGGGCCTGGCCGTTGGTGACGCCGATGTCGGCGAAGGTGAGGCGTACCGCGGGGGCGTCGGGGAGCAGGCCCTCGGTCCAGGCGTGGAAGACGAAGGTGTCGTTGGGGCAGGGCGAGTGCGTGAGGGTCAGTGGCGCCGGCATGGGCTCGCTTTCGTCGGGTCCGCCGGGTGGGCGGCCGGTCGGGTCCGCGGTGCGGTGGGCGTCCTCAGCAAAGCCGTTGCGGGTATGGGGTTTTCCCCAGACTGCCCTCCACCAGGATGGGGGAGCCCCACCTGACGCGGCGTCGGTGCCCACCGGCCGGACCGGGGGCCCGCGGCGGTCGGAATCGTTGGCCGGCCCCGCGGGCCCGTGACGGCCCGCCGGTGCGACGGAGTGTCCGTGTGGTGCGGTCCCGGCCTCGCGTCCGCCCGTCTCCGGGCGCGACGGCCGGGACCGTGGTCAGCCGGGCGCCGGGACGTCACCCGGACTCGCCGGCGTGGCATCCCGCGCCCCGTGCGCAGACCCACTACGCGTGCCGCCAGGCACTGAACGAGGAGGTTCCCGGCCATGGACGCTGGGCTCAAGCGCGAGCTGGAGGAGAAGGTCCTCTCCGGTGAGCGGCTGTCCCGCGAGGACGGCATCGCCCTGTACGAGTCGGACGACCTGGCGTGGCTGGGCGGTCTGGCACACGAGGTGCGCACCCGCAAGAACGGCGACGTGGTGCACTTCAACGTCAACCGGCATCTGAACATGACCAACGTGTGCACGGCGTCCTGCGCCTACTGCTCGTTCCAGCGCAAGCCGGGCGAGCAGGACGCGTACACGATGCGCATCGAGGAGGCCGTCCGCCTGGCGAAGGCGATGGAGAACGAGCACCTCTCGGAGCTGCACATCGTCAACGGCCTGCACCCCAATCTGCCGTGGCGTTACTACCCGCGCTCGCTGCGGGAGTTGAAGAAGGCGCTGCCGAACGTCGGGCTGAAGGCGTTCACGGCCACCGAGATCCACCACTTCGAGACGATCTCCGGGCTGACCGCCTCCGAGATCCTCGACGAACTCATCGACGCGGGACTCGAGTCGCTCACCGGTGGTGGTGCGGAGATCTTCGACTGGGAGGTGCGGCAGCACATCGTCGACCACCGCACCCACTGGGAGGACTGGTCGCGCATCCACCGCCTGGCGCACGAGAAGGGGCTCAAGACCCCGAGCACCATGCTGTACGGGCACATCGAGGAGCGGCGCCACCGCGTCGACCACGTCCTGCGACTGCGTGAACTGCAGGACGAGACCGGCGGGTTCCAGGTCTTCATCCCGCTGCGCTACCAGCACGACTTCGTGGACATGAAGGACGGCAAGGTACGCAACCGGCTCCAGGCCCGCACCACCATGGCCACCGGCGCGGAGGCGCTGAGGACGTTCGCCGTGTCGCGGCTGCTCTTCGACAACGTGCCGCACGTCAAGGTCTTCTGGGTCATGCACGGTGTGCAGACGGCGCAGCTCGCCCTGCAGCACGGGGCGGACGACATGGACGGGTCGGTCGTCGAGTACAAGATCACGCACGACGCGGACAACTACGGCACCCCGAACAAGCTCACCCGCGAGGACCTCCTCGACCTCATCCGGGACGCCGGTTTCCGCCCGGTGGAGCGCAACACCCGCTACGAGATCATCCGCGAGTACGACGGTCCGGACCCGCTGCGCCGCGAGTCGCCCCAGCCGATGCGGGTGTGACCCGGGCCGGCCCGTTACGGCCGGGCCCTCGTGAACCGGCGTGCACGGCTCACCACCGTGCACGCGCCACAAACGACACTGCCAGGCAGGTGTTTATGTCCCCGCAGACGACGAACGACGAGGACCTGGAAGTCTGGATCGACCAGGACCTGTGCACCGGTGACGGTATCTGCGCCCAGTACGCGCCCGAGGTGTTCGAGCTGGACATCGACGGGCTCGCCTACGTCAAGGGCGACGAGGACGAGCTGCTCCAGGCGCCGGGCTCGACGACCCGCATCCCGCTGGACCTGCTCACCGACGTGGTCGACTCGGCCAAGGAGTGCCCCGGCGAGTGCATCCATGTGCGCCGGGTCGCCGACCAGGTCGAGGTGTACGGCCCCCAGGCCGACGACTGATCCGGCCCCCGCTCCCGGCCACCGGGCGTCCCGCCATGCCGCCCGGCGGCGCGGGGGCGGCCGGGCCCCGGACACATCGACACTTCGGAAGGACACGCACAGCCCATGACGTCCCCCACCATCGACAACCTGTGGGTCCGCAGGTTCCAACCGTCCCCCGACGCCGCCGAACGGCTGGTGTGCTTCCCGCACGCCGGTGGCTCGGCCAGCTTCTACCTGCCGGTCGCCAACGCGCTCAGCCCGGGCGTCGACGTCGCCGCGATCCAGTACCCCGGGCGTCAGGACCGGCGGCACGAGCCGGGTCCCGCCTCGGTGGCGGAGCTTGCCGACCGGGTCGCCGAGGCCCTGGCCGGGTGGGACGACCGTCCGCTGACCTTCTTCGGTCACAGCATGGGCTCGCTGGTGGCGTTCGAGGTGGCGCGCCGCATGGAGCGCGCCGGGTCGGGGCCGGTCCGGCTGTTCGCCTCCGGGCGGCGCGCACCGTCCCGCACCAGGGACGAGCGCGTGCACACCCTCGACGACAACGGTGTGATCGCCGAACTGAGGGCCCTGGCCGGCACGGACGCCCAGGTCCTGCAGGACGAGGAGCTGCTGCGCATGGTGCTGCCGGCGATCCGCAGCGACTACCGGGCGGTGGAGACCTACCGCTGTGAGCCGGGGGCGGTGGTGCGCTGTCCGGTGACCGTCCTGACCGGTGACGCCGACCCCCGGACGTCGCTGGAGGAGGCGCGGGCCTGGAGCGAGCACACCCTGTCCGAAGCGGACGTGCGGGTCTTCCCCGGCGGTCACTTCTTCCTCTCGGAGCGGCCCGCCGAGGTGCTGGCCGTACTCGGCGAGCACTTCGCCGCCCCGGCCCGCCAGGGCTGACCGGCCCTCGTCCCACCCCCTAGACCCGTTCCGGGAGTTGTGCACGATGACCGAGCAACCCGTCCCCGAGTCCGCGCAGTCGGCGCAGGTGCTCCGGCACCGTCCCCGGGTGGGTCACATCCAGTTCCTCAACTGCCTGCCCCTGTTCTGGGGGCTGGCCCGTACCGGCACCCTCCTGGACATGGACCTGCGCGCCGACACGCCGGACGGTCTCAACGAGGCGCTGGCGGCGGGCGATCTGGACATCGGGCCGATCAGCCTGGTGGAGTTCCTGCGCCACGCCGACGACCTGGTCGCCCTGCCGGACATCGCCGTCGGCAGCGACGGCGACGTGATGTCCTGTCTCCTCATCAGCCAGGTGCCGCTGGAGGACCTGGACGGGGAGCGGGTCGCGCTGGGGTCGACCAGCCGCACGTCGGTGCGCCTGGCGCAGCTGCTGCTGGCCGAACGCGTCGGCGTGCGCCCCGAGTACTACGTGTGCCCGCCCGATCTGCGCACCATGATGTCCGAGGCGAAGGCGGCGGTGGTCATCGGAGACGCCGCCCTGCGGGCCGCGCTGTACGAGGCGCCCCGGATGGGCCTTCAGGTGCACGACCTGGGCCGGATGTGGAAGGACTGGACGGGTCTGCCGTTCGTGTTCGCCGTGTTCGCCGCGCGCCGTGACTTCCTGGCCCGCGAGCCGGAGCTGGTGCACCGGGTGCACGCGGATCTGCTCGCCTCCCGTGACCTCTCGCTGGCGGAGGTGGCCAAGGTCTGCGAACAGGCCTCGCAGTGGGAGGAGTTCGACGCCTCGACGCTGGAGCGCTACTACACCACGGCCCTCGATTTCACCCTCGGCGCGGCACAGCTCGCCGGGATCACCGAGTTCGCACGCCGAGTGGGCGGTGGCGCCGAGGGGTTTCCGCCCGACGTCGCCGTCCGGCTGCTCGAACCCTCCGCCCCCTGAACCGAACCCACGCCACCGGAAAGGCCCGGCCACCATGTCCCGACCCGCGCACCATCCGCTTCAGCCCGTCCTCGACCGTGCCGCCGCCGGTGGGCGGATCACCCCCGAAGAGGCCCTCGACCTCTACCGTGACGCCCCGCTGCACGCGCTGGGCGCGGCCGCC
>NZ_JBVIGA010000060.1:0-11127 GCF_055571035.1 Streptomyces malachitofuscus | reverse complement strand
CTCCTTTTCGTTTTGAGGGTTTGTCGGGTGGGGTGGGTCTCGTTCCTCCCCCCCCCCCCCCCCCCCCCCCCACCGCGTCGTCCGGTCATCCGGTCGGCCGCCGTGGCAACCGCGCCTCAGCCGGTGCCGCCGCTGGTCGGTCTTCTCGCGGATGGTGTGGGCAATGCCGCGTTTTCGCGGTTACTGACCTTCAAAGCCTGATGTCGGTAGGGCCGGCGGCTCATGATCCCTGCGGTATCCCGAGTACGTGAGGTATGCCCAGGGCGGTGGCCTGACCGACCGGTTGGAGGCGGCCGAGCGGTTCCAACAGGGGGACGAGAACGCGGACATCGCGCACGACCTGCGCGTCAGCGTCCGGTCGGTGCAGCGCTGGCGCAGGGCCTGGTCGCAGGGCGGGCCGGGGGCCCTTGCCTCGAAAGGGCCGGCGTCGCTGCCGCTGTTGAGCGAAGAGCTGTTCGCCGTGCTCGAGCGGGAGCTGTTGAAGGGCTCTGTCGCGCACGGCTGGCCGGACCGGACCTGGACCCTGTCACGGATCAAGACCTTGATCGGGCGTCGGTTCCACAGGAGCTACACCGTCCAGGGTGTCGCCGCGCTGCTCAGACGGCACGGCTGGACCTGCCAGGTCCCCGCCCGCCGTGCCATCGAGCGCAACGAGGCGGCGGTGGCCGGCTGGGTGAAGGAGACCTGGCCGAGCGTGGAAGAACCGCGGCGGCGCTCGACGCCTGGCTCGTCTTCGAGGACGAGGCCGGCTTCTCGATAGGCTATGCCAAGATTTCCGTGAAGCGGTGACAGAACGTCATGCTGGGCTGGCGTGCACGGTCTGTGCTGTGCTGCGCCGGTGACGCGCCGGTCGGGGCAGCGGGACGCTGCGATCGTGTGAGGCGATGCTGCAGTAGCTCCTCCCGCACCTGGTCCCGCCGCGGCCACACCCCCGTGGTCCGCGTGCGGGGCCACTCCCGCCGCCGCTTATCCGTCGCCGCCCTGGTCTGCTACAAGCCTGGCGAACCTTTTCGGCTGATCTACCGACCCTGCCCCGATGCCCGGCCCGACGGACGCAAAAGCTTCTCCTGGAAGGACTACCGCGACCTCATCCAGAGTGCTCACCAGCAACTCGGCGGCCCGGTCGTACTGGTCTGGGACAACGTGAACACCCACCTGACGGCCGGCATGCGCCACTACTTCGCCCACCGCGACTGGCTCACCGATCGCACCTGTCGCGAGGGTCGCCTGTCCGCGTCGCCGTTCAGAATCTACGACGGCTGCGCCACCGAAACTGGTCTGGAACCCCCTATGGTATTTCGGCGATGCGGAGAAGGCCTGAATTCAGGTTCCGCATTCCGACAGTGCATGTATCTTTTGCATCTGCGGTGACGTAACCTCTTGTTTACGTACTGCAATCATGATCCGGCTGTCGGACCAGTGGCACGGGGGTGACTCATCTGCGCGTCATTTCCTGCGCGATGGCCGTCGCCGAGTGACCTCAAGTGATGGGCGGGACATGTACGAAGGCTCCACGCGTCCGGGTCGGCTGAATTGTCTCTGCCGCAATGCGCGTGTTTCCGTTCCTCTTTCCTCTCCGAGGTGATGAGGCATGTCCGCGACCGTAGAAATTGACGAGGATATGGAGACGGCCGTGGCTGTCGTCGGCATGGCGGCCCGGATACCCGGCGTCGCGGACCTCGACGAATTCTGGGCCGCGCTCGTTGCCGGCCGCGATCTGACGACACGTTTCGACCTTGGGGCCACGTACGGAGTAGTTGCCGACGTCGGCGGGTTCGATGCCGCCTTCTTCGGGGTCGCGCCGAGGGATGCGCAGATGCTCGACCCGCAGTTTCGGGTGTTCGTCGAGTGCGCTTGGGAGGCGCTGGAGCACGCCGGCTGCAACCCTCACACTTACCCGGGTGCCATCGGCGTCTACGGCGGGAGCGGCGAAACGGACCATCTGGCTGTTCTGTACGCACAGCGGCACCGGTTTCCGGAGGCGACGGACGAGCAGTTCCGGCTCGCCGGCAGTCGCGACTTCCTCACCGGCCGGGTGGCGCACACGCTGAACCTGCGAGGTCCGGCCGTCACCGTGCACACCGGCTGCTCCACCTCGCTCGTCGCTGTTCATCTGGCATGCCAGGCGCTGATCGCCGGCGACTGCGACACAGCCCTGGCGGGTGGAGTCACGCTGCGTGGTCCTGCGGGCGCCGGGGAGGGTGACGACCTGCTCTCGCCGGACGGCCGCTGCCGGCCGTTCGATGCGGACGCCGACGGAATGGTCGGCGCGGACGGAGCCGGAATCGTCGTGCTCAAGCGGCTGCCCGACGCACTCGCTGAAGGGGATCATGTTTACGCCGTGCTCCGGGGTTCGGGGCTCAGCAATGACGGATCCGGCAAGATCAGCTTCACCGCACCCAGCGTGACGGGACAAGTGGCAGCGATCCGCTCAGCGCACCTCGCCGCAGGAGTCTCCCCGGACACGATCGGCTACGTGGAGGCGCACGGCACCGGCACCGCGATCGGGGACGCGATCGAAGTCCGCGCCCTGTCGGAGGCGTTCGGGCTGCCGGGCTCCTCCAGGCGGTGCGTACTGGGCTCCGTCAAGTCGAACATCGGGCATTCCGACACGGCCGCAGGGGTGATCGGGCTCATCAAGGTGGTGCTGGCATTGCGCCACGGCGTTATTCCGGGCACGGCACACTTCCGCCGTCCCCACCCGCACCTCGACCTCGCGGCCGGCCCGTTCACGGTGACGAGTGAGGCGACGCCGTGGCCGCCGGGAGCCGGTCCCCGCCGAGCCGGGGTCAATGCCACCGGGGTCGGCGGGACCAATGCCCATGTCGTCGTCCAGGAGGCGCCGGCAGTACACCTGCCCCCCAACGAGAGCCGCTACCACCTGCTCCCGCTGTCGGCGCGCACCGCTGCGGCACTCGCCGAGTCGGCGGCGCGACTGCGCACCCGGCTCGACCGGGACCCGGTCGCGCTCGCCGACGCGGCATGGACCCTGCAGACCGGCCGTGCGGCATTCGCCCACCGAGCCTTTGTGGTGGCAGGCGACCGCGACGAGGCGGTCCAGGGGCTGACCGGCCTGGCCGAACCGCCCCAAGGTCCCACGACTCCTCCTCCGGAGACTCCGGAGGTCGCGTTCCTCTTCCCGGGGGAGAACGGCCCGCACGTCGGCATGGCGCGAGAGTTGTACGTGCACGAGCCGGTCTTCCGCGCGGCCATCGACGACTGCGCCGCTCAGGCCGCCGCGCACCTCGGGTGGGACTTGCGCCAGGTACTGCACCCGGACGCCGGCGGCGAGGCCGAGGCGGAAGCACGGCTGACCACGGCGGCGGTATCCCAGCCGGTGCTCTTCGCCGTCCAGCACGCCATGGCCGATCTGTGGGAATCTCGCGGGATCAGACCGCATGTGGTCCTCGGGTACAGTCTGGGCGCGTACGCCGCTGCTGTCTCGGCAGGAGTGCTCACACGGTCCGACGCGTTGTCGCTTGTACTTGCGTGGGGGCGGCTCCTGGACCGCTTGCCCGAAAGCGGCGGGATCGTCGTACCGCTGCCCGAGGCCGACGTGCTGCCGATGCTCGGCGACGACATGGCGATCACCGCGGTCGACGGCCCGCGGCGGTGTGTTGTCAGTGGTCCCCCGGCCGGCATCGGGCGTCTCGGCCGGCGTCTCGCCGGCCTCGGACTGGACGCGCACCGGGTACAGATCGCCTCTGCGGCCCACTCGGTACTCGTCGACGACATAGTCGACGAGTACGCCCGTGCGGTGGCGGCGGTGCGCTTGCGCCCACCGCAGCTGCCGTGGATCTCCGACCGGACCGGTGCGCAGGTCACGGCCGACGACGCCTGCGATCCGGCCTACTGGGTCGGTCACCTGCGTCACACGGTCCGCGCCTCCGACGCCTTGCAGACCCTGTTCGACGGCCCTTCGGGGCTCCTGCTGGAGATGGGCCCTGGCCGCGTGCTCGGGAGCCTGGCCCGGCAGCACCCCGGCTGTGAACCCGGCCGCACGATAGTACAAAGCTTGCCGGAGGCAGCCGAACGAGCGGGAGGTGCCGCCGAGTCGCTGCGTGCGACCGGTGTGCTGTGGCAGGCAGGGCTGCCGGTGCGCTGGTCCGCATTGCACCACGGCCGGCAGCCCCGGCGCGTCCCGCTGCCGACGTACCCGTTTCAACGTGAGCGGTTCGCGGTCGACGACCCTGCGTCCGTCGTGGCACGCGTGTCACCGGGTACCACGGAGCCGGTGCATCCCCCGGACGCGACGGTGGCCGGTCCGCGCACACCGGTGGAGAAGGCGATCGCCGCGGTGTGGTGCGAGGTGCTGGGAGTACCGCACGTGGGCATAGACGACGACTTCTTCGAACTCGGAGGCCATTCCTTGCACGCGACGCGTGTGCTGGCCCGGCTGGCTCCGGCGCTCGGCAGGGACACGCTTCAGCTCACGATCATGGACGTCTTCGACCACTCCACGATTCGCGAGCTCGCCGCTGTGGTGAGTGAGTCCGGTGGGCCGGACGGAGCCGGCCAGTGAGCACTCCCGCGGTCGCGGCCCCGGAACTGCCGGCCGTGTCCGGCGGACACCCCAGATGACCCGCGGAGGACTAGCGTGAGTGACCTGACCGAGTTGCCTCCGGCACCGGCAACCATCCCCGTGGTGCCCGACGGGGAACCCGTGATGTCGTTCGCACAGGAACGCCTGTGGTTCATGGACGCGTACGCGCCCGGCACGACGGCGTACACGATTCCGGAGGCATGGCGGCTGCGCGGTGCGGTAGATCCGGCTGCGCTCGCTGCGGCGTTGAACCGGGTTGCGGCCCGGCACGAGCCGCTGCGGACCCGGTTTCCCGGGACAGTGGACGGCCGGCCCACCGTCGTCATCGACGAAGCCGGTTCGATTCCGCTCACCACCTCGGAGGCCGCCGCCGAGGAAGCGGTGAGGAAGCTCGTCGACGCCTTCATGGCCGAACCGTTCGACCTCACGACCGGCCCTGTGGCGCGGGCGCTGCTGATCACCATCGCCCCCGACGAGCATGTGTTCGCACTCGCGGTACACCACATCGCGGCTGACGGCTGGTCCACCGAACTCCTTCTCGGCGAGGTACTGGCTTGTCTGGCCGGTGACCCGCTCCCGGACCTGCCGGTGCGCTACCGCGACTTCGCCGCATGGCAACGCGCCCGGCCCGACGCTGAACACGATGTGGCGTACTGGCGCAAGCAGCTCACCGGCGTCGCGCCGCTCGAGCTGCCGACCGACCGGCAGCGGCCACCGGTACCGACGTACACCGGCGCCGCGCACCAGTTCTCGGTCGAGCCGAGGGCGCTCGACGAGGTGCTCCGGCTCGCGCGCAGGCACCGGGCCACGCCATACATGGTGCTGCTCGCGGCATTCGCGGTTCTCCTGGGGCGCAGGGCGCAGCAGGATGACGTCACCATCGGGTCCCCGACGGCCGGCCGGCCCGTTCCCGAGCTCGACGACCTCGTCGGCTGCTTCATCAATATGGTGCCCATGCGGGTCGACTCATCGGGCGACCCGACGTTCGTCGAGCTGCTGCAACGGGTCCGCGCGACGGTCGGACACGCGTTCAGTCATCAGGAACTGCCGTTCGAGCGCCTGGTCACCGAGCTGAATGTGCCGCGTGAGGTGTCACGTTCGCCGCTGTTCCAGGTGGTTTTCTCCATGCAGAGCTACGAATCGGTGCTGCCGAGCCACCCGTCGCTCACCGTTACCGAAGACGTCCCCATGTCGTACTGCGCGACCAGGTTCGATCTCGAGCTTCACACCGCAGGCGACGGCGGCTTCCTGATGGTTTACAACACCGCGCTGTTCACCGCCGACTCGATCGCGCGCTTGGGAGCCCACTTCCACGTCCTCCTGGAGGGCATAGCGGCCGACCCGCACGCCCCGATATCGAGCTATGAACTGCTCACGGCCGATGAACGGGCGCAGCGCACACGCTGGAACGACACCAGCGCCGATCTCGGCGCCGATCAGTGTCTCCATGGCCCGGTCGAGGCGCAGGCGAGCAAGGCGCCTGACCGGCCGGCGGTGATCCACCCCGGGGGCCGGCTCTCGCATGGCGAGGTCGACCGGAGGGCGTGTCACCTCGCGGCTCAGCTGACCGCCGCCGGGGTGAGGAGGGGCGACCTGGTGGCCGTCGTGATGGATCGTGGGTGGGAGCAGGTCGTCGCGGTGCTCGCCGTCCACAAGGCCGGCGCCGCCTACCTGCCCGTCGACGCAGACCTGCCCGAGAGCCGCCGCAATGAACTCATCGCGCGCGGTGGCTGCACCGTAGCTCTCACCCAGCCGGCGCTGTGCTCGCGGCTGACCTGGCCGGACGGGCTGGTGACCCTGTCTGTCACCGGGGCGACGGGTGCCTCGGCGCCACTCTGCCCCGCCGAGGCGGACGACCTGGCCTACGTGATCTTCACGTCGGGTTCGACCGGCACGCCCAAAGGCGTGATGATCGAGCACAGGGCAGCGCTCAATACCGTCCGCGACATCAATGAGCGGTTTCGGGTGGGGCCCGACGACCGGGTGGTCGCGCTGTCCTCGCTGAGCTTCGACCTGTCGGTCTACGACGTCTACGGCGCGTTGGCCGCCGGTGCCTCGCTGGTCATGGGGCGGCCGTCGGAGGACAAGGACCCGGCGGCATGGGCACGGATGGTCACCGACCAGCGGATCACCGTGTGGAACTCGGTACCCGCGCTGATGGAACTCCTCGTCGAACACGCCGAGCAGCAGAAGGCCGACATCAGCTCGCTCCGGCTGGTGATGATGTCCGGTGACTGGATCCCTCCGACACTGCCCGACCGCATTCGCGCGCTCGCCCCGAACGCCGAGATCGTCAGCCTCGGCGGAGCGACCGAGGGATCGATCTGGTCGATCTTCTACCCCGTCGAGCACGTCGACCCGTCGTGGTCCTCCATCCCGTACGGTCGCCCGCTGGCCAACCAGCACTTCCACATCCTCGACCGCGGGCTGTGCGACGTCCCGGTCGGTGTTCCCGGTGAGTTGTACATCGGGGGCGCCGGAGTGGCCACCGGCTACTGGAAGGACCCCGAGCGGACCGCGGCGGCGTTCGTCACACACCCTCGCTCCGGCGCCCGCCTCTACCGGACCGGCGACCTCGGGCGGTACCGGCCCGACGGGGTGATCGAGTTTCTCGGCCGGGCCGACGCCCAGGTCAAAATCCGCGGCTACCGCATCGAACTCGGCGAGATCGAGGCACACCTGACCCACCATCCCGAGGTCGTCGAATGCGTAGTGACCACGCACGGGACCGGTAACGCCGCACAGCTTGTGGCGTACGTAGTCGTCGAACCCGGACACGCACCCGACACCGCGGCACTGCGGTCGCACCTCGCATCGGCGCTGCCGGCCTACATGGTGCCCAGCTCGTTCGTCATGCTGCCGAGGCTGCCGCTGACCGCCAACGGCAAGGTGGACCGCGGGCGGCTGCCTGCGCCTGAGGCACCTGTCGGCCGGGTGGTCGAGCCGACGGCCCCACGTACTGACCCGGAGCGGGCGATCCACGCCGTGTGGGCGGATGTGCTCGGCCGGGTCGACATCGGGATCGATGACGACTTCTTCGACCTGGGCGGCCACTCCCTGCTGGCGATCAAGCTGGTGGAGCGGCTGAGACGCGCGGCCGGCAGCACAGCGATCGCCGTGATGGACCTGTTCACACACCCGACGATCCGGCAACTCGCCGCTCTGCTCGACGGGACCACGCAGACCGCGCGCGGGCTGCTGCACCGGCTGACGCCTGAGCCGCGGACCAAGCCCGAGCTCAGCTTCGTCACGGTTCCGTACGGCGGCGGCGGCGCCATGGTCTACAAGCCGCTGGCGGACGCACTGCCGGCCACGCACGCGTTGTGGTCGGTCGCCATACCCGGTCACGACATAGGAATCGACGAGGAACGCGCACCCCTCGAGGACGTCGCAGCCCGGTGCGTCGAGGAGATTTTGGAGAAGGTGGCCGGACCGATCGCGCTGTACGGGCACTGCGGCGTCGGCTCGGCGCTCGCCGTGGAGATCGCCAGAAGGCTGGAGATGGCCGGCCGTGTCCCCGAAGCGGTCTACATCGGCGCCATCTTCCCGTTCGCCCGGCCGGGCCGCGGGCGCGTGCTCGGTGCACTGGGCAAGTTCCTCAATCCGGACGCGTGGCGCGGTGACCGCTCCTACGCCAACGGGCTGACCTCGCTCGGGCTCGACATGGGAGACCTCGACCCCGCGCAGACACGGCACATCGTCCGCAACACACGCCGCGACACCGAAGCGGCGGAGCAGTACTTCACGCGCCTGCTCAAGAGCCCGGTGGAGCGGCTGCGCGCGCCGGTCATC
Organism: Streptomyces malachitofuscus; assembly: GCF_055571035.1. Taxonomy (NCBI): domain Bacteria; kingdom Bacillati; phylum Actinomycetota; class Actinomycetes; order Kitasatosporales; family Streptomycetaceae; genus Streptomyces; species Streptomyces malachitofuscus. The sequence goes on along the minus strand of NZ_JBVIGA010000060.1, from coordinate 2,792 downwards.
AGCGTGGCCGGGGAACACGACCCGGCGTCCGAGTTCCCTCAGGAGCGCTTCCTCGAGTGGCACTTCCTCAGTGACATCACCGCCTTGGTGTTGCTCGACGAGGCGGGCCACTTCTTCCAGAAGCATCGTGCCGCGGAACTTGCCGATATCGTGACGACCACTCATCGGGCTGTCGCGGCCGACGGGGTAGCCGACGGGGACGGGTGGCAGCTGCTCGACGTCTCGCGCGCCGGCTCGCCGGACACTCCCGGCGGGCCTCGGCCTGCGGTGAGCCGGTTCCTCACCGTGACGGCGGGTCGTCTGGCCTCGGCCGTCGCCTCGGCCCTCACCGGCGTCGCGATCCCGATCTGGGTCTATCTCACCACCGGCTCGCTCATCCAGTTCGCCCTGTCTGCCGGAGTCGGCCTGATGCCCGGGCTGGTCATTGCGCCACTGGCCGGCACGGTGGTGGACCGCCGTGACCGTCGCACGATCATGCTCGCGAGCGACATCGGCGCGGGCGGGGCCCAGTTGCTGCTCGGCCTGTTGCTGTGGACGGGGAACGTGCAGACGTGGCACGTCTACCCGCTCCTCGCGTGCTTGTCGGTCACCTTCACGTTCCAGCGGCTCGCCTACACATCAGCCGTGCCGCAGCTCGTCCCCAAACGGTACCTTGGCCACATCGGCGGACTTGTCCGGGCGGGCACGGGGGCGGGTCGGCTGATTGTCCCGGCCGCGGCCGTCTGGCTGCTGGCAGCCATAGGACTGGAGGGTGTTCTCGTCCTCGGCGTGTTGAGCTACTCGGTCGCGATCCCTGTCACGCTCCTGGTCCGGTTCCCTCGGACCATGGCGGGACCGACGGAGTCCGTGACGGCCGCCGTCAGGGCGGGACTCCGGTACTCGTGGGATCAAGCATGGCTGCGCCGGATGCTGATCTTCTGTGCGGTGCTCAACGTCCTGCTGTCGCCGTTGTTCCTCCTGATCCCACCGCGGGTGCTGGCGGTCGGCGGTCTCACCGACCTCGGTTGGGTGCTTGCCGGCTCGGGACTGGCAGGTGTGCTGGGTGGCCTGGTCATGACGCTGTGGGGCGGTCCGCCCCGGCGCCGGATGCGCTGCGTGGTGCTGTCAACGTTCTGCCTGGCCGTGTTCTGCGGGGTGACCGGCCTACGAGCCGACGTGGTGACGATCGGTTTCGGTGTGTTCGGCATGACACTTGTGCTGTCTGCGCTTCATGGGCTGCATGCCGCGATCGTGGAGGTCAAGGTGCCGCAACGGTTCCACGGCCGGGTGCTCGCGCTCACCACGATGATCGCGTGGCCCGGGCTGCCTGTTGGGCTCGGCCTGGTCGCGGCGTACGTCTCGGAACTCTTCGAGCCGCTGCTGGCTCCTGGCGGAAGGCTCGCGCCGACCTTGGGCGCGGTGATCGGCACCGGGCCGGGGCAGGGCATCGCATCGCTCTTCACGGTGTCGTCCGTGGCTGTCGCGCTGTTGGCCGTGGGGGCGCTGTGCGCCGGGCTGCCACGGCTCGTGGACGACAGTCCCGACGCCATTCCCGACGATCTGATAGGCCTTCGGGCGCTGGACCGCGTGACCGGACCTGATCGGCCGGCAGCGATCACCATGGGCAGCGCGAGGTGACAGCCCTTCCGACGACACGCATCGCAGGCAAGGACACAACATCGGTCGACCCTACGACGTCGAGGAGCAGGGGTAATGCGTTCTCAGGCTGTGATACGGAGCATGGCGGTCGCGTGCTGAGGGCGTGACCGGTAGTGATCGGCTGCAGCGGCAATGTTGGTCCAGTCTGCTTGGTGCATGTGCGAGGGCGAGGTTGCGCAGGGTGGACATGGCGCGGGGTGCCGTGCCGTGCCGGTGCGTATGCGTGAGTTGTCCTCGCCATAGGTGACACGGTCACTGCTCGATCTATCGGGGTGAACCGCTCATCACGTCGCCTGAGAGTGCATCCGCCCTGGCTGCTCACGCCGCGGTGAACCGTTCAGCGGCATCCCAGAGTTCGCCTTCACGCCGCTCGTCACAGGACTCCTCCGACGAGCGGTCCGCACGGCTGCGGTCGACGTAGGAACCAGTCGGTGCATGGGGCGTGCCGAGGACGAGGCGCGACCAGCCCTTCGGCCCAGTCGTCGGTGCCCTCGCCCGGGCCCTTCAGCTCTCCCGCGCCGAGCGCGACCAGCTGTACCGAAGCGCGCCGGGCTCCTGCCGCCACGGGACGGGACGGTCAGCACCCACGTGCCCGCTGGGACCCAACGGCTTGCCGCGCGCCTCGGCCACGTCCCGATCGGCGTGTTCACAGCCGACTGGAGGCTGGTGTCGTGGAACACCGCGTGGAGCGCCGTGCACGGCGACCCCGCCGTCATCCCGACCGCCGAAAGGAACCCTGCCCGCGCACTCTTCGGCAACGACGCCGCCCACGCCTCGATGCTTCCCATCCGGTCTGAGCGCGGACCAGACGCCTTAGAAGCGTCGGTCGTCGCCGACCTCAAGGACGCCGTGTCCCGGTATCCCGCGGACGCCCAGCTCGATCGTCTCGTGCAGGAACTGCGAGAAAAATTCGGTGTCTTCGCTCATCACTGGGCCACACAGACGACGGCGGCCCTCCCATATGACTGACCGCAAGAGGATCCGCCATCCGGAGATCGGCGACATCCTGCTCGACTGCGACGTCCTCATCGTCCCCGGCGCGGACCTGAGCATGGTCACCTAGTGCTGTGACCGGAAAGGTTCACCGGGGTCGGGAGCGGACGGCCCGTGGGCCAGGCGTGAGAGGATCGCGGCCGTGACCATCAAGCTTCATG
>NZ_JBVIGA010000059.1:0-11155 GCF_055571035.1 Streptomyces malachitofuscus | reverse complement strand
CGCCGGAGTACTGGGCGGAGCATGTGCGGCGGCCGGTGCGGTTCGCTGACGGGGTCGCTGCGATGCGGGAGCTGGGGGTGGGCCGTTTCCTGGAGGTGGGTCCGGGGGGTGTGCTGACCGCGTTGGTGCGTGAGGCCTGCGGTGATGACGTCACAGCCGTACCGACCCTGCGTAAAGACCACCTCGAACCCGATGCCTTGCTGAACGCTTTGGGCACACTGTGGAGTTCCGGCGCGTCCGTGGACTGGAGTGCGCTGCTGCCTCCGGCCCCGACCGTGGAGCTGCCGACGTATCCCTTCCAGCGCAGCCGGTACTGGCTGGAGGACGGGCAGCGGGTGGCGGACATCGCGACCCTCACCCTGGCGCATTCCGACGAGGTGGTCCTCGACACGGAAGTCTCCCTGCGCACCCACCCCTGGCTTGCCGATCATGTGGTGCTCGGGACGACCCTGCTGCCGGCCACCGCGTTCGTCGACTTCGCGCTGCGGGCCGGCGCGCAGGTCGACTGCGCCACACTCGGCGAACTCACCCTGGAGACCCCGCTCGTCATCCCCGAGGAGGGGACCGTCCAGCTCCAGGTCTGGGCCGGTGCCCCCGACGAGCGCGGACGGCGCCCGGTCACCGTGCACGCGCGTGACGACGACACGGCTCCCTGGGTCCGCCATGCGACCGGGGAACTCCAACCCGTCCCACAGGAGCCGGAGTCGGCGGTGGAATCCTGGCCTCCGCCTGGTGGGGAACCGGTCGACCTGGACGGCTTCTACGAGGACATCGCCGAGTCCGGCTATGAGCATGGCCCGGCCTTCCAGGGGCTCACCGCAGCGTGGAGGCGTCCCGGTGAGATATGCGCCGAAGTGCAGGCGCCCCCCGGGGCCGCCCTTGACGTCGACGGGCACGGGATCCACCCCGCCCTGCTGGACGCCGCCTTGCAGAGCGCGCTCCTGGGACCGGTGGGGCACGGCGAGCACGGGGCGCCCCTGCCGGTGATGTGGCGCGGCCTCACGCTGCATGGCCCCGGTGCCGGGCCCCTGCGTGTCAGGGTGCTTGCCACCGGACCGGACGTGACGGCGCTGACCGTCACCGATGCCGAGAACCGCCCGGTCGTCTCACTGGAGGCGCTGACCTGGCGGGCCGCCTCCGCCGCGCAACTCGGCGCCGCCCGTACGTCGGTCCGGGACATGCTCCACCGCCTGGACTGGACGCCGCTGCCCACGCAGCCGTCCGACGCCGCCGCGCCGGGCACCTGGGCCGTGCTCGGCGACGAGCCGGTCGAGGGCCTGGCCGCCGATCAGCACACCGACATCGCCGGTCTCGCCGCCTCCGTCGAGGCGGGCACGCAGCCCCCGGACGTGATGGTGCTCCCCATGCGGCCCATGGCCGAAGGGCTCGAGATCGCGGCAGCCGCGCGTACCGCGCTGGACCGCGTGCTGGAGACCGTACGCGTCTCGCTGGCCGACCGGCGTCTCCAGACCTCCCGGCTGCTCATCGCCACACGCGGCGCGGTCGTCACCGGACCCGACGACCCCCTGCCCGACCTGACCCTGGCACCCGTATGGGGACTGGTGCGGTCGGCCCAGTCGGAGCATCCCGGACGCCTCACCCTCGTGGACCTCGACGCGGCCGGGGACGTTACGCACCTGACCGCGGCGGCTGCGACAGGAGAGGAACAACTCGCGGTCCGCGACGGCGTACCCCTGGTGCCCAGGCTGGTGCGCGCAACGCTCACCGAGCCGACGCCGCAAGCGGCACCCTTCGGTCCGGACAGCACCGTGCTGATCACCGGAGGCACCGGCGCACTCGGCGGTCTGATGGCCCGTCACCTCGTGACCACCCACGGCGTACGACGACTCGTGCTCGCCGGGACCCGAGGCGAGGCAGCGCCCGGCATCGGCGAACTGCACGACGCACTCGCCGCGTTGGGCGCCGAGGTCTCCGTCGTCGCCTGTGACGCCGCCGACCGTGGACAGCTCGCCGCGGTGCTGCACCGGCACAGCCCGACGGCCGTCGTCCACGCCGCCGGAGTCAACGACGACGGCATCGTGGAGTCGCTCACCCCCGAACGGCTCGACCGCGTGCTCCGCCCCAAACTCGACGCCGCCCTGCACCTGCACGAACTGACCCGCGAGCACCGGCTCACCGCTTTCGTGCTGTTCTCCTCGGTGATGGGTGTCCTCGGAGGCCCAGGACAGGCCAACTACGCGGCAGCCAACACCTTCCTCGACGCCCTGGCCCAGCGCAGGCGCGCCGAAGGCCTTCCCGCCGTCTCCCTCGCCTGGGGAACGTGGGCACCGACCGGCGGCGGCATGAGCGAACGCGTCGAAGAGCGCGACCTGGCCCGCATGGCCCTGGCCGGCCTGCTGCCGCTGCCCACCGAGTCGGGCGGGGCCCTGTTCGACGCAGCCCTCGCCCTGGACGAGGCGCTCGCCGTGCCCGCACGCCTGGACCTGGGCGCGCTGCGCCGCAAGGCCGCCGACACCGTCGTACCGCCCCTGCTGCGCGCCCTGGCCGGAACCCGGCTCGGGACCGGACCGCGTACGGCGGCGGGGTCCGCGCGGTCGTTGACACGGCGGCTGGCCGCGCTCGCCGAGGACGACCGGTCCGAGCTGCTGCGCGACCTGGTGCGTACGCATGTCGCGGCCGTGCTGGGGCACGCCTCCCCGGCGACGATCGACGGCGGGCTGGCCTTCAAGGAGATCGGCTTCGACTCGCTGACCGCGCTGGAACTGCGCAACCGGCTGAACGCGGCGACGGGACTGCGCCTGCCCGCCACGATGATCTACGACCACCCGACGCCGGACTCCCTGGTGCAACTCCTGCACACCCACCTGCGCGGCGCCGCTTCGGCGACCGCCGAGCCCCGTACCGTCGTGGCCGCGCCGGTGGACGAGCCCATCGCCATCGTGGCCATGGCCTGCCGCTACCCCGGAGGCGTCGCCTCCCCCGAGGACCTGTGGCGGCTCGTCGCGACCGGCGGCGACGCCATCGGCACGTTCCCCGCAGACCGCGGATGGGACCTGGCACGGCTGTACGACCCCGACCCCGAACGCTCCGGGACCTCGTACACCAGGGAAGGCGGATTCCTGTACGACGCCGCCGACTTCGACGCCGGGTTCTTCGGCATCTCGCCGCGTGAGGCGCTGGCGATGGACCCCCAGCAGCGGCTGATGCTGGAGATCTCCTGGGAAGTGCTCGAACGGGCCGGGATCGACCCGACCGGGCTGCGCGGCGAACGCGTCGGCGTGTTCGCCGGGATCATGCATCACGACTACGGCACTGCCCTGACCCACACCCCGGCCGAGGTGGAGGGCTACACGGTGACCGGGACCCAGGGCAGCGTGGTCTGCGGCCGCGTCGCCTACACCTTCGGCTTCGAGGGCCCCGCCGTCACGGTGGACACCGCGTGTTCGTCCTCCCTGGTCGCTCTGCACCTGGCCGCGCAGGCGGTGCGCGCCGGGGAGTGCTCGATGGCGCTGGCGGGCGGAGTGACCGTGATGGCCACCCCACACGTGTTCGTGGAGTTCAGCCGCCAGCGCGGACTGGCCCCGGACGGGAGGTGCAAGCCGTTCGCGGCGGCCGCCGACGGCACCGCCTGGGCCGAGGGCGCCGGTGTGCTGCTGGTGGAACGACTGTCGGACGCCCTGCGCAACGGACACCCCGTCCTCGGCGTCGTACGCGGTACGGCCGTCAACCAGGACGGCGCCTCCAACGGACTGACCGCCCCCAACGGCCCCTCGCAGCAGCGGGTCATCCGTGCCGCGCTGGCCGCCGCGGGCCTACGGCCGGCCGAGGTGGACGCCGTGGAGGGCCACGGCACGGGCACCGCCCTCGGCGACCCCATCGAGGCACAGGCGCTGCTCGCGACCTACGGCGCCGACCGGCCCACCGACCGCCCCCTGTGGCTGGGCTCCCTCAAGTCGAACATCGGGCACACCCAGACGGCCGCCGGCGTCGCGGGCGTGATCAAGATGGTCATGGCGATGCGGCACGACGAACTGCCCGCCACACTGCACCTGGGCGAGCCGACCCCCCACGTCGCCTGGGAGTCCGGCGCGATCGCGCTGCTCGACCACGCCAGGCCCTGGCCGCGACAGGGCGAGCCCCGCCGCGCGGCCGTCTCCTCCTTCGGCATCAGCGGCACCAACGCCCACGTCGTCCTGGAAGAACCCCCGACGACCATCACTACCCCCACTCCGTCCACGGAAGCGGACGCACCGCCGCCCGCCCGAGAACTCCCCCTCCTCCTGTCGGCCAAATCCGCCGACGCCCTCGCCGACCAGGCGGAACGGCTGCGGACGTGGCTCACGGACCGGCCCGCCGAGCCCATCACCGACGTGGCGCGTGCGACGGCCTCGGCTCGGACGGCCTTCGACCACCGAGGCGTCGTCATCGCCGCCGACCACACGGAAGCCGTCGCCGGACTGGCCGCGCTGGCCCAAGAAGGCGCGGCCACCGGAGTCGAGACCGGCACCCTGGACGGGCCGGCACCGAGGCTCGCGGTGCTCTTCAGCGGCCAAGGAGCGCAACGCGTCGGCATGGGCCGCGAACTCCACGAGGCACACCCCGTCTTCGCGGAGGCCTTCGACGAGGCGTGCGCGGCCTTCGACGCCCACCTGGACCAGCCCCTCACACAGGTCATCGAAGGCTCCCCGGACGACCTGCTCGACCAGACCCTGTACACCCAGTGCGCCCTGTTCGCCTTAGAGCGCGCCATGTACCGGCTGGCCGAGTCCTTCGGACTGCGGCCCGAGGCCGTCGCGGGCCACTCCATCGGCGAGATCGTGGCCGCCCATGTGGCCGGAGTGTTCTCGCTGCCGGACGCGGTGACGCTCGTCCTGGCACGCGGCCGGCTCATGCAGGCCCTGCCCCCCGGCGGCGCCATGGTCTCCGTGGAGGCCACCGAGGAGGAGATCCTTCCCCTGCTCGCCCCGCACACCGGCAGCGTCGGCCTGGCCGCGGTCAACGGCCCGACCTCGGTCACGATCTCCGGCTCCGCCGACGAAGTGGCGCGCGTCGCGGACCACTTCGCCCCCCTCGGACGCAGGACCCGCCGCCTCAAGGTGTCGCATGCCTTCCACTCCCCGCTGATGGAACCCATGCTCGACGACTTCAAGCGGGCCGTCGCGGGGCTGTCCTACGACACCCCCAGCATACCGGTGATCTCGAATGTCACCGGAGCGCCTCTGGGCGAGGAAGAACTGGCCGGCCCGGATTACTGGGCCGACCACATCCGGCGAACAGTGCGTTTCGCCGACGTCGTCGCCGCACTGCGGGAGCGGGGCGTCGACGCCTTCCTCGAACTCGGCCCCCGCCCGGTGCTCGCCCCGCTCGTCGACGACTGCCTGGCCGCGCTGCCCGGCGATCCCGCCGTGGTGGCCACCGCCGCACCGCGCGCGGACGGCACGGAGAGCCGCGCCCTGCTCACCGCGCTCGCCCGCCTGTGGACCCAGGGCACCTCCGTCACCTGGGCCGCCGCCCTGCCCGCCACCCCCCACGGACACACCGACTTGCCGACGTACGCCTTCCAGCGGCAGCGGTACTGGCTGGAGGGCGCGCCGGGCGTCGGGGACGTCGACGCGGCCGGGCTGCGCGCAGCCGACCACCCGCTGCTCGGCGCGGCCGTACAGGTCGCCCACGCCGACGAGTACGTCCTCACAGGCAGGCTGTCCCTCGCCCTCCTGCCCTGGCTCGCCGACCACACAGTGGGCGCAACGGTCCTGCTGCCCGGCACGGCCTTCGTCGAGACCGCCCTGCGCGCCGCCCACGAGGTGGGCTGCGACCGCCTCACCGACCTGACACTGACCTCGCCCCTGATCCTGGACGACACGACCGCCGTCACCTTCCAGGTATGGGTCGGCGAACCCGACGAGAGCGGCAGGCGCCCCCTGACCGTCCACTCGCGTCCCGATCGCGCGCCCACGGACCAGCCCTGGACCCAGCACGCCACCGGCGAGATCGCCCCGGCCGTGCCCTCGGACCGGGACCCGGGCCTGACCGCGTGGCCGCCCACGGACGCCGAACCCGTCGACATCGCGGCGTTCTACGACGGCACCGCGGACGCCGGCTACGGATACGGACCCACGTTCCGCACCGTGCGCGCCGCCTGGCGGTGCGGGGACGAACTCCTCGCCGAGATCGAACTCCCCGACACGCAGCACACCACAGCCGCCCGATTCGGCTTGCACCCCGCCGCACTGGACGGCGCACTCCAGATCAGCCGGCTCGTCGCACTGGACGACGGCGAGGGGACGCTGCTGCCCTTCGGCTGGACCGGCGTCACCCTCCACGCGGTCGGCGCCACGGCGTTGCGCGTGCGACTGACCCGTACCGGCCCCTCGACGGTGTCGCTCACCGCGGCCGATTCCCTCGGCGCAGCCCTGATCGACATCGAAGAGCTCCAACTGAAGGCCCTCACACCTGAAATGCTCGCCGCACTGCGGACGGCGGCCGGGCAACCGGCAGACGACGAGGCGCAGTTCCGACTGGACTGGGTGCCCTTCGAACCGGCACACACATCGACCCCGTCACTGCCCGTCGTCGTGGGCACCGACCTCGGCCCCGACCTGCACGAGGCGTTCCGCACGGTCGGCGACTGGGACGAACTGCGGCAGACGCACGACGACGCCTTCCCCGAGGCCGTCGTCCTGCCCTGCGTCGCTCCACCCGACGACGAGGACTCGCCCGCGTCCGCCCTGTCCCGGCTCACCGCGGTGCTGCGCACGGTCCAGGAGTGGCTGGCCGACCCGCGCAGCGAGAACTCCCGCCTCGTCGTCGTGACCCGCATGGCCGTCACCACCGGCCCGGACGAGACTCCGGCACGCCCGGACTGGGCCCCCGTCTGGGGACTGCTGCGCTCGGCGCAGACCGAGAACCCCGGACGGATCGCACTCATCGACCTCGACCACATCGACAGCCCGTCCCTCACCGCGGCGATCGAAACCGCCGCACCTCAGACCGCCGTCCGCGACGGCGTCCTGCACGCACCCCGCCTGACCCGCCCCCACAGCACCCTCGCACTGCCGGGCGAGTCGGGCTGGCGGCTGCACAGCACCGGCGGGGGCACCCTCCAAGGCCTCGCCCTCACCCCCTCCGACGACGCCGTTCGCCCCCTCGGACCGGGTGAGGTGCGGGTCGAGGTCCACGCCGGCGGCCTGAACTTCCGCGATGTGCTGATCGCCCTCGGCATGTACCCCGGCCGCGCCCAGCTCGGCAGCGAGGCGGCGGGTGTGGTGGTCGAGGTGGGGCCTGGTGTGTCGGGTCTGGGTGTGGGTGATCGTGTGATGGGTCTGGTGTCGGGTGCGTTCGGTGATGTGGTGGTGGTGGATGGGCGGTTGGTGGTCGGTGTTCCTGTGGGGTGGTCGTTTGTGCGGGCGGCGTCGGTGCCGGTTGCGTTTTTGACGGCTTGGTACGGGTTGGTGGTGTTGGGGGGTTTGCGGGCTGGTCAGCGGGTGTTGGTGCATGCGGCCAGTGGTGGGGTGGGGCAGGCGGCGGTGCAGGTGGCGCGGTGGGTGGGGGCGGAGGTGTTCGGTACGGCGAGTGAGGGCAAGTGGGGTGTGCTTCGGTCGTTGGGGCTGGATGACGCTCATATTGCCTCGTCGCGTTCGCTGGGTTTTGTGGAGCGGTTCCCGCGGGTTGATGTGGTGTTGAACTCGTTGGCGGGGGAGTTCGTGGAGGCGTCGGCGTCGTTGGTGGTGGAGGGTGGCCGGTTCGTCGAGATGGGGAAGACGGATGTGCGGGACGCGGAGGCGTTCCCGGGCATCCACTACCAAGCCTTCGACGTACTGGACCCCGGCCCCGATCACCTGGGCCCCATGCTGCGTCGGATCGTGGAACTCCTGGAGGACGGCACCTTCTCCCCGCTCCCCGTCGACACCTGGGACATCCGTCGGGCCGAGGAGGCCTTGCGGTTCATGAGTCAGGCCCGGCATGTGGGGAAGCTGGTGCTGACCGTGCCCCGGCCGTGCTGGGGCGGGGACGGGACGGTGCTGATCACGGGCGGTACCGGCACGTTGGGTGGTCTGGTGGCCCGGCATCTGGTGCGGGCCCATGGGGCGCGGTCGCTGGTGCTGTGCAGCCGCCGTGGGATGGACGCCCCGGGAGCGGCCGAACTCCGCGATGAGTTGGGCGAGTTGGGCGCTGTGGTGCGGGTTGTGCGGTGTGATGCCGCCGACCGGCGGGAACTCGCCGCGGTGCTGGCGGCGATTCCGGCTGAGCGTCCGTTGCGTGGGGTGGTGCATGCGGCGGGTGTGCTCGATGACGGTGTGGTGAGTGCTCTGACTCCGGAGCGGTTGCGGGCCGTTCTGCGGCCGAAGGTGGAGGCGGCCTGGAACCTGCACGAGCTCACCCGTGACCTCGACCTGACCGCGTTCGTGCTCTTCTCCTCGGTCGCGGGTGTGCTGGGCAGTCCCGGGCAGGGCAACTACGCGGCCGCCAACGCCTACGTGGACGCCCTGGCGACCTGGCGGCAGTCCGAGGGCCTGCCGGCCGTATCCCTGGCGTGGGGACAGTGGGCTCAGGAAAGCGGGATGACCTCGGGGCTGTCCGCGGTGGACGAGGGACGGCTGAGGAGGTTCGGCGTCCTCGCCCTGGACAGCGACCGGGCCTTGGAACTCATGGACCGAGCGCTGGGCACCGGCGGCGCCGTGATGGTGCCGGCGGCGTTCGACCGGCAGGCTCTGCGAGACCAGGCCGCCCAAGGTGCGCTCCCCGTGGTGCTACAAGGCCTCGCCGGTGGCGACGGAGCGCGGGTGATGGCCCGCGCCGCCGTCGGCGGCAACGGAGACGGCGGTGCGACCGCGTCCCTGGGCGAACGACTCGCGGCGCTCAGCGAGGCCGACCGCGACCGTGCCCTGCTGGACCTGGTCCGAACACACACCGCCACCGTCCTCGGCCACCCCACCCCCGACACGGTGGACGGCAAGGTCACCTTCAAGGCCCTCGGCTTCGACTCGCTGGCCGCCGTCGAACTGCGCAACCGCCTGAGCCGGGCCGCCGGTTCCAGGCTCCCGGCGACACTGATCTTCGACCACCCGACCCCCGAGCGGCTGGCGAGCCATCTGCGCGCCGAACTCATCACGGCGGAGCCCGCCGAACGCGCTCTGACCGAGCAACTCGACCGCTTCGAGCAGGCCTTCGCGCTGATCCCCGACGACCCCGGCGAGCGGGAGCAGGTCACGGTGCGTCTCGAGCGGCTGCTGCGCAGGTGGCGCGAGGCAGTAGATCCGAACGGCGACGGCCGCGTGGCCGACAAGCTGCAGGAGGCTTCGGCCGAAGAGGTCCTGGACTTCGTCGAGAAGGAGCTGGGCGTCTCATGAGCAACGGCGACGACAAACTGGTCGACTACCTCAAGAAGGTCGCCGCGGAACTCCACGACACCCGGCGCCGATTGCGCGACGCGGAGGAGGGGACACGGGAACCCATCGCCATCGTGGGCATGGCCTGCCGCTATCCCGGCGGAGTGTCCTCCCCGGAGGATCTGTGGAGCGTCGTCGAGAACGGCCGTGACGCCATCACCGGGTTCCCCACCAACCGCGGCTGGGACCTGACCGGTCTCTACGACCCCGACCCCGACCGGTCCGGGACGTCGTACACCCGCGAGGGCGGATTCCTGCACGACGCCGACCGGTTCGACGCCGGACTGTTCGGCATTTCGCCGCGCGAGGCGCTTGCCATGGACCCACAGCAGCGCCAGATCCTCGAGACGTCCTGGGAACTGTTCGAACGCGCTGGAATGCCCACCGAGTCCCTACGAGGAAGCTCCACGGGCGTGTTCGTCGGCGCCGGCTACTTCGGCTACCTGGCCGGCATGCAGCAGGCTCGCGAGGACACGGAAGGGTATTCGCTCACCGGCAACATCGGCAGTGTGCTCTCGGGACGGGTCGCCTACTCCTTCGGCCTGGAGGGACCGGCCGTCACCGTCGACACCGCCTGCTCCTCGTCCCTGGTCGCGCTGCACCTGGCGGTGAGGTCGCTGCGCAGCGGCGAGTGCTCGCTGGCCCTCGCGGGCGGGGTCACCGTCATGCCCATCCCCATCGAGTTCGTCGAGTTCAGCCGCCAGCGGGCACTGGCCGCCGACGGACGCTGCAAACCCTTCGCGGCCGCCGCCGACGGCACGGCATGGGCGGAGGGCGTGGGCGTCATCCTTCTGGAGCGGTTGTCGGACGCGCTCGCCAAGGGACACCGGGTGCTGGCCGTGGTACGGGGATCGGCCGTCAACCAGGACGGCGCCTCCAACGGCCTCACCGCACCCAACGGTCCGTCCCAGGAAGCAGTCGTTCGCGCGGCGCTGGCCGACGCCCGTCTGAGCCCGTCCGAGGTGGACGCGGTCGAGGCTCACGGGACGGGTACAACCCTCGGCGATCCGATCGAGGCCCAGGCACTGTTGGCCACGTACGGGCGGGACCGCGGGGAGCACGGTCCGCTGTGGCTGGGCTCTGTGAAGTCCAACATCGGCCACTCGCAGGCGGCGGCGGGTGTGGCGGGTGTGATCAAGATGGTGATGGCGATGCGGCAGGGGACGTTGCCGCGGACGTTGCATGTGGATGAGCCGTCGCCGCATGTGGACTGGTCGTCGGGTGCGGTGTCGCTGCTGACCGAGTCGCGGCCGTGGGAGGCGGGGGAGCGTCCGCGTCGGGCGGGTGTGTCGTCGTTCGGGATCAGCGGCACCAACGCCCACGTCATCGTGGAGCAGGCGCCCGACACCGGCCTGCCGGCGGAAGAAGCGGCGCCTTCCCGGAACGGACACCGGATGCTGCCGTTCGTGGTGTCGGGCGGCTCGGCGGAGGCTTTGCAGGCGCAGGCGAAGCGACTCCGGGACTTCCTGACAGACAGGCCCGATGCCCAACCGGCCGAAGTAGCACTGTCGTTGGCCTCCACACGCACGCGGCTGTCGCACCGCGCGGTGATCGTCGCCGACGAGCACGCTGATCTGGTCAACGCCCTCGAACACCTCTCCACTCATGCCGTCACCGGCGTCGCTGACTTGTCACAAAGCCCGGTGTTGGTGTTTCCGGGGCAGGGGGCGCAGTGGGCGGGGATGGGGCTTGAGTTGTGGGACGGCTTGGCGGTGTTCGGTGAGCGGATGGCGGAGTGTGAGGCGGCGCTGGCCCCGTTGGTGGACTGGTCGTTGCGTGAGGTGCTGGCCGGTGATCTGGATCGG
>NZ_JBVIGA010000058.1:0-12121 GCF_055571035.1 Streptomyces malachitofuscus | reverse complement strand
CCACAGGTCCTGGAGGAGTACATCAGCCACAGCCGTTCATGATCGCGGTTGTGGTGACCCTCCGTGGCTCCAGCACTGAAAGTGATCCAGAACCAACTTTCAAGCGTCGCCGACAAGGGAAGCAGTCGTCGATTCGACGGCACGGACGCCGATCGGAAGGTCTACGGCGGCGCGTTCAACGACACCCAGGCGCAAGAACTTGCCGCCCTTGCGCTTGCGCACGCGGTGCAGCACACGGGCCGCGAGGGAGGTGGGATCGAGGGTGTGATCTCCGGCTGTGCCGTGCAGCAGGGATCCTCGGGTTTCAAGCCCTCTTGGATGCTGTCCCCGGGCGCTTCGGTCACCGCTGCCCCTGTCTGCGTAGTCGACAGGTATCGAGACGAGGCCGCGGCCATCCTCGAGGCGGCCGGCTGATGCTGCCCGCCGGTCGCGCCGCGGTGGACGCCGCGAAGGCCGACGGGCGGTGGACGGCCGCCTATACGCCGCAGTCGGAAGCGGAGGTGCCGCCCGACCTGCGAGCCGCGATCGCCGCCGACCCAGCGGCGCAGGCGATGTTCGAGGTGCTCACCAAGGCCAACCGCTTCTCCCTCTTCGAGACATCCGGTTTCACCGGCGGCATCAACTGGTACCGGAACCTCGACCGCAACTGGCGCCTCCTGGCGGCCGTGGACCCGATCATCCACCGGCCCGCCCTCATGATCTACGGCGACCGCGACCCCGTCGCAAGGTCAGAAAACCTGGCAGAGTTCGTACCCAACGCGGAAGTGGTCAGCCTGGACTGCGGCCACTGGATCCAGCAGGAGAGGCCGGAAGAAACGAACCAGGCCATTCTCAAGTGGCTGGACGAGCGGGATACCGCCCAAGGGCGTTGCACAAGGCTCTGATCCGGGCGTCTCTTCTGCATGGCCGGGGTCTTACGTGCTGAGCGGGTGTGGGTGGAGACGTTCACGTGGCTGCGGGTGACGCAGTTCTCGGGACTGTTGAAGGTGGTGCGGGAGCGGGGCGGCAACGGCACCCTGCGGGGCCGGCCGTGGTCGCTGCCGCTGGCCGATCGGGTGCTGATGGTGGCGGTGTACTACCGCACGAACCTGACCATGCGGCATCTGGGCCCGCTGTTCGGCGTCTCTTCCTCGACGGTGTGCCGTGTGGTCCAGCGGCTTGGTCCGCTGCCGGCGCTCGAGCCCGTCTCCCGTCAGTTCGATGCGGCGAACCGGTTGTGGATTGTGGACGGCACCCCGGTCCCGGGCCGCGACCGGCACGTCGGCTCATCGTCACGCAACTACCGGTTCTCCGCGAAAGTGCAGGTCATCTTCGATGCCGACACCCGACTGGTGATCGCGGCCGCCCGCCCGGTGCCGGGCCCCACCGCTGACGCGCACGCCTGGCGGGCCTCAGGACTGAGCGATCGCTGCCAGGGCGTGACCGTCCTGGGCGACGGCGCCTACCTCAACTGCGGAATGGTCGTGCCGCACCGCAAACGCCCGCACCGGCGCCTGCTGCCGGGCGAGGAAGAGGACAATGCCGCACACCGCGACGGTCGGCGCCCGCCGCGCACGCTGTACGAGATCGCCGAGCAGGGCACCGAGGAGCACCTCATGCCGCTCCGGCAGTCACTCATCGCCTGCGACCGGCGGCCGGACGTGTTCACCACCCCGCTCGGCTTCCTGGCCGACCTCGACCGTGACCAGGCCCCTCCCTGCCCGATCAGCGAGTGCACGCCGTGAAGGAGTGTGGGCGACCGTGGTCAGGGACTACCTGCCCGGGGAGGACCCGGAACAGCTCGGCCACATCGGCGAGATCACCGGCTCCGGGATCCACTCCGCCGACACGGGTGCGCAGGGGACCCGAGCCCTCATCGCATGCGTCCGTGCCGGCGCCTGCGCCTTCGCAGGTGAGAGCGCCCCGCTCGTCGGCGCAGTATCCGAGCGTTCCGCCGAACAGCACAGCCACGGTCGAACGGATCTTGCCCAGAGCAGGAATGACGCGAGGGCGACCGCCGTTCCGTAGGAGGTGGAGGTCTTGTCGTAGGTGATGCCGCGGAAGCCTTCGAGCCGGCTGAAGCAGCGCTCGATCATGCTGCGTCGGTAATCGGTTTCCCGGTCGACCGAGTGGACTGCCGCCGTCCCTCGTGATCGGCGTCATCTCCCGCGGCGAGGGCTGCGCCACCGACAGCCCCGGCGTCCACACGCGCGTGACCTCCTACCTGCACTGGATTCTCCGTAACACCCCCGGTGCCACCCACGTCGTGGGCTGAGCGACCACTTCACCCCCGCCCGCGCCGAGCGGTGAGGATCGGCGCGCATCCGCCGCGAAGTCGCAGGAGCCCCGGGGATCCACAGGTGAGCCCCGGACCGGCACCTCCCGTGGTATGACCGAGCGCCTCGGCTGGGCGGATCCCGCCAGGCTCGGGACGTGGACGGGGAACTGCCTGTCCGTCACCCGGGGGACGGCAGCTGCGCCGGCTGCTCGTCGGCCTCTTCGTCGCTGAGACGGTCGACGAGCAGCATCGCCGCGTCGTCCGCCAGGCGGTCGTCGGTGTGGCCGATCAGTCTGCGGTGGAGCTCTTCCAGGAACTCGTGGGGGGTACAGGGGTGCACGGCCTCCATGGCCTCGGGCAGGGCGAAGAAGTCGTGGTGGTCGGGGTCGCGGGCTTCGATCACACCGTCGGTGTACAGCAGCAGACGGTCGCCGGGTGCGAAGGGATGACTGTCCAACCTCGCGGGAGGCCCGGTGAAGAGGTCCTCCAGGCCGAGAGGCGGCAGCGGTGAGGCCGGCATCAGCGCGTGGACCTTCCCCCGGCGCAGTACCAGTGGTGGCGGGTGGCCGCAGTTGAGGACCTGGCCCTCGGGTGTGTCGGACACCTGGGCGATGAGCACGGTGACGAAACCCTCCAGCAGAACCTCCTGACTGACCGCACCGGGCACGGCGCGCTCCTGTCGCAGCGTGGCCTCGCAGTGGTTCATCACCTCCGCGAGTTCCTCCTCGTAGTGCGCGGTCACCCGGAACGCACTGAGCACGGCTGCGGCCGCACGCACGGCAGGCAGCCCTTTGCCCCGGACGTCTCCCACGATCAGCCGGACCCCGTACCTCGTCTGCAAGGCCTCGCAGAAGTCACCGCCGATCTGCGCCCCCGTCTCGGCGGCGAGGTACATGCTGGCCGCCCGCACCGGTCCCAGCCGTGCGGGTACCGGATGCAAGATGGCCTCCTGGGCTGCCATGGCGATCCGGCGGACCTGGTCGAGCTCGTCCTCCCTGCGTGTGCGGATGGCGTTGCTCATCGTGACACTGGCCAGGGACACCAGGAGCAGACTCGCGATGTTGCTGTAGTACGCGTGGTCGTAGGCGGGGGAGACCAGGTCGGTGAACAGGGCGAGAGCCGTCACCGAGAGGATGCCCTTCGGCCCCATCGTCAACGCGGCCACCGCCGGCATCGCGGTGAGGAAGGTGCCGGTGACCAGGAAGTTGGCCGGTGAGAATTCGATGCCCAGCGCGATCAGTACCACCGCGAACGGTACCCACCGCGCGAATCGGACGAGGAACCGGCTGCGGCTGTCCACGCACGGCGGAGGAGCTGTGCTGCGAAAGCGCGCTCGCATGGATACAGCCTGCCTCTCCGGAACCGAGTGTTCCACCCTTCGCTCCCGCAGCGTCCCGTCCGGGCGGCCGTGCCCGCGGGAAGGCCCGGCAGGACCGGCCCCGCACAGGCCTCGGCATCGGTCCGGCCGCCGCCCGGCCCTCCGGCGAAACGTTCCTTACGGCACCCGCTGGCCGCCGGTACGGCACCCCCGCAACGAGGCCCGGGCCCTGCTGTCGGCGACCGGGGGGCCTCGGCGGAGCGGCCGGTCGAGGGCGTCCTCGCCGCCTTGGAGGAGCAGGCTGCGACGGTCCCGGGGCGAAGGCCGCAGGCAGCGTCCGCGTGGGGGATCGTTGCTCCGCGGTGGTGCCCGACGCCTGCGGCGCCGCGCGAGCCGTGGCGAGTTGCCACGGCTGTGTCATTCTGAGAGGTGTGAGCGCCCTTCACGCCCTTGTCTGCCAGAACTCGCAGCAGGGGGTGACGGTGGGATGACGAGATGCCCAATGATGACGGTGCCGGGGCCGACGTTCCCGGGCCCCGGTCGGGACTGAGGGGCGGGCCGCCCTACGCCGGGGCCGGTCGGCAGCACACGGCGGAGCAGGCCGTGACCGCGCAGGTTCGGACTTTCGCGGGCACGGCGCTGGCAGCTGTCTACACGGTGGGCGAGGGGGACGAGCTCCGGCTGGCAGGGTCCGCCGGCCCCGTCGCCCGGTACGGGCTGCCGACGGGCTACGCCCTGACGGGGCGGTCCGCCGTCGCCGAGGCCTACCAGCGGGGCTGGCCGCTGTGGCTGGGCTCCGCAGAGCTCGCAGCCTACCGCGACAGCGCTCCCGGGGCCCTGCCACCTGGGACGTCGCTGGGCGTGCTGCCCCTGGGTGCGGACGGCAGGCGGCTGGGCTGCCTGGTCGTCGTGGACGACGCTGCCGACGGCTTCGGCGACGACCGCCGCGGCTTTCTGGAGCTGTACGCCGACCAGGTCGCCGCGCACCTCCAGGCGAGCGGCGGGCCGGGCGAACAAAGCGACGGCCACCCGGAGGACCGGCCGGGCTGCCCGCCGGAGGAGCCCCGGAGCCGCGATCCCGCGACGTCGTCAGGGGCGCAGTCGGCCCTGGACCACCTCGACGTCGGCTCGTTCACCCTGGCCCTGAGCACCGGTCGGATCGACGCCGACGAACGGTTGCTCAACCTGGTCGGCATCGCTCCGGACGACTTCGACGGCCAGGTGGCGACCCTGCTCGCGCACACCGTCCCGGACGACGTGCCCGCCCTGATGTCCGTCGTCGAGCCCGGTCAGATGGCTTCCGGCAGCCGCGAGCTGGAGTTCCGCGTCCGACGGCCGACCGGTGAGCAGCGCTGGCTGCGGCTGCGCTGCCGGGTGCTCGCCGGTGCCGCCGGCAGGCCGGAGCGCGTGCTGGCGGTGGTCGCCGACGCCTCGCACCTGCGCCCCCGGGCAGACGAGGTCTCGCGGGTCCAGTGGCTGTCCGCCGTGCTAGCCAACACGATGACTGTCCGTGATGTGAGCCGGGCGGTGGTGGCCGCGTTGCGCGAGCCGCTGGGCGCCGACCGGATGGCGCTCGCGGAGATCGAGGGCGATCGGATGGTGGTCACCGTGCTCGACCCGCCGGACTCCAGGGCCTGGCCGGAATCCTGGCGGTCCGAATGGCGAGGCGAGTGGCCGGACGCCCCGACCCGCGTCCTGCCCACGCTGGAGACCGTGCTGCGCGAGGGGCGTATGAGCCTGTGGGCCGCGGGAACGGACCTCGAGCCCGGCCTCGCGGGTGTCGGGCCCGGCGGTCTCGCTGTCCTTCCGCTGCCCGCCCAGGGCCGGGAGGTCGGCGTGTGCCTGGTCGGCTGGGACCGGGAGCACGCGTTCAGCCCCGAGGAGCGGTCGCTGCTGACCGCGACGGCGGGTCTGGTGGGCCAGGCCCTGATGCGCGCGCAGGCATACGACGCCAAGCACGAGCTCGCCACCATGCTGCAGCGCAGCCTGCTGCCCCGCAGTCTCCCGACGCTCCCCGGCGGGGTGGCCGTGGCCCGCTACCTGCCCGCGATGACCGGGCTCGACGTGGGCGGGGACTGGTACGACGTCATCCCGCTGACCGACGGCCGGGCGGCCCTGGTCATCGGGGACGTACAAGGGCACAGCGCCGGAGCCGCGACGATCATGGGCCAGATGCGCACGGCGATCCGTGCCTACGCGGTGGAGGGACACCCGCCCGATGTGGTCCTCTCGCACGCCAACCGGCTGCTCGTCGGCATGGAGACCGACCTGTTCGCCACCTGCTGCTACGTCGAGCTGGACATGGAGGAGGGCATGGCCTGGATCGTGCGGGCCGGGCATCTGCAGCCGCTGCTGCGGCATCCGGACGGCACCACCGAGGAGGTGACCGCCGAGGGCGGGCCGCCGCTGGGAGTGCTCGGCGAGGCCGACTTCCCCCTCACCTCGGTCGAACTCGCCCCCGGCGCCGTCGTGGCCATGATGACCGACGGCCTGGTCGAGTCCGCGAGCCTTCCTCTGGAGGAGGGCATCCGCCGCGTGCGTGACGTGCTCGCCGTCACCGACCCGTCCGACGCGGGCCGGGTGGCCGACGCGCTGCTCGGTGGTCCCGGCCGACGCGACGACGACGTGGCGCTGCTCATCCTGCGCTACGACGGGATGGCAGTCCGGCCGATCCGGGCCGGCTGGACGGCGTGGCGGCTGCCGGACGCGGTGATGCACGCGCGCCGCTTCACTGCGCGCACCCTGCGCGCGTGGGACGTGACGCAGGATGCCGACGTCGTCCTGCTGATCGTCTCGGAGTTGGTCACCAACGCCCTGCTGCACACCCACGGCGCGGTGCGCCTGGACCTCACCCGCGCCGGGGACCGGCTGCGTATCGCGGTGTCCGACTCGTCGCCGCGGGCGCCGGCCAAGCCGGTGATCGTGGACTGGGAGGCCACCGGGGGCCGCGGCATCCTCCTCGTCGAGGCGATGTCGGCAGCCTGGGGATCGGTGCCGGTGAGCGGAGGCAAGCAGGTGTGGAGCGAGATCGTCGTACCCCAGGGTGAGCCCCGCGACGGACAGCCGGAGCAGCGGCCGGGCAGCCGAACGGAGTGAGGAAGTGGTTCGTGTGCGCAACCCCGAGTTGCGGGACCGTCCGGGCACAGCGGCCGTCCTCCTGGCCGTCCTGACGCTCCTCGCGGGCCTGGCCGCCTGCGGGCAGGCGGCGGACTCGGGCTCCGCTCCGGAACGGAGAGGCGGTGCGGGAGGGCCCGCGAAGATCGGTCTGCTGCTGCCCGACTCCTACACGGCCCGCTGGGAGAACTTCGACCGGCCGCTCATCGAGAACCGGGTAGGGGAGCTCTGCCCCGACTGCACCATCGAGTACGCCAACGCCCAGGGCAACGTGGCCACCCAGCAGAGGCAGATCGAAACCATGATCACTCAGGGGGTGGACGTGCTGATCCTCGATCCCGTGGACTCGGTGGCGCTGCAAAGCTCGGTCCGGAACGCGGCCGACGCGAGCGTGCCGGTCGTCTCCTACGACCGGCTCGCGGAGGGCCCGATAGCGGCGTACGTCTCCTTCGACGGCGCGGAGGTCGGCAGGCTCCAGGGCGAGGCGCTGCTGAAGGCCATGGGCGCCAAGGCCGGCCGCCCGCAGATCGTCATGATGAACGGGGATCCGGCCGACCCCAACCCGGCCTGGTTCGAGGAGGGTGCGCTGTCCGTCCTGGCGGGGGAGGTGAGGATCGGCAAGTCGTACGACACCGTCGGCTGGCGGTCGGAGAACGCCCACGCGAACATGACCGGTGCCATCGCCGCCCTCGGGCCGGACGGCATCGACGGCGTGTACTCGGCCAACGACGCCCTCGCGTTCGGCATCATCGCGGCCCTCAAGGCCAACCACATCAGCCCGCTGCCGCCCGTCACCGGCCAGGACGCCGAGCTCGCCGCCGTGCAGCGGATCGTCGAGGGCGAGCAGACCATGACCGTGTACAAGCCCTTTGCCCCGCAGGCCCGTGCCGCCGCCGCGATAGCCGTCGCGCTGAGCCGCGGCGAGCCCGTCGGGGCCGTCGCCGGGGACGAGGTCGACAACACGACCGACCAGGGGATCCCGGCCGTCCTGCTCACCCCCGTATCCGTGAACGTCGACAACATCGTGGACACCCTCGTCAGGGATGGTATGTACACGATCGATCAGATTTGCACCCCGAAGTACGCCCCGGCTTGCGAGAGGGCCGGACTCACGTCGTAATCGGACGGAAAGGAGGTGCGTACCCGTGGCGGTTCCTCCCCTCCTGGCCCTGCGCGGTGTCACCAAGCACTTCGGCGCCGTCCAGGCGCTGGCGGACGTCGATCTGACGATCCGCGCCGGTGAGGTGGTCGCCCTGATGGGCGACAACGGCGCCGGCAAGTCGACTCTCGTCAAGGTGATCGCGGGAGTCAGCCTGGCGGACCGGGGCGTCATCGAGTGGCAGGGCGAGCCCGTGCACGTCAGGCGCCCGCGCGACGCCACCCACCTGGGCATCGCCACCGTCTACCAGGACCTCGCCCTGTGCGACAACCTCGACGTCGTCGGCAACCTCTTCCTCGGGCGCGAGATCCGGCGGATCGGTGTCCTCGACGAGGTGGAGATGGAGCGCCGCACCCGCGACCTGCTGAGCACCCTGGCCATCCGCATCCCCAACGTACGCGTCCCCGTGGCTGCCCTCTCCGGAGGCCAGCGGCAGACGGTCGCCATCGCCCGTTCGCTTCTCGGCGATCCCAAGGTGGTGCTCCTGGACGAGCCCACCGCATCCCTCGGCGTCCAGCAGACCGCCCAGGTTCTCGACCTGGTCGAGCGGATGCGCGACCACGGCCTGGGCATCCTGCTCATCAGCCACAACATGGGCGACGTCAAGGCCGTGGCCGACCTCGCCGCGGTACTCCGCCTGGGCCGCAACAACGGCTTCTTCAATGTGAACACCACGTCCCACGAGCAGATCATCGCCTCCATCACAGGTGCCACGGGGGACGCCGTGACCCGCCGCGGCTCGCCCCCGGGGGAGGCCGAGTGGTGAGCGGGCGCCGCATCGACCTCAAGGGCCACGCCGAGACCGTCCGGCACCGGATGAGCAGCGGCGAGTTCGGCTCGTTCCCGGTCGTCCTGGGGCTCCTTCTGATCTGGGTGATCTTCCAGAGCCTCAACAGCAACTTCCTCTCGCCGCGCAACCTCTCCAACCTGAGCGTCGACATCGTCGGCACCGGGCTGATCGCGGTCGGCATCGTCTTCGTGCTGCTGGTCGGCGAGATCGACCTGTCGGTCGGCTCCGTCAGCGGCTTCGGGGCGGTCATGTTCGCCGTGCTCAACGTGCAGAACGGCATGGCGGAATGGCTCGCCGTCATCGTGGCGGTCCTCTGCGGCACGGCGATCGGGCTGGTGCACGGGTTCTTCTACGCCAGGGTCGGCGTGCCCGCGTTCGTGGTGACCCTGGCGGGACTGCTCGGCTGGAGCGGCCTGATGCTGTACCTGCTGGGAACCAGCGGCACGGTCAACCTCGACGACGAAGGCCTGGTCGCCACGTTGACCAGACACTACTTCGGCAGCGTCGCCGTGGCGTACGGCGTGGCGGCGCTCGGCACGGCCGTGTACTTCCTCGCCTCGTACCGGGACAGGCGGCACCGCAGGGCCACCGGGATGCCGCGCCGCTCCCTCTCCGAGATCGCGCTGCGCACGGGCGTGGTGGGGGTGATCGTCTTCGCGGCCGCCTATGTGCTCAACCAGTTCCGGGGCCTGCCGCTCGCCCTCCTGATCTTCCTCGTCGTCGTCGCGGGGCTGGACTTGCTGCTGCGGCGCACACCGTACGGACGGCGGGTCTACGCCGTCGGCGGCGGTGCCGAGGCGGCGCGGCGGGCCGGCGTCAACATCGTGCGGGTGCGGATCTCGGTGTTCGCGGTCTCCGCGTCGATGGCGGTGGTCGGCGGCCTGTTCCTGGCCTCGCGCATCACGTCGGCCAGCCAGACCTCGGGCACCGGTCTGCTGCTGCTCAACGCCATCGCTGCGGCCGTCATCGGCGGCGTCAGCCTGTTCGGCGGACACGGCACGACCTGGTCCGCCTTCCTCGGCATCCTGGTCATCCAGTCGATCGGCTCCGGCATGGCCCTGCTGGGCATCCAGGCCGCCGTGCAGTTCATGATCACGGGAGGCGTGCTGCTGGCCGCCGTGGTCGTCGACTCCCTGGTGCGGCAGGCCCAGAAGGCCCACGGCAGAGCCTGAGCCGGTGCGCCTGGGCACCCCATGAGCCCGGTCTTCTCGGGAGCTTTGACGGCTCTGGAATATCTGGAAGTCACCGTGCGGCGGGCTCACACCACCAACGCCAACGAGTGCCGCTCTGGATATAGAGATCGAGTGCCCAGACGGCTCCAGGCGTACGTTCGGTGCCCGCGAGGCTGCCACCACCTGCACTGTGGAAGGTCGGGATGAGCGAAGGGCATCCGCCCCCGGCGCTCGAACGGACTGGTGGCAACCCCCGGCTCCCACGGCCCGTCACCAAGGGCTTAGGACGGATCGGACACCGTGATCACACCAGCCACAGCGAGATCGTCTCAAAGATCGATAGCGTGGCACGATGACCAGCATGTCGGGTCAGGTTTGGGTGTCACTCATATCGTTGGGCGGCGTCGTCCTCGGCGGCATGCTGTCCTACCTCGTCCAGCACAGGACTCAGCTGTCAGCGGAACGCGCTGAACAGCAACGACAGCAGAACGCCCTGTCGGAGGCTCGGCGCGCGGAACGACTGGCGCTGCTGGAGCGGTTCATCGAGGTGGCGGCCGAGGCCGAACGCTGCGCGTTCAGCCGGCCTTCCGAGTTCGACGACACGCACCCCTGGCACCTCAAGACCCAGGACGTCATGAACAGGTTGTGGGTCGCCGAGCGGCTCATCCGCATTCAGTTCTCCCTGCCCGTGCATGACGCGGCGCGTGCGTACTTCCTCGACCTCAACAGGACGGTATGGGACGGCTTGCCCGACGGCGAGAGCGTACGGGACTACCTGGAGGACCACCGTCTGGCGTTCCTCGACGCCGCCCGAGCGGCCATGGGATAGCCCTTCGCCAAGTCCCGAAGATCTTTTACGGGACAGTCCTCAGATGGCCTCGCAGCTTCGGCCCGAAGCTGACCGAGTGGCTCTGTGGCAGTCCGTCATCGCGATACGTGCCAGCCTCCTGTCTGTCTCCTCGTGATCGCGCCTGTAGAGGGAGTCGGTTGTTGCAGCCCCGACTCCGGTCCTTTCGGCACGCGGACTGCTTCGAATGGCCGGCCAGGGGCAGTCAGGGAGGTGCTTGCGGTGGAGTATGCGATGTGAGTGTGGAGTCGTTGTGATGGGTCACAGTGTGGAGCTGCTTTCCCAAGTCAAAGACAACACCCCAGCAACCGGTGCGAGGCCGGGAGCCAGTTTTCCGGGGCCCGAACTTGGTGGATTGGTCAACGGAAGCGTGAACTGGTCAAACGCCGCTACCAAGTGGCGGTAACCAGGGACATCTGCATCCGGCACCCACAACTCCAGATGCTGCGCGGATGGCTCCCAATCCCACTCACCCTCGTTGCTGGCGGCGCGAGACACGAGGAAGGCGAGCTCTCCCCACCAAGGTCCCTGCGGCCGAGGATCCGACAGCTTGGTGTCGTCCCATGAAAAATCGAGGATCATCGTCTGAGGAACCCAGCTCGGAATGATTTTCACGTTTCCGCCGTGGATCATGGTTACCTCCTGGTGCCGAAAGACTCTGTCGCATGGCGTCGCTCCAGGTACGGCGAGCGCACAAGAGTCAGAGGCTGCGCGGCGTCACCCTGCCTTCCGGTCATGCGTGTGAGCAGCGGGGGCGGGGGCGTCCTATGAGGTGGTGGCAGTGTTCGCACTGCGGGCGTCGAAGGTCCTGGCGTTCGGCCGCGGTGAGCGGTTCACCCACGCCCTCTTGCAACTCTGACAGAGACCATCCCCGCCCGCCTCTTCGACCCACGCCGCCCCGCCCGTGTCTAGAGTCCCAGCCCGAACGTGAACGTGATCGGGGCGAAGTCCGAGGCGTAGCCGCCCAGGCCGTCGCCGCCCCGGTGCAACGCGACGATCTCTTTGCCCTCGTTCACCACCACGGAGCCAGAGTCCCCACCCCGCGACCACACGCCTTCCGGGTTCAGGCCGAGGTCGGGGATCCTCACGATCGACACCTGCCCGAGCAGCATCCAAAGGGGGGTGCCGGCGCGGTCGCGTGCCATCGCTTGTTGTGAGGGGTCCGCCGATGCTTCGGGATCCGCATCCGTCGTCGCCGTGCTGGGTGCCCTGCACGGCTGTTTCACCTTTCCGGTGTTCTCCATGTTCGCCGCGCTGGTCACGGGGCTGATCGCGAACACCGGCCGGGGCGCGGTCAACGGGATGCCGCTGGGTGCGAGTGCAGACCGGGAGACCTTCGCGCCCATCGCCGCCACCCGCGCGGCCGTCGGCCGCCTCCTGGACTTCCTGCTGCGCCTGGTGCCCGGGGCTGCTCCTGGAACTGACTGCACCGTGCGGAAGCTGCGCCCGGGTTCAGGGCCGTTG
>NZ_JBVIGA010000057.1:0-14329 GCF_055571035.1 Streptomyces malachitofuscus | reverse complement strand
ACCGGGACTCTGCGCCGCGGCGACGGCGGTGTCCCGCGGGTGCTCACCTCGCTGGCCGAGGTGTTCGTGCGAGGCGTGGACGTCGACTGGTCCGCCGCCTTCGCGGGCACGGACGCACGGGTGGTGGATCTGCCCACGTACGCCTTCCAGCACCGCCACTACTGGCTGGAGGGCACGGCGGAGACGGGCAAGTCTCGGCACCCGCTGCTGGACGCGGCGGTGCGCGTCGCCGGAACGGGACAGGTCGTGCTGACCGGCCTGTTGTCGGTGAGCACGCATCCATGGCTGGCCGACCACCGGGTGTTCGGAACGGTCGTGTTGCCCGGCGCGGGCTTCGTCGAACTGGCGGTCAACGCGGGTGACGAGGTCGGCTGCACCCGTGTTGACGACCTGGTGGTGGAGACGCCCCTGGTCCTCGCGGACCAGGGTGCGACGCGCGTCCAGGTCGTGATCGAGGCCGCTGGGGCGGACGGGGAGCGCACTGTCACCTTCTACGCCTGTCCGGAGCACGCTGACGGAAACGAAGCGGAGGCGTGGACCCGGCACGCGCGGGCCGTGCTGCGGCACGGAGAGACGCCGGTCATTGAGCCCTTCGAGGCATGGCCGCCCACCGAGGCCCAGTTGCTCGACACCGCCGGCCTGTACGAGTCGGCGCATGCGTCCGGTTACGGTTACGGTCCCGCCTTCCAGGGACTGCGGCGGGCCTGGCGGCAGGGTGACGAGGTCTTCGCAGAGGTAGCGCTTGACGCCGAGCACGCCACCTTCGGCCTGCATCCCGCTCTGCTGGACAGTGCTCTGCACGCTCTCCTGGCCGACCGGACGGATGACCGGCTGCTCGTACCGTTCGCCTGGTCCGAGGTGTGCCTGCACGCGTCCGGTGCGACAGAGCTGCGTGTCCGGCTCACCAAGGGCGACGCCGAGGAGGTGACGCTCACCGCGACCGACCCGACCGGGCAGCCCGTGCTGTCCGTCGGCTCCCTGATCCTGCGCCCCATGGGTGAGGAACGGGTGCCAGGAGTGAGGCAGTTGGGCGATGGAGCCCTCTTCGAACTCGAGTGGGTGAGCCCGTCCTCCACCTCGCCCCGTCCCGTCGACCTGACCGACTGCGCGGTGCTGGGAGAGGCACCTGCCTACGTCCCGAAGGGCACGCGCGCGTACGCGTCCCTCGGCGAACTGAGCCGGGCGGCCGGGCGGCTTGGTACCGTGCCCGGACTGGTGCTGGCGTCTCTGGCGGCGCACGACGACGGCCCTCTCGCTGAGCACGCCCGCGCCGCGGTCGCCCGTGTGCTCGGTCTGATCCAGGAGTGGCTGGCCGACGAGTATCTGGCAGAGGCTCGCCTGGTCGTGGTGACGTCGGGAGCCGTCGCCGCCGGCGCCGACGCCTGTCCCACCGATCCCGCGGCTGCCGCCTGTTGGGGACTCATCCGCAGTGCCCAGTCCGAACACCCGGGCCGCTTCGGCCTGGTGGACCTCGACCGACTCGACCAGGACGCCCTGACCTGTGCACTGGCGACCGACGAACCACAGGTGGCCGTGCGGTCCGGGCAGGCCCTTGTGCCGCGCCTGGCCCGTACCCGACCGGCATCCGAAAGCACCTCCGTAGCCCGGCCCGGACCGTGGGAGACCGTGCTGATCACGGGGGGCACCGGCACGCTCGGCGGCCTGCTGGCCCGGCACCTCGTACGCGAGTACGGCACGCGCCGACTCGTCCTCACCAGCAGGCGCGGCCCGACCGCGCCCGGTGCCGACGCCCTCACCGCCGAACTGTCCGCCCTCGGCGCCGACGTGACCGTCACGGCTTGCGACGCCACCGACCGCGGCGCCCTGGAAGCGCTGTTCGCCACGACATCCCCCGCCCCCGACGCCGTCGTGCACGCCGCCGGTGTCCTCGACGACGCACTGCTCCATACCCTCACACCGGACCGACTGGACCGTGTCCTGCGCCCCAAGACCGACACCTCGGTCCACCTGCACGACCTCACGGCACACACGGGGACGATGCTGGTCCTGATGTCCTCGGTGGCCGGTCTCCTCGGCAACCCCGGACAGGGCAACTACGCCGCCGCGAGTGCCTTTCTCGACGCCCTGGCACTGCGCCGCGCGGCGGAGGGCTCGCCCGTGCTCTGCCTCGACTGGAGCCCATGGGCCGAAGCCAGTGGCATGACCGGGCACTTGGACAGCGGCGACGTGCAGCGGCTTGACCGCACCGGGTTCCCCGCGCTGCCCACCGACCAGGGACTCGCCCTCTTCGACGCCGCACGCGGGCTAGGCGGCCCGCTCCTCTTCCCTCTCCGGACCGATCCCACCCACCTGCGCGCCGAGGCCGACGCCGGCGCCGTGTCGCCCGTACTGCGTGACCTGATACCCCGACGGCAGCGGCCCGTGGCTGCCGCAGGGGACCGGAGCGCACCGGGCGGCGAGGCCGAACGCCTCGCGGCACTTCCCGACGCCGAGCGTGACCAAGCGCTGCTCGACCTGGTCTGCACCCATGTGGCCGTCGTCCTGGGCCACACGGGACCCCAGGACATCGACCCTGACCAGGCGTTCCGAGCGATCGGCTTCGACTCGCTCACCGCGGTCGGCCTGCGCAACCGGCTCGCCACCGCCCTCGACCTGCGCCTGCCCGCCACACTGGCCTTCGACCATCCCACGCCCGCTCTCCTCGCCCGCGATCTCGCGCACCGCTGCACGGGCCGGAGCCGGAAGCCTGCACAGGACATCGCCGCTACCGCTGTCCAGTCGAACGAGCCCATCGCGATCGTGGGCATGGCCTGCCGGTACCCCGGCGGTGTGACCTCACCGGAGAGCCTGTGGGACCTGGTGGCGGCCGGCACCGACGCCATCGCCCCGTTCCCCACGGACCGCGGCTGGGATCTCGCGCACCTGTTAACCACCGGCCAGGGCCGACCGGGACGCTCGTACGCGCGCGAAGGCGGCTTCCTCTACGACGCCCCCGAGTTCGACGCGGAGTTCTTCGGGATCTCCCCGCGCGAGGCGCTGGCGATGGACCCGCAGCAGCGACTGCTGCTGGAGGTGTCCTGGGAAGCACTGGAGCGAGCAGGCATCCCCGCCGCCTCCCTGCACTCCAGCCCCACCGGCGTCTTCGCCGGCGTGATGCACCAGGACTACGGCTCCGACACCGAACCGGCGGCAGTCGAGGGGCACTTCCTCAGCGGCCGGTCGGTCAGCATCGTCTCCGGCCGGGTCGCGTACGCCCTGGGCCTGGAAGGCCCGGCGATCACGGTGGACACCGCCTGTTCCTCGTCCCTGGTGGCCATGCACCTGGCGGCACAGGCCCTCAGCAACGGCGAATGCACGCTCGCTCTGGCCGGCGGGGTATCCGTGATGGCCACCCCCGTCCTGTTCACCGAGTTCAGCCGGCAGCAGGGGCTGGCCAGGGACGGGCGGTGCAAGTCCTTCGCGTCGGCGGCCGACGGCACCGGCTGGTCCGAGGGCGTCGGCATGCTGGTACTGGAGCGGTTGTCGGACGCGCTCGCCAAGGGGCATCGGGTGCTGGCGCTCATACGTGGCTCGGCGGTCAACCAGGACGGCGCGTCGAACGGGCTGACCGCTCCCAACGGTCCTTCGCAGGAGCGAGTGATCCGTGCGGCGTTGACGAACGCGGGCCTGAAGCTCTCGGACGTGGACGCCGTGGAGGCCCACGGCACCGGCACCCGGCTCGGCGATCCGATCGAGGCCCAGGCCCTCCTGGCCACGTACGGACAGGACCGTCTCGGTGACGAACCACTGTGGCTGGGCTCGGTGAAATCCAACCTGGGACATACCCAGGCGGCGGCGGGCGTCGCCGGTGTGATCAAGATGGTCATGGCGATGCGGCACCGAACACTGCCGCGCACCCTGCACGTGGACGAGCCGTCTTCGCACGTCGACTGGGAGTCCGGCGCGGTACGCCTGCTCACCTCACCCCAACCCTGGCCGGACGCGGACCGCCCACGCCGGGCGGGTGTGTCGTCCTTCGGGGCGAGCGGCACCAACGCCCACCTCATCATCGAGCAGCCGCAGCCGCAGCCGAACGCTTCACCGGCCGAGGAGCGCCGCCCGGTGCCCACCCCGCGGACGCCGCGGACCCTTCCGCTCGTCGTGACGGCACGGAGCGCCCAAGCGTTGCGCGCGCAGGCAGCGCGGCTCAGGAACGACCTCCAAAATGCTGAACTCCTCGATGTCGCGTGGTCGTTGATCACCACCCGCTCGGCCCATCCGCACCGCGCCGTCGTGATGGCGTCGGATCCCGCCGGTGCCGCATCCCTCCTGGCAGCCCTGGAGGAGGAACGCACGGACGGAGCCACCGTTGTCGGCACGGTCCATGTCCAGGGACAGCCCGTGTTGGTGTTTCCGGGGCAGGGGGCGCAGTGGGCGGGTATGGGGCTTGAGTTGTGGGACGGCTTGCCGGTGTTCGGTGAGCGGATGGCGGAGTGCGAGGCGGCGCTGGCCCCGTTGGTGGACTGGTCGTTGCGCGATGTCCTGGCCGGTGATCTGGATCGGGTGGATGTGGTGCAGCCGGCGTTGTGGGCGGTGATGGTGTCGCTGGCGGGGGTGTGGGAGTCGTTCGGGGTGCGGCCGTCCGCGGTGGTGGGGCATTCGCAGGGGGAGATCGCGGCTGCGGTGGTGGCCGGTGGCCTGTCTTTGGAGGACGGGGCGCGGGTGGTGGCGTTGCGCAGTCGTGCGTTGCGCGAGTTGGCGGGTTCGGGCGGGATGGTGTCGCTGCCGCTCGCGGTGAAGGAGGTGTCGGAGCTTGCTGCTGGGCTGGGGTTGTCGGTGGCGGCCGTCAACGGGCCGTCGTCGACGGTCGTCTCAGGTGACGTGGCCGCGTTGGAAGAGCTGCTGGCCCGCGTACCGCAGGCGCGACGCATCCCCGTGGACTACGCCTCGCATTCCTCGCATGTGGACCGGATCGCCGATGACATCCGTGATGCCCTGGACGGCATCACGCCGCGTACCGGTGAGATCCCCTTCATTTCCAGTGTGACCGGTGAGGTGCTGGACACGGTCGGTCTGGACGCGGAGTACTGGGTGACCAACCTGCGCCGGACGGTGTGTTTCCAGGACGCGGTCGCCACCGCGCTGGAGCGGGGGAACAGGGTGTTCACGGAGGTGAGCCCGCATCCGGTGCTGACGGTGGGTGTGGAGGAGACGGCCGGGCTGTCGGACGTGGTGGTGACCGGGACTCTGCGCCGCGGCGACGGCGGTGTCCCGCGGGTGCTCACCTCGCTGGCCGAGGTGTTCGTGCGGGGCGTGGACGTCGACTGGTCCGCCGCCTTCGCGGGCACGGACGCACGGGTGGTGGATCTGCCCACGTACGCCTTCCAACGCCAGCGCTACTGGCTGGAGGGTGCGAGTTCGGCGCATCCGCTGCTCGGTGACACCGTGCGGCTCGCGGACGAGGACCAGGTGGTGTTGTCGGGGCGGCTCACTCTCGGCACCCACCGCTGGCTTGCCGACCATGCCGTGTTCGGTTCCGTGCTTCTGCCCGGAGCGGCGTTCGTGGAGATGGCCCTGCACGCCGGCTCGGAGGTCGGCTGTGGCAGGCTCGTCGAACTTGCCCTGAAACGGCCGCTGTTCATGCCCAAGGAAGCCGGAGTCGTCGTCCAGGTGCGGGTTCGGGAGGCGGATGCCGAAGGGCGGCGTGCGCTCGACATCTACTCCTCGCCACAGGACGACGACGTCGCCACGGAGTGGACCCGGCACGCCGTCGGAATTCTCGCTCCCGCGACAGAACCGGTTCCCGACGCCGACTTCCAGCTTTGGCCGCCGTCCGGCGCCGAACGGCTGGCCGTCGAGGACTTCTACGCCGAGATCGCGGACGCCGGATACGGATACGGCCCCGCCTTCCGGGGCCTGCGCGCCGCATGGCGACGAGGCGACGAGGTGTTCGCCGAGGTGGCGCTGGCGCAGGACCACCAGCTCAGTGCCGCCCGGTTCGGTGTGCACCCCGCGCTGCTCGACGCGGCTCTCCAGACGGCCATGCTGGGCGGGGACGGCACGCGGACACACCTGCCGTTCGTGTGGAGCGAGGTGTCCCTGCACGCCGTCGGGGCTTCTTCGCTGCGCGTGCGTGTGCGGCGCGGGGCGAACGACTCGGTGTCACTGACGGTGGCGGACCCGACGGGCGCGCCCGTCGCCTCGGCCGGCGAGATCGTGATGCGGCCGGTCTCCCCCCAGGCGCTCGGCCACCGCCGGGATGACGACGCACTCCACCGGCTCGACTGGGCCCAGTTGAGCGCGGCGGACACGACTGCCGACGGCGACTGGGTCGTGCTCGGCGCCCCTGACCTGGGGCTCGCCGGTCGTGCGGAGGTACTGCCCGGGTGGACCGCGCTGGGTGACGCCGTCGCAGCCGGCCGGACCGTGCCCGACGCGGTGGTCGTACCGTTCGCGCCGGGCGGGGAACCGTACGGTGGGCTGACCGCACTCCTCACTGTCCTCCAGGACTGGCTGGACGACGAACGCTGGCGGACGTCCCGGCTGGTCGTGGTGACTCGCTCGGCGGTCGCCGTCGAGAACGCCTTCAAGACGGACCTCTCGCACGCTCCCGCGTGGGGGCTGCTGAGGTCTACCCAGACCGAACACCCCGGGCGGGTGACCGTCGTCGATGTCGAGGACGCCGACGCCGGCCAGGCCCTTGCGGCCGCCATCGCTTCCGGAGAGCCCCAGATCGCGGTCAGGGACAACGTCCTCCTCGTCCCGCGGCTCCGGCCGATGGCTCGCGACAACGGTCTCGCGCTGCCCGATGAGCCGGGCTGGCAGCTCACCGCCACGGGTGGCGACACCCTGGCGGCACTGGGCATCGTCCCCTCCGACGCGGCCACACGACCGTTGGAACCTCACGAGGTGAGGGTCGAAGTGCACGCCAGCGGCGTGAACTTCCGGGACGCGCTGGTCGCCCTCGGCATGGTCTCCGGACAGAAGGGCCTCGGCAGCGAGGGCGCGGGTGTGGTGCTGGAGGTGGGGCCCGCCGTTGAGGGAGTGAGCGTCGGAGACCGGGTGGTGGGACTGTGGCACGGCTTCGGTGATGTGGTGGTGGTGGATGGGCGGTTGGTGGTCGGTGTTCCTGTGGGGTGGTCGTTTGTGCGGGCGGCGTCGGTGCCGGTTGCGTTTTTGACGGCTTGGTACGGGTTGGTGGTGTTGGGGGGTTTGCGGGCTGGTCAGCGGGTGTTGGTGCATGCGGCCAGTGGTGGGGTGGGGCAGGCGGCGGTGCAGGTGGCGCGGTGGGTGGGGGCGGAGGTGTTCGGTACGGCGAGTGAGGGCAAGTGGGGTGTGCTTCGGTCGTTGGGGCTGGATGACGCTCATATTGCTTCGTCGCGTTCGCTGGGTTTTGTGGAGCGGTTCCCGCGGGTTGATGTGGTGTTGAACTCGTTGGCGGGGGAGTTTGTGGAGGCGTCGGCGTCGTTGGTGGTGGAGGGTGGCCGGTTCGTCGAGATGGGGAAGACGGATGTGCGGGACGCGGAGGCGTTCCCGGGCATCCACTACCAAGCCTTCGATCTGATGGACGCCGGGGTCGACCGCGTGCGGCAGATGTTCGGCGACGTACTCGGACTGATGCGAGAGGGCCGGCTGTCCCCGGTTCCCGTGCGTACGTGGGACATCCGTCGGGCCGAGGAGGCCTTGCGGTTCATGAGTCAGGCCCGGCATGTGGGGAAGCTGGTGCTGACCGTGCCCCAGCCGTGCTGGGGTGCGGAGGGCACGGTGTTGATCACGGGCGGTACGGGCACGTTGGGCGGTCTGGTGGCCCGGCATCTGGTGCGGGCCCATGGGGTGCGGTCGCTGGTGCTGTGCAGCCGCCGTGGGATGGACGCCTCGGGCACCGCACAACTTCACGCCGAACTGAACGAGTTGGGCGCTCAGGTGGCGGTGGTGAAGTGTGACGCCGCTGACCGGACGCAGCTCGAAGGGGCGCTGGCGGCCGTGCCGGCGGACCAGCCGCTACGCGGGGTGGTGCATGCGGCGGGTGTGCTCGATGACGGTGTGGTGAGTGCTCTGACTCCGGAGCGGTTGCGGGCCGTTCTGCGGCCGAAGGTGGAGGCGGCCTGGAACCTGCACGAGCTCACCCGTGACCTCGACCTGACCGTGTTCGTGCTCTTCTCCTCCGTCGCGGGTGTGCTGGGCAGTCCCGGGCAGGGCAACTACGCGGCCGCCAACGCCTACTTGGACGCCCTGGCAGCACATCGGCGCGCGGAGGGGCTGCCCGCGGTGTCACTGGCGTGGGGGCACTGGGCGGAGACGAGTGAGATGACGTCCGCGGCGGACGGCGGACGGCTGCGGCGGCTCGGGGTGGTGGCCCTGGACAGTGACCGTGCACTGGCGCTGATGGACCGGGCGCTGGAGGCAGGCGAAGCTGTGATGGTGCCGGCGGCGTTCGACCGGCAGGCGCTGCGCGAGCAGGGGGCGCGCGACGAGGCGCCCGTGGTCCTGCGCGGCCTGGTCGGTGCCGGGGGAGCGCGGGCCCTCGCGCACGCCGCCACCGGCAGCGGCGACGGGCCTACGCCGGTGTCCCTGGGCGAACGACTCGCCGCGCTCGGGGAAGCGGAGCGCGAGCGCCTGCTGCTGGACCTGGTCCGGACGCACACCGCCACCGTCCTCGGGCACAGCACGCCGGACACCATCGACCCCGACCGGGGTTTCACGCACCTGGGACTGGACTCCCTGACCGCGGTGGAACTGCGCAATCGGCTGGGCACCGCCACCGGGCTGCGCCTGCCCACGACCGTGATCTTCGAGCATCCGGCCCCTGCCGAGCTCGCCCGCCACCTCGGCGCTCTGCTCCCGCGCGGTGGCGACAAACCCGTTGCCGACCCGCTTGACGAACTGGTCGCCGCCGTCCAGCGGTTCGCCGCGGGCAACGGCGGCCGGGACAGGACGGTCAAGCGTCTCAGGACACTGCTGTGGAGCCTGGAGGAACCGGACGCCCCGAGTGACGACGCCGACGATCTGGAGGCGGCCTCGGACGACGAGATGTTCGATCTGATCGACAGGGAGCTGGGCCTCAATTGAGCGCATCCCGAGCCAACGAGGAGAAGCTTCGGGAGTACCTGAAGCTCGTCACCGCGGACCTGCGCAAGGCCAGGCAACAGGTCCGCACACTGGAGGAGGCGAACGGCGAACCGGTGGCCGTGGTGGGCATGGCCTGCCGCTATCCCGGTGGAGTGTCGTCGCCTGAGGATCTGTGGGACCTGGTCGTCCGGGAGGGTGACGCCATCACCGAGTTCCCGACCGACCGCAATTGGGACCTGGCCGGTCTCTACGACCCCGACCCCGACCGCACCGGACACTGCTATGTGCGCGAGGGCGGTTTCCTCGACGGCGCCGGCGACTTCGACGCGGAGTTCTTCGGCATCTCGCCCCGCGAAGCCCTGGCGATGGATCCGCAGCAGCGGCTCATGCTGGAGGTGTCCTGGGAGGCTCTCGAACGCGCGGGCCTGGACCCGTCCGCGCTGCGGGGCAGTCGTACGGGCGTGTTCGTGGGGGCGACCCAGCCGGACTACCTGACGCCGGGAGGACAGGTTCCCGAGGCGGCCGAGGGCTACTCCCTGACCGGCAATCTCGCAAGCGTCACCTCCGGGCGCGTCGCCCACGTCCTGGGCCTGGAAGGCCCCACCCTGACCGTCGACACGGCGTGCTCCTCGTCGTTGGTCGCCCTGCATCTGGCGGTGCGAGCCCTGCGCGATCACGAGTGCGGGCTCTCCCTGGTCGGCGGCGTCACCGTGATGGCGACGCCCGGTGTCTTCGTGGACTTCAGCAGGCAGCGGGGCCTTGCCCCCGACGGACGCTGCAAGGCGTTCGCCGCCGAAGCCGACGGCACGGCCTGGGCCGAAGGCGCCGGTGTACTGGTCCTTCAGCGGCTGTCGGACGCGGTGCGCGACGGCCGCCGTGTCTGGGCGGTCATCCGGGGAACGGCCGTCAACCAGGACGGTGCCAGCAGCGGGCTCACCGTCCCGAACGGGTCGGCGCAGCGGCGCGTGATCGAGGACGCGCTGGCCGACGCCCGACTCGGCCCCGACGAGGTCGACGCCGTCGAGGCCCACGGCACCGGTACCCGGCTCGGCGACGTGATCGAGGCCCGCGCCCTCCAGGAGGCGTACGGCCGGACACGGGTCGAAGGCGAGGTCACGGACCCGGACCACAGCGAGCCCACCACGCCTCGGGCCCCCGGCGGACCGAGTGCGCCGGACAGCGGTGCCCCGACGGCCGGTGAGCCGCTGTGGATCGGCTCGGTGAAGTCGAACATCGGGCACTCTGCGGCCGCGGCGGGTGTCGCGGGTGTGATCAAGATGGCGATGTCCATGCGCCACGGGACCCTGCCCCGCACCCTGCACGTCGACGAGCCCACCCCCCAGGTGGAATGGGAATCCGGCGGGGTCGCGGTGCTCAGGGCGCCCCGGCCGTGGCCGTGGACGGGCCGTCCCCTCCGGGCGGGTGTGTCCTCGTTCGGGATCAGCGGCACCAACGCCCACGTGATCCTTGAGCAGCCCCCGGCCGACGAGACACCTACGGAGACACCAGGGGAGACGCCTGCTGAGGCTCCTGCGGAGACACCTCCCGCGCCGTCCGTCCTGCCCGTCCCCCTGCTGCTCTCCGGCCGATCCGCCCAGGGGCTGGCCGCCCAGGCCGAACGCCTCCGCGCCCATGTCGCCGCCCACCCCGGCCAGAATCTCACCGACATCGGCCGCGCCCTCCTCACCACCCGCGCCACACTGGACCACCGCGCGCTGGTGCTCGCCCATGACAGCGGCGAGGCACTGGCCGCTCTCGAGGCGGCGGCCACGGGCGGGTTCGAGTCGGCCGGGCGGGCGAGGCCCGGTGCGCGCACCGCCGTGCTGTTCAGCGGCCAGGGCGCACAGCACCCGGGAATGGGACGGGAGTTGTACGCCGCGTTCCCGGTGTTCGCGGCAGCGTTCGACGAGGTGTGCGCAGCCTTCGACGGGCTCCTCGGGCGCTCTTTGCGGGACCTGGTGTGGCAGGCGCAGGACGATGTGCTGGACCGCACCGAGTTCGCACAGTGTGCTCTCTTCGCGGTCGAGGTGGCCCTGTTCCGGCTGGCCGAGTCGCTGGGCGTGCGCGCCGACGCGGTGGCGGGCCACTCGGTCGGTGAGATCGCCGCCGCACATGTCGCGGGCGTGCTGTCACTGCGCGACGCGGCCGCTTTCGTCGTGGCACGCGGCCGACTCATGCAGGCACTGCCGGACGGCGGGGCGATGACCGCGATCCAGGCCACCGAGACGGAGGTGACGCCGCACCTCACGGACGCCGTCGACATCGCCGCCGTCAACGGCCCGTACTCCGTGGTTGTCTCGGGGGCGGCGGACGAAGTGGCGCGCATCGCCCACCACTTCACCACCGGCGGACACCGGACCCGGCGGCTGCACGTCTCGCACGCCTTCCACTCACCGCTGATGGAACCGATGCTCGCCGACTTCGAGGACACCATCGCCGACCTGACGTTCCAGCGGCCCACCCTCCCCGTGATCTCCAACGTCACCGGCCAGGTGGCCACCGGCGACGACCTGCGTACCCCTGCCTACTGGCTGCGCCACATCCGGCGCCCGGTGCGTTTCGCCGACACGGTCGCCGCCCTGCGCACCCGAGGCGTCACCTCCTTCCTGGAACTGGGACCCCAGCCGGTGCTGGTCCCCATGGTCGAGGAGTGCCTGGCCGCCGAACCGTCCGACGAACAGCCGACGGTGGTCGGGGTGCTCAGAGCGGGCCGGCCCGAGCCCCGAACCCTGCTGGCCGCGCTGGGGCGCCTGTGGTCGTGCGGCGTCCCCGTCGACTGGTCGGCCGTGGTCGGGCCCGGCGGACGGCCCGTCGACCTGCCCACCTACGCCTTCCAGCACCAGCGGTACTGGTGGCAGCCCACGGCCGACGGGACCGCGCCCGCCGGTGCGCCCGCCTCCGAGGCGGAGGCACGGTTCTGGCAGGCGGTCGAGACCGACGACCTCCCCGGGCTGACCGCCGAACTCGACCTCGCCGAGACAGATCTGCCCGTCGTGCGCGCCGCCCTGCCCGTACTGGCCGACTGGCGAAGTCGCCAACGCCGTAACACCCGTGCGGCGACGCTCTGCTACGAGGAGGCCTGGCGACCCGTCACCACCCGCTCGGACCGGCCCCTGCGCGGCACGTGGCTCACCGTCCTCGCCGATGACCCCGAGGCCCGCACATGGCTGGACACTCTGGCCGACGCGAACGCGGAGGCCCGGTTCGTCCCGCTGTACGTCGGCCCCGACGACGACCGGGAGCGACTCGCCGCAACCCTGCGCGAGACCACGGGACAGCGACCCGACGGCGTACTGTCCCTGCTCGCGATCGGCGACCACGGGTCCCTGCCGCAGACGCTGTCCCTGCTCCAGGCGTCGGGCGACGCGCGCCTGATCGCCCCCTTGTGGTGCCTGACCCGGGGAGCGGTCGCCCCGCAGGACACCGCCCCGGCCCCGGACAGCCGCCAAGCCGCGCTGTGGGGTCTGGGCAGGGTCGCCGCCCTGGAACACCCCGACCGTTGGGGCGGCCTGCTCGACCTGCCCCCGACCGCCGACAGCGCCGCGGGCCGGCGAGTGGGCGCCTTCCTCGCCGCACCCGGCGGAGAACACGAGGTCGCGCTCCGCGCCTCGGCCGTTCACGCGCGTCGGCTCGTCCGGTCCACCGCCCCACCCTCCCCACTGGGCCGGGACACCTGGCGGTCACCGACCACCGTCGTGACCACCGGTGGACTCGGCCAGGCGTTCGCCCCACTCGCCGAGCGGTTACGGCAGCGCGGTGCCCGACGAGTCGTCGACATCGGCCCGCACCACGACGCCGTACGGCTGGACGACCTGACCGCCGCGCACTTCGCGGCCCTCCTCGACGAGCAGGACCCGGCGCTGCGCGAACTCGACGCGACCGACGGCGAGCTGCTGGTCCTGTCCCCGGCCACGGGATGGCTGGGAGCCGTCGGCCACATCGCCGAGGCCGTGGCCGACGCGTGCACCGCGGCCCTGTGCCGGGCCCGGCCCGCGGTCCATCTGCGCTGGGGCGCCTGGGCCGCCCACGACGACGCCGACGCCGTACGCCACGGAGCCCGCCCGCTCGACTCCGAGACCGGGCTCAGCGCCCTCGGTCTGCTCCTGGGGCGCGGGCGTTCCGACGCCGCTGTCATGGACCTCGACTGGGATCGCTTCACCCCCCTGTTCACGGGAGCCCGGCCGACCCGGCTGCTCGACGAGATCCCCGAAGCCCGCCGACCCTCCACACCGGCCGACAGCGAACACTCCGAAGCACGCGCGGCACTACGACGACGCCTGTCCGACCTGCCCGAACGCGCCCGCCGCCGCACCCTGCTCGACCTGGTCACCGGTCATGCCGCCGCCGTTCTCGGCCACTCCGACGCGGGCGCCGTCGACCCTGCGAAGCCCTTCCAGGACGCGGGCTTCGACTCCATGGCGGCGGTGGAGCTGCGCCGACGGCTCACCGGGGCCACCGGGGTCCCCCTGCCCACCGCCGTCGTCTTCGATCACCCGACTCCGGGTGCCGTCGCGGACTTGCTGCTCGCCGAACTCGTCGCCGGGACGGACGGCACCCCCGCGCCCGTGTCGGCGGCGCCCGCGGCCGGTGCCGGCGAGCCGATCGCGATCGTCGGTATGGCGTGTCGGTATCCGGGCGGGGTCGACTCGCCCGAGTCGCTGTGGGAGTTGGTGGACTCCGGTGGTGACGCCATCTCCGGCTTCCCCGTCGACCGCGGCTGGGATCTCGCCCGGCTCTACCACCCCGATCCCGACCGGCCCGGCACGTCGTACACCCGACACGGCGGCTTCCTGTACGACGCGGCGGAGTTCGACGCGGAGTTCTTCGGGATATCGCCTCGCGAGGCAGTCGCCATGGACCCGCAGCAGCGGCTGATGCTGGAAACGGCCTGGGAGGCGTTCGAACGGGCCGGTATCGACGCCGCGTCCGTTCGCGGCAGCCGCACCGGGACCTTCGTCGGGGCCACCCAGCCGGACTACCTCGGCGGCGGCAGGCGCGCCCCGCAGAGCGCCGAGGGCTACCTGCTGACCGGCAACGTGGCCGCGGTCACCTCCGGACGCCTCGCCTACACCTTCGGCCTCGAAGGTCCGGCCGTGACCGTGGACACCGCCTGCTCGTCCTCGCTGGTGGCCCTGCACCTGGCGGCCCAGTCGCTGCGGAGCGGCGAGAGCGACCTGGCCCTCGCCGGCGGCGTCACCGTCATGGCCGACTCGACGATCTTCGCCGAGTTCAGCCGTCAGCGGGGGCTGGCTGCGGACGGTCGGTGCAAGTCGTTCGCCGCGGCGGCCGATGGCACGGGCTGGTCCGAGGGTGTGGGTGT
>NZ_JBVIGA010000056.1:0-14548 GCF_055571035.1 Streptomyces malachitofuscus | reverse complement strand
GTGGGGTGGCTGTGGTGGTTGGAGTTGGCGACGGTGAACTGCCGCAGTGGTCCGAAGTGGGCCTCGATCGGGTTGGCCCAGGATGCGTAGGTGGGTGGGCGGAGGAGATACGCGTAATAACCGCCAATTCACAGCAGAGCGTGACGCTCAAATACGGTGAGTATGCGTACGCTCCGTTATCTGACCCTGGCCCTGCTACCGGGATCGTCGCTGTTTATGGTGGCCGCTTCAGGCGGTCGGGCGTGAGGCGGTTGGTGTGGCGTCGCTGGAGCGGACGGCGTATCCGAGGTTCAAGAGGCTGATCTCGGAACGGGAGTTGCGGGAGTTCCTCACGCCGTCGGCGGAGGAGGTGGCGTGGGCTCGTGAGCGTACGCATGACCGCCCGGGCCGGGTCCTGGCGCTGCTGGTGATGCTGAAGTCCGCGGCACGGCTGGGCCGTGTCCCCAAGCTCGGGGAGATACCCGAGGTGGTCGTGGCCTATGTGCGCGATCAGGCGGGGCTCGCTGTGGGGACGGTGCCAGAGGCTGACTCCGAGCGGAGCGAGGAGCGCTACCGTTCCGCCGTACGCGAGCGTCTGGAGCTGAAGCACAGGCCGGGCGAGGCCCGCGCGGTCGCGGGGGCGGCAATGCGGGCGGCGGCGCCGGTGAAGGCGCATACCGCGGACTTGGTGAACGTGGCGCTGGAGGAGTTGGTCCGGCAGAAGGAGCGGCTGGAGCTGCCAGCGTTTTCCACCCTGGACCGGATGGCTTCCCGTATCCGTTCTGAGGTGGAAGCCTCGCAGTGCGAGGCGATCGTCGCGAGCATGAGTGACACGGCGCGGGAGCGGGTCGCGGGCATGCTGGAGGTCGCCGAGGGCGAGTTCCAGAGCCTGTTCGCGTGGGTCAAGCAGCCCGCCCGGCGGGCGACGTGGTCGCGGTTCAGGGCCCATGCGGAGCGGATGGAGAAGGTGGACGGGCTGGGAGATGCCGTCTTCTGGGTGGGGAAGACGCCGCCGGCGAAGGTGGCCGCGCTGGCCGAGCAGGCGAGGGCGCTGTCGGTGGGCGAGATGAAGGACATCGCTGAGCCCCGCCGCACCGCGATGACCGTGTGCCTGCTCGCGCAGGTGCAGGCGGCGGTGCGGGACGAGACCGTGGTGATGCTCTCCAAGCGCATGTCCCGGCACCTCAAGCGGGCCCAGGAGGAACTGCTGGAGATCGAGAAGCGGCAGAAGGAGACTACCGAGCAGCTCCTGGCCACCTTCCGGGACGTGCTGACCGCCCTGCGCGGCAGCGGCGAGGCCGCTCCCGGCGCGTGGGAGGGGGAGGCGTCGCTGGATGACCTGCTGGCGCTGAAGAACGCCCGGACAGCGATCGAGACCGCGGGCGGGTTCGAGGCCCAGCTGGCGGAACTGGAGGCCCTGGACGCCTACCGGGGCAGCAACTACACGGCGCTGGTGGAGCGCTTCTTCAAGCCGGACCGGCCGACCATGTTCAAGACCGCCCGCCGTCTGTCGTTCACCGCCACCTCGACCGACCGCAGCGTGCTGGACGCGCTGGACCATGTCCTCGCTCACCAGCACCTCACCCGGCCCCTCGTGGCGGACACGCATCCCACCCTCAGGGACGAGAACGGGGAGTTGGTACGACTGGACCTGTCGTTCGCGCCGAAGATGTGGCTGAAGACCGTCTACTGTCGTGAACAGCCGGGGATGCTGGTCCGCCGCCATTTCGAGGCAATGGTGTTCGCCTGTCTCGTGGAAGAGCTCCGCTGCGGTGATGTCGCCGTGATCGGCGCCGAGGACTACGGTGACTGGACCCGCATGCTCCTGCCCTGGGAGCAGTGCGAGCCCAAGCTCGCGGGCTTCTGCGAGCAGACCGGCCTCCCCGGCACCGCGAGTGAATTCACCGTTCGGCTGCGCGAGCAGCTCACCGCGATCGCGGAAAACGTGGACGCCGGGTATCCGGACAACAAGGACCTCACCATCGGCCCGGTCACCGGCGTCCCCTCCCTTGCCGTACGCAGAGCAGGCGAGCGCACCGCCTCCGCAGAGAAACTGGAACAAGCTCTCTCCGAACGGCTTCCCGCCCGCAGCGTGCTGGAGCATCTGGCGCGGGCGGCACACTGGACGGACTGGTGGAAACGGCCCGGCCCGCGCTCAGGCAGCGAGCCGAAGCTGAAGGAACCCCTGCCGCGCTACGTGACCACCGCGTTCGTCTACGGCTCCGGGCTCGGCCCTGCCCAGGCGGTGCGCCACATGCGGGGCAGCGTGACAGCGCACGAGCTCGGCGCGATCGCGAAACGCCACTTCACCATCCTGGTCCTCAACCGGTGCGGAGCTGACGTGGTCAACGCCCATGCCGGCCTGGACCTGACGGCAGCGTGGGGTGACGGGTCGGTGGCGGCGGTGGACGGCACCATGATGGACACCGTCATCGACAACCTCCTCGCCGAGACCTCGATCCGCTACGGCGGCTACGGCGGGATCGCCCACCACCTCGTCTCCGACACCTACGTCGCGCTCTTCTCCCGGTTCATTCC
The DNA here is from genome assembly GCF_055571035.1 of Streptomyces malachitofuscus. NCBI lineage: Bacteria > Bacillati > Actinomycetota > Actinomycetes > Kitasatosporales > Streptomycetaceae > Streptomyces > Streptomyces malachitofuscus. The sequence goes on along the minus strand of NZ_JBVIGA010000056.1, from coordinate 12,031 downwards.
CTGCGGGGTGTGGGAAGCCGTCTACCTCATCGACACGTTGCTGTCGAACGAGTCGGAGGTCAAGCCGGAGACCGTACACGCTGACACCCAGGGACAGTCCTTCCTGGTCTTCGGGCTCGCCCACCTGCTCGGCATCGACCTGCTGCCGCGGATCCGCAACTTCCAGGACCTCACCTTCCACCGCCCCGATCCCCAGGCGCGCTACCGGCATATCGACGCGCTGTTCTCCGCCGATCCACGTACCTGCATCGACTGGCAGCTCATCGAGAACGGCTGGAAGGACCTCATGCAGGTCGGCCTGTCGGTTCGGGAAGGCACCGTGTCCTCCGTCACCCTCCTGCGGCGCCTGAACAACCACTCCCGCAAGAACCAGATCTACCGGGTCTTCCGCGAGGTCGGCCGCGCCGTCCGGACGATCGTTCTGCTCCGCTACCTGTCGGACCCACAGCTACGGGAGCAGATCACCAAGGCGACGAACAAGGCCGAGGCATACAACGGGTACACGAAGTGGCTCCACTTCGGCGGGGACGGCTACCTGCGCTCCCGCGATCCCGAACTCCAGGAGAAAGCCGTCAAGTTCCTGGACCTGATGGCCAACAGCATCATTTTCTCCACCACCGTTGACATGACCGACACACTGCGCCAGATGGCCGCGCAGGGTTGGGATCTGAGCCCCGACGACATCGCCGCGCTCAGCCCGCACCGTAGGGACAACGTGCTGCGCTTCGGCGACTACGACACTGCCAACCTCCACATCCCGCCCGGCCCGTACGACAGCGCGCTTCGCTTTCCTGCGGATGGCTTCTGACGGTACTCCTCAGATCCATGGGAGTCGGTGAAGAACGCGCAGGTAACAACTGAGGAAGAGCGCAGAATGCTCGGCGCCGACCTGGTCGATCCCGGCACCGGCGGCTGGGGACGGACGACGTAGCCGCTTCAGCCGCGCTCACCACCCCAGCTCGCGTCCGTCCACCGCGAACAGCGCGATGTTCCGCTGGCAATCCGGCGACATTGCCCGTGACGTCGCCCACGGCAGGAACCTTCACAAGATTTACACGCTTCTTGGTTCCAACGGCTGTGATTACGTTGAAGATTGTCCGCAGGGCGGGTGCAGCGATCAAGGAATCGCATAACTCGCGGCACCGCTAATCCAGTTGTCCCAGCCGCATCAATGCGATGGTAGATCGACAAACAACCAATCAAGCCCCGAACGACTCTCGACAGGACGGCATGCGAGGAGAGTCCGTCCTGGTCGCCCCCGTTCTGCTCCTGGAAGGTGAAGCCACATGGGATCCGCTCGTCGAGTCGCATCTGCCGCAAGGCACTGCTCCGCAGACCCCGAGGGCAACGCGGTGGCTGTCATGCCGACTCCGTCGCGGCCGCGCCGAAGATGATCCCCGTCTTCGGAGGCGGGAATCCGAGGAAGGGCACCACGTTGCTGCGGGCCCACTCCTGGGCGCGGACCGCGTCGGGGTACCTGGCCTCCCACATCTAGCTGAACTCGACGAGGCGAGCAATGGCTTCGCCCTCGTTGACGGTGAGTCGTGGCATGGGCACTGAGCGGTGGGCACCACCGGACACCCCGCTCACCGAGTCGTTGAAGCAACTAGCAAGCGGAAAACGCTTCGGGGCCGCAGAACAAGGTCAGGCGCGAGCCCCCCGAGAGGACGTCCAACGTGAGTGAGATATGCAACCATGTCGGCGGCTCGACCACCGGTCATCGAGCACTGGTGTCTGCCGACGAGCCTGACGGCATTCCGCGTGTGGACCAGGTCGGCACTCTGCCCGCCTCGTTCGCACAGGAACGACTGTGGTCGCTCGACCGCACACAGTCGGGGAACCCTGCCTGCAACCGTCCGATCGCGGTCCGGCTGCGTGGCCCGCTTGTAGTGGCCGCTCTGGCCGAAAGTATCCAGGACATCATGCGGCGGCACGAAGCTCTGCGCACCACGTTCGACGTGGTCGGCGGAGAGGTTCGCCAGGTGATCACCGACCACGTCGATGTGGCACTGGCCGAAATCGACCTCACCGGTCTGCCGGGCGACGAACGCGAGTCACATGTCGAGCAGGCCATCGTCGACGATGCGCACGAGCCGTTCGACCTGACGAAGGGGCCGGTGATCCGGGCGAAGTTGTTCCGGCTCAGCCCCGAAGAGCATGTGCTGTTGTACGACATCCACCCGATCGCCAACGACAGCTGGTCAGTGGACGTCTTCTCCGCCGAGCTGGCGGAGGGCTACAACGCGCGCGTCGGTCAACGGCCTGCGGCCCTACCGGAATTGCCGGTGCAGTACGCGGACTACTCAGTTTGGCAACGACGTCGGATGGCTGAGCAGACACTGACCGGGCAACTCGACTTCTGGCGATCCCAGCTGGACGGTTGTGAGGGGCTGGACCTGCCGGTCGACAGGCCGCGGTCGAACGAGCTGTCGCCGCTCGGCGGCGTGGCACATCTGGACTTGCCGGCGGACGTCATCGATAGGTTGAGGGCGTTCGGCAGGTCTGAAGGCGCGACGTTGTTCATGACTCTGACAGCCGCGCTGGACGTGCTGCTGCTCCGTTACACCGGTCAGTCGCACATCGCAGTCGGCACGGCGGTCACAGACCGAAACGCGGCCGGGTTGCAGAACCTGATTGGATCCTTCTCCAACGATGTGGTGATCCGGGCAGACATGTCCGGGGCCTCCGGGTTTCGCGACGTGCTGCGCGACGTCGCGGCAGCGGCGAGGGCCGCGTACGAGCACAGCGATATGCCGTTCGATCTGTTGGTGGAGCATGTTGCACCGCATCACGATCCCAGCCGCAACCCGCTGTTCGACGTGTACTTCACGCTGGACGAGAACCCCAGGACACCGCCGATATTCACCGGCCTGCGCACTGAGGCCGTCGTCCCCGGCTTCACCACGGTAAAGCACGATCTCGCCTTCACCGTGCGGACCGACGGCGACCGCCCGACGCTGCAGTGCACATACAGGACTGCCCTGTACGATGCGGAGACCGCGGACGCGATGCTGCGGCACTACCGGACGATTCTGGCGTCCGTGCTGGCCGACCCGGACCGGCCGGTCACCGAGATCGATGTGATGGACGACGCTGAGTGGCGCCGGGTGCTGGTGGAGTGGAATGACACTCTGCAGCGGCTGCCCACAACGGTGTGCCTGCACCAACTGTTCGAGCGGCGCGCCGACGGACAGCCGGAGCGGGTCGCGGTGCGCTCCGGCGCGCGGGCGGTGACCTACCGTGCGCTGGAGGAACGGGCCAACCAGATCGCGAATCGGCTGGTGGCAGGTGGTGTCGGGCCGGGTGTGGTGGTCGGTGTCTGTGTGCCGCGCGGTCCGGAACAGGTCGCCGCCGTACTCGGCGTACTCAAGGCCGGCGCCGCGTACCTGCCCCTGGACCCCGACTATCCTTCCGACCGGCTGGATTTCATGCTCAAAGACGCGCGGACCTGGGGCGTGGTCACCGTCGAGGCGCTCCGGGAGCTGGTCAGCGAGCCTGGTCGGGGCCTGCTGCTGGTCGACGCCCCGGACCTGAGCGCCGAGTCGGTGGCCAGACCACCGGCGAAGGCGACGCCGGACGATCTGGCCTATGTCATCTACACGTCCGGGTCGACCGGCGAGCCCAAGGGCATCGCGCTGCGACACCGGGGTGCTGTCAACAACTTCTGTGACTTCAACGAGCGGTTCGGCATCGGCCCCGGCGACGCCGTGCTGGGTGTTTCCTCTCTCAGCTTCGACATGTCCATCTACGACGCGCTCGGCATGCTCGGTGCGGGCGGTACCCTCGTCCTGCCGGAGCCGACGGCGACGAAAGACCCGGTCAGGTGGCTGGAACTGCTGCAGGACGACAAGATCACCGTGTGGCACTCGGCACCGGCGCTGTTGGACCTGGTCCTCGACCGGCTGTCCGACGGTGGGGGCGGGCTTCCGGACCTGCGGCTGGCACTTCTTGGCGGTGACTGGATCCCGGTCACCATGCCCGACAGGCTGAGGGTCCAGGCACCCGGCGTCCGCTTCGTCTCCCTCGGCGGCGCAACGGAGTCGTCCATGGACTCCACCATCTACGAGGTCGTCGAGACCGATCCCGCGTGGGCGAGCATCCCGTACGGCCGCCCCATGGCCAACCAACGCACCTACGTGCTGGACGCCAACCAGCAGCCGGTGCCGCCCGGCGTGCCCGGCGAGCTGTACTTGGCCGGTGCGGGCCTGGCCAAGGGGTACCTGCACCGGCCGGAGCTGACCGAGGAACGGTTCGTGACCCGCACGTTCGCACCTGGTTTCACCGAGCGGCTCTACCGGACCGGTGACCGCGTCCGGCAGCACCGAGATGGCCACCTGGAACTCCTCGGCCGGGTCGACTTTCAGGTCAAGGTGCACGGTCTGCGAATCGAGCCCGGTGAACTGGAAGCACTGTTGCGTCAGCACGAGGCCGTCTCCGAGGCAGTCGTGGTGGCCAGGGGCGAGCGCGGTGAAGCCACGCTGGCGGCGTTCTACGTGCCGGCCGACGAGGCAGCGCTGCCGAGCGAGGACCAGTTGCGCGGTTGGCTCGGCCGAAAGCTGCCAGCGTACATGGTGCCGGGGTTGTTCATGGCGCTCGACGCGCTGCCGACCACGCCGAACGGCAAGGTCGACCGACGGTCACTGCGTGAGCTGGACGTGACGTCGACCGGTGGCGGTGAGGCGCCGAGGGACGAGCTGGAAGAACGCGTCGCGGACGCGTGGCGGGCCATGCTCGGCGTCGAGAAAATCGGTATCGACGACAATTTCTTCTCCCTCGGCGGAGACTCGTTCAGCGCGATCCGGGCCATACGCGCGGTCGACGCGACGCTTCCCTTGGTCGAGTTGTACAGCCACCCGACCGTCCGCCAACTGGCGGCGCGGCTGCGTACCGGGTCCGGTGAGGCGACCGGTCTCCTGCATCGGCTCACGCCGGATCGCCTGACGGCGGTTTCGCTGTTGTGTGTACCGTACGGCGGGGGCAACGTCGTGGCGAGCCAACCGCTGGCCGACGCGCTGCCCGACGACTGGGCGCTGTGGTCGGTGGCGCTGCCGGGCCACGACACAGTGGCGCAGGACCGTTTCGTCTCCTACGACGAGGCGGCCTCGCGATGTGCCGAGGAGGCGATCGCGCGCGTCGCCGGGCCGATCGTGGTGTACGGGCAGTGCGCCGGTGTTGCGGTCGCGATCCGGTTGGCGCAGGAACTCGAAGCACGCGGCGCTGATGTGCGGGCTGTGTACGTGGGCGCCACGCTGCCCGATCCCGATCCGGAGGGGTCACTGCGTCGCTACCGTGAAGCCAGCGACGAGTTCGTGTACAGCCACCTGACATCGCTCGGCGGTTTCGACGGCATGTTGGAGTGGAGTGATGTCGAGCCGATCGTCCGGGCCGCCCGACATGATTCGGTACAGGTGGCCACGTTCTTCGCGACTGCCAGAGCGCTGCCGCCGCGGCCTTTGGACGCGCCGCTGCTGTGCGTGTTCGGCGATGCCGACCCGGCCACCGAGGGCTTCCACGACCGCTATCTGGAGTGGGCGCCGTTCGCCAGGGAGCTGCCGACCGCGCATGTCATTGAAGGCGGCAACCACTACTTCGTGCGTAACAACGCGGCCGCACTGGCCGCGCTGCTGCAGGCTGACTACTTCGGCGACTTCGACCAGGCGGCGGATCTCGCCATGGTCAATGAGGATCTGGCATGACCTCAGCGGTGAACGAACCGACCGACGAGCAACGCAAGGAAATGACATGAGCCGTTCTACACGGTCCGAGACCCGAGAACTGATGTCAGCAGGCATCGAACAGCTGACGGCTGAGGACCCTCAACTGCTTGATTTGCTGGACCGCGAGTATCGACGGCAGGCTCGCACCTTGTCCCTTGTGGCCTCGTCCAGTCTCGTCGCACCCTCGACCTTGGTGTCGCAGTCCACAGTGGCGGTGAACGTGACCGCCGAGGGGTATCCCGGGAAGCGGTACCACGCGGGATGCGCCGTGGTGGATGAGGTGGAGGCGCTGGCCGTGGACCGTGCCCGTGCCGCGTTCGGCGCACAGTATGCCAACGTCCAGCCGCACACGGCGAGCACGGCGAACTACACGGTGTTGTCATCGTTGATGAAACCGGGCGACACCATGCTCGGTATGGAACTGAGCCAGGGCGGGCACCTCACCCACGGCAGCCCCGCTGCCTACTCCGGTCAGTTCTTCAACGCCATCGGATACGGCCTTGACGAGTCGGGCACGATCGACTACGACCGGGTCGCGAAGCTGGCGGCCGAGCACCGGCCCAAGGTGATCGTGTGCGGCGCGACGGCCTATCCGCGCGTTGTCGACTTCGCCCGGTTTCGCGAGATCGCCGACGCGGTGGGTGCGTACCTGCTGGCCGACATATCGCACACGGCCGGCCTGGTAGTGACCGGTCTGCACCCCAGCCCGATCGACCACGCGCACATCACGACGACGTGCACACACAAGCAGTTGTACGGGCCGCGTGGTGGACTGATCCTGTCCGGTCGGGATGCGGACGCGCCGGCACCGAGAGGCAAGGGCACGCTGGCCGATTTCCTGCAACGGTCGATTTTCCCGTTTTCCCAGGGCGCGCCGGTGATGAACGCCATCGCGGCCAAAGCGCGTGGCCTGGCGCGGGTGCAGACAGCGGAGTTCCGCGCGCTGGCGAACCGAATCGTCGGCGATGCGGCGGAGCTGGCTCGGCAGTTGCAGCTTCGAGGGTACGACGTGGTGTCGGGCGGGACGGACAACCACATCGTTCTGATCGACCTGTCGGAACGGGGCATCAGCGGGCTGGTGGCCGAGCAGGCTCTGGAGAGCTGCCACATGACGGTGAACAAGAACCGAGTGCCGGGGGACCGGCGACCGGCATTGGTGACCAGCGGATTGCGCCTGGGTACGAACAGCGTGGCGTGCCAGGGGATGGAACCAGACGATATGGCCCAATGCGCGGATCTGTTCGACCGCGTCATCAGCTCGCTCGTGGCGGAAGACGATCGCAGGTACTCATTGCCAGACGGTCTGTCGGACGAAGTTGCCGGCGAGATCAAGAAGCTGTGCGAACGCTTCCCAGCCCCCGGATACCCGGCGCCTCGCACGTCGGCAAGCCCCGCGGCAGCGGCGGTCAGTCATGAATAATCCTGGAACATCCGAGCAGTTCGCAGCTGTGGTAGCCGGGCACCCAGAGGTCAGAGACACACAGATGGTCTCGCGATCGGGGGCTTGCGGGGTCACGCATACGATCGCCTACGTCAGTTGGGCGGCACCCGGGTCGGGTGGTGGGCCGAATCGACGGGTCGCCGAGTGGGCTGAGATCTTCGATGCCGTATACGGGTGGGCACCCGCTGGTCCGGATGCCACGCTCAATACGGCGGGCTGCACCGACAGCCAAACCGGCACGGAATATCCCGTCGATGAGGTGAGGGAAAACGTGGAGGCCACTGCGGCACGGATACTGGCGTTGCCGCATCAACGGGTGCTGGAGATCGGCTGTGGCACCGGCATGATCTTGTCCAGGGTTGCACCGTTCGCTCGAAGCTATGTCGGGATCGATCCCGCTAACGAGGGGCTCGCCCACATCAGGACCCGGCTGCTGGCCGAAAATCCGGAGCTTGCGGCACGAGTGACCCTGCGCAGCATGCTCGCCCACGAACTCGGCAAGCTCGGGGAGCAACGTTTCGACCTGATCCTGCTCAACTCGGTGGTTCAGTATTTTCCGTCCGTGGACTATCTGCTCGAAGTCCTCGACCAGGCGTTCGGGCTGCTTTCTCCCGGGGGAGCGGTATTCCTGGGCGACGTACGCAATCTCGCTCTGCTCGGGCCGTTGCATACCTCAATTCAGGTAGGCCGCGCCGGTGACCTCACCCACGAGGCTCTCCGAGGTCACGTACTCGACGATGCGTGGCACGAGCCCGAACTGGTCCTGGACCCGCGCCTGTTCTCCAGCCTCGGTGCTCGGCTGCCGGGGTTGACCACGGCCAAAGTGCTCCTCAAAGGCGGCACTGCCCGTAACGAGTTCAACGACTACCGCTATGACGTGGTCTTGTCCACCGCAAACGTGCCGTCCCCGATCACTCACTCAGTCCGATGGAGTGGACAGGGCGCCGACGAACTCGCCGACCTGTTGTCCGACGATATCGCCGTGCTGGACGTGCCGAACGCCCGGGTGCTCGCCGCCTGCGCGCAGTGGACAGAATTGGCGACTGGCAACGGGGAGAGCAGGCCGGACCAGGACGACGGAGTCAACCCTGCGGTGGTGCAGGCGTTGTCGGACCTGCTGCCGGGACGCCGGATCGAGGCTCGCTGGCCGCGTTCGGGCAAGCCGACGGCGTTCGATTTGGTATCCAGCCCCGCTGACGGTCCGGATCCTGGCTGCCCGCCAAACGGCGCTGCGAAGCCTTGGGCGGCATTCGCCAACGTGCCCGCCGACGGCAGTCGCCCTCGCCAGGTGGCCTCCCGGCTACGCGCCCACTGTGCAGAACAGCTTGCAACCGCGACCGGCCCTGCAGCAATCGTCGTCCGCAACACTCTGCCTGCTGACGATACGGGCCTTGACGATGCCGTGCTCGCCAGCCTGGCCCCAGCGTGCTGTGCACAAGAACCGCAGGCCCCCGGACTCAGCGGCCGACCGCACACCACAGCCGAGCAGACGCAAGGGGAAATCGGGTGACCACAAAGCAGTACCGAGAAGCCGAGTTCCACGAGTTGCCTGACCCGGAGACGGAGCCCACACCAGGCCAACGCGGCATGTGGGTTGCCGAGCAGACGGCTGGCGGCCAACTCTACGGCCTTGTGTTCACCACGCTGCTGACTGGTCCGTTCAGCCCGGCAGCGATCGAACGGGCGGTCGAGCAGACCGTCGCCGCGCACGGTGGTCTGCGTACCCGGTTCGTGGTGCGCGACGGCCGGCTGTCCCGGCTTGTAGAACCAGCGTGGCAGCCCAAGATCGAGCGGTTCCCGGTCCCGGCCGACAAGTTCGAGGCTCGGGTCCGTTCACTCGCCGACGGCGCGGCGCGGCGCGCATTTCGACTGACGGACGGCCCGCCACTGCGGTTCCTCCTACTGTCAGCCGGACCAGAACACAACGCCTTGGTCCTGCTCACTCACCACCTGTTGTTGGACGGCGTAGCCCTCAACCACGTGTTCGACGAGATCTTCGACCGGTACAGCCACCTCGTCGGCGGTCCGCCACCGCAGCCGCGTGCCACGGTGGATCCGGCCGAGCAGGTCAGGTACCACCAACGGCTGGCGACGACCGGTGAACTGGAGCGGCAGGAGAAATTCTGGGCCGAACGACTGGCGAGCATGCCCGCAGTCATCGAGCTGCCGGCGGACCGCGTCCGCCCCGGCCGCCGGAGCACGGCCGGCCGACGGCTACCGATCTCGTTCGAGCCCGAGACGGCTCGCGCCATCGACGAAAGGGCTCAGCAAGCCGGTGTGAGCACGTTCGTGCTCCTGCTGGCTGCGTTCGGTCTCGTCGTAGCACGGTATGCCGGGCTGACCGATCTGTTGGTCGGTGTGCCTATCGCCGCACGGCCCACGAAGGCGCTTCGTGAGTTGGTGGCCCAGTGCGCGCGCGTGGTGCCCGTCGCCATAACTTTGAACGACGACCAGCCGGTGACTGAGTTTCTCCGCGCAACGAAAGAGTCGCTCGCGGCCAGTCGCGACCATCCGGACGTCCCGTTGGAGACGCTGGCGCCGCGCTTCGCACCGCCCGGCGACACCAGCCGCAACCCGTTGGTGCAGGTGGTGTGCGGTCGGTATGACAAGGTGTTCACCTGGCAGCGCACAGTCGGCCCGTTGCAGGTGCGGCTCATCGAGGGGCACGCCGGCGCATCGCCGATGGACATCACTGTGGGATTTCAGGGCGAGCGACACGCTGGCACGGTGGAGTGGGCCGTCGGCGTGTGGACACAACGTGAGGCGGCTGCGTTCGTCGCCGCCTTCCACACCGCAGTCACCGAGCTGGTCACCGCCACGCTCGTCGGCGACGTTCGAGGTTGTGCCGCCCAGGACCCCGCGCCGGTCAGCGAGCGGCCAACCGAATCGACGCTGGACGAACTCGTGCTCGCCCGGTGCGCCGCCACGCCCGACTCCATCGTGGTGCGAGATACAGGGATGACACTCACCGGCAATGAACTGGCCACCGCGTCCGCCGCTCAGGCGGCCGCGTTGCAGGCGGCCGGGGTACGCGTCGGAGACGTGGTCGCGATCGGCCTGCTGCCGTCCGTAGCCGAAGTCGTAGCGGTACTCGGAGTACTGCGTACCGGAGCCAGCTACGTCGCCGTCCCGCCGGGCACGCCGTCATGGCTGATGGAGCAGGCTATGCCGGTTGCCGGCATCGGTGTTGTCGATGCGGGGGTGCCCGTCGTAGGCGGCTGGCCGAATCTCCCGGCCGCCACCGTCGCCCCGCCCCGTACCGACCCGGACCGGGCTGCCGCACTGGTCGGCACCGGGGACCGACGACTGATTCGGCTACCGCACCGGTCGTTGACCAGACTCATGTCCGTCGTCGACGGGCTCGGCGTCGATGCACGGATTCACCACGACAAGCCGCTGACGAGCGGACTTGCTGCTCTGGAACTATGGGGCCCACTGCTCCGCGGCGGCGAGTTGATCATCGGCCCCACCGAGCAGTCAATCACTGCGCGATATCTGCCGACAGAGATGTTGCGCACCGTTGCCGACCAGCCTTCGACCTTGATCGGCTTGAGCCATCTGCTTACCGGGCCCGACATGGTGCCGGTCGACTGTCTGTCCGCTGTGCTGGCTGCGAACCCCGGATTGCGGATCACTACGGTCTATGGTCACCTCGAAACGGGCAATTTTACGACAATGCGCGTAGTCGACAGAACCACACTCATGATCGGCAGCGGTGTGCCGGTCGGCAGACCCGGACCAGGGATGACCTGCCGAATCGTGGATAAGCTCGGTCGGCTCCTGCCAATCGGCGCCATCGGGGAATTGACCCTCTCCGGTCCCGCTGTGCTGGTCGAGTCGCCCCACGCGACGGGCGACCTGGCCCGATGGGACAGCCATGGTGAGCTGCGACTGCACGGTCGGGTCGAAAAGTCTGCATCGCGGTGCGCGACCAGCTGACGCCGTCGCCGCCCGGCAACCGCACCGAGGGATCGGCCGCCGACGCGCGGCCGATCTCCCGAGCCGCATGGTGAGACGGGCGCGAAGTGCCGACTCGGCCGATGATGAGGTCGTGGGCAGAAGGCCAAGGCGTGATCACGCCGCTGATCGTGCTGGGACTGGTCGGCGGAAGCCTCAACGTGCTGCGGACTCACCTACGGAAAGATCCGCTGGTCCAAGCCGCTACGGCTTCGCTACACCGCCGCAGGCGCCGCACTGACAGGCGCGACCTGCCTCCTCGCGCCAGCCCTCGGCACTCCTGCTGCACTGCTGGCGATACTTCTCGTCGGCCTCCCCCTCACACCCATGTTCGTGATCGATTACCTACTCGTAGACGAACGCCGCTCCCACCGGCAGACTGAAGCCAACGCCTGGCTCGGCTCTGGGCATGACATCGGCTCGGCGACTGGAGCAGCCGCCTGCGAGTGGCTTCTCACGCAGACAACCCCACGCCCGATCACCCTCGGACTCGCACTCGTTGCCGCCCTCGCAGCCGTCTGCGCCCTCCGGCTCTCCCCCCAGCCCGTACCGGAGAAGACCACAGCAGTACCGAGCACAGCCGTAACCGAATAGCCGTAACCCCATTGCCCCTTTCTCGCTTGGTCCGGTAGCCCGGCTGACGCACATGAGCGATAGCTGACAGCGAGAAGGCGTCCACTGGCAAGGCGGCCGAGAAGATGATGGGAATCACCGAAATTGAAAGATCTCTATCAAAGATCCTGGAAGTAACTACCCACAGTGACAGACCACGAGTAACTGATCCTCGTCCGCCCGGCAAAACAGCTCCTTGGGGGGTGGGGGGGGGGGGGGGGGGGGGGGGGGGGGGGGGGGGGGGGGGGGGGGGGGGGGAGGGGGGGTTGGGGCCGGGGGGGGGGGGGGGGGGGGGGGGGGGAAA
>NZ_JBVIGA010000055.1:0-23158 GCF_055571035.1 Streptomyces malachitofuscus | reverse complement strand
TGGTCGTCCGCGCGGCCGACGAACTCCAGCACACCCTCGGCCGTCCACCGCACCACATCACCGGTCCGGTACAACCTGCCGCCACCGAACGGGCTGGTCAGGAACCGTTCAGCGGTCAGCTCCGGGCGGTTCAGATAACCCCGCGCCACACCCGGGCCACCGATGAACAACTCCCCCGCCACACCGACCGGAACCGGCTCCATCCGCCCGTCCAGCACAAACACCGAGGTGTTACCGATCGGCCGACCGATCGGCACCGACACCATCCCCTCCGACAGCAGAGGAATCGCATACGTGCAAGCAAACGTCGTCGTCTCGGTGGGCCCGTAGCCGTTGACCACCCGCAGGCCCGGTACCGCCTGCTGCGCCGCCCGCACATGGCGGACCGACAGCGCCTCACCACCGACCAGGATCCGATCCAGGCCGGTCAGCACCGAGGGGTCCTCGTCCACGACGGCGTTGAACAGGGAGGCAGTCAGCCACAGGTTCCGCACCCCGTGACCGGAGATCAGACCCGCGAGGTCGGACACGCCCACAACACCGGGCGGGGCGACCACCAGCCGGCCGCCATGGATCAGCGCACCCCACAACTCGAACGTCGAAGCGTCGAACGCCAAGGGCGCCAGCAACATCTGTGTACTGTCCGGACCGAACCCGGCGTAGGTCTGCCCCCACACCAGCCGCACCACCGACCGGTGCTCGACCACCACACCCTTCGGCCGGCCCGTCGAACCCGACGTGAACATCACATACGCGATGTCATCCGGAGCCACCACGACACCCGGATCGGCAGTGGAGCCGGAGATGTCGTCCAGCAGCACCACCTCGGCGAACCGGTCCCGATACGGCACCTGCGTGACCACCAGCCGCACATCGGCATCGGCCAGCATGAACTCGACACGATCCGCCGGATAACCCGGATCCAGCGGCACATACCCCGCCCCGGCCTTCCACACCCCCAGCAGCACCGCAGGCACCTCGATGCCACGGTCCAGGCACACACCCACCAGCGAACCCGGCTCCACACCCGCCGCGATCAGCGCATGTGCCACCTCATTCGCACGGGCATCCAACTCGGCATAGGAGACGGACTCCTCACCGAACTCCACCGCCACCGCATCCGGACGCAACCGCGCCTGCACCGCCACCAGCTCATGCACCGGCAGACCCGGCAACTCCACAGCCGTCGCATTCCACTCCGACAGCAGCCGCTCCCGCTCCCCCTCCGCCAGCACCGACAGACTCTCCACCAACGCGCCCGACGGAGCACCGGCAATCTGCTCCAGCAGGCTCACGAACGCGTCGATCAGGCGCCGGACCGGAGCTTCCGCGAAGCGGGAGCGGTCGTAGGTGGCTTCGATCTCCAGGCCCGCGCCCGGGACCGCGACGACCGTGAGGGGGTAGTTCGTGTTCTCGTGCCATTCGCCGGAGGTGATCCGGAACGGACCGCCCTGCATGGACTCGGCGGTCGAGCCGAGCGGGAAGTTCTCGAAGACGAACAGGGAGTCGAACAACGACCCGCCGGCCGGGACCTCGCTCCACCGCTGCACATCGGCCAGCGGACTGAACTCGAACTCCCGCGACGCCACCTGATCGTCCTGGACCCGCTGCAGCAGATCCACCACCGTCGCCCGCTCATCCACCCGCACCCGCACCGGCAGGGTGTTGATGAACAGACCCACCATCTCCTCGACACCATCGAGGCTCGCCGGACGACCCGACACCGTCGTGCCGAACACCACATCCGCACCACCACCGAACCGCGACAGCACCAGACCCCAAGCAGCCTGCGCCACCGAGTTCACCGTCACCCGCGCCGCCCGCGCCACCGACCCCAGACCGGCCGCGGCCCCCGCCGACAACACCGCGCCCACCCGACCCGGCTCGGCGCCCTCCGCAGAGGTGCCGGACCCGTCGCCCGGAAGTGCCGTCGGTGCCTCGAAGCCGGCCAGGACCTCCCGCCAGTACGCCTGCGCCGCACCCAGGTCTCGTTCACCGAGCCAGCCGATGAACTCGCGGTAGGGGCGACCGTCGGCGGCGAGGCCGGTTCCGCTGTAGGAGGCGAAGACCTCTCCCAGGACGGCGGTGACACTCCACCCGTCCAGCAGGACATGGTGGAAGCTCCACACCAGGTGGTACTGCGTGTCGTCCGTGCGCAGCACACGCACCTTCATCAACGGCGCGGCCCCGAAGTCGAACCCTTCGACGCGGTCCTGCTCGAGCAGCCGGGCGATGTGCGGCTCCCGGCCGTCCACGGCCATGGGAGACAGGTCGTGATACTCGAACGGGACGGAGACATCGGCGCGGACGATCTGCAGCGGCCGCGGCACGCCCTCCCACACGAATCCCGTGCGCAGAATGGGGTGCCGGTCCAGGACGTTCTGCCAGGCGGCGCGCATCCGGTCGACGTCGAGGTCGCCTTCGAGCCGCCAGTGGATCTGCTCGACGTAGAGGCCGGAGTCGGGTTCGGCCAGGGCGTGGAACAGCATGCCGTGCTGCAGCGGCGACAGCGGATACACGTCCTCGACCTGGCGGTCGCCGCCCACCAGCCGGTCCAGGGTCGCCTGGTTCAGGCGGGCCAGCGGCACGTCCGACGGGGTCAGGCCACCGGCATCCTCGGACAGGCAGTGTTCGATCAGCGCGCGCAGCCGGACGACGAACTCCTCGGCCAGGCCCTCGACCGTCGCGCGGTCGTGCAGGTTCGACGAGTACGTCCATGCCAGGCTCAGCCGGCCGCCGGACACCGCCCCGTTGACGTCGATGAGGTGCGCACGGTCGCCTGTGAACGCTTCCGTATCGCCCGTGGGCTCGTCGGTGATCGCGAACAGACCCGCGGAGGTCAGCGCGTCGAAGCGCCCGAGGTAGTTGAACACCAGCCCGGTGGGCAGGGCGGTCAGGTCGTGGGTGAGGCCGTAGCCGACACCGCGACGGGGGACGGCGCGGAGCTGTTCCTTGACCGCCTTCAGCGCCGAGCCCGGGCCATCGGCGCCCGGGGTGAGCGCCACCGGGAACAGGGAGGTGAACCAGCCCACGGTGCGTGAGACGTCGACGTCGTCGAACAGGTCCTCGCGGCCGTGCCCCTCCAGCGCGACGGAGACGGTCTCCTGGCCCGTCCAGGCCGCCAGGGTCTGCGCGAGCGCGGTCAGCAGGACGTCGTTGATCTGCGTCCGGTAGGCCGCGGGCACCTGCGTCAGCAGCGCCCGGGTCTCGTCCTCGTCGAGCGCGACGGCGACCGTCTCGGCGGACTCGACCGTGTTTCGCTCGCCCGGGTGATCCAGGGGCAGCTCGGTGACGGGGATCGCGTCCCAGTACTTGTTCTCGTCCGGGTCGGTTGCCTGGTCCAGGCGGTGTGCCCAATCCTTGAACGAGGTCGTCTTCGCGCCGGGTGTGATCTTCTGCCCCACCTGTGCCTGCTGGTAGGCGGTGGCGAGGTCCTCGACGAGGATGCGCCAGGACACGCCGTCGACGGCCATGTGGTGAATGGCGATGAGCAGCCGGTCCTCGGACAGGCACACGAAGCGGGCGACCGGGCCGTTCACCAGGTCCAGGCTCGCCTGGACGTCGTCCTCCGTGCGGCCGTTCGCTTCCTCCAGGCCCTGGTCGTCGGGCTCGGTGAACCACATGCGTGAGCCGTCCGAGCGCAGGCGCAGCGCGTCGTGGTGGGCCAGCAGCGACCGGACGGCCAGGTCCAGCGCGGCGTGGTCGGCACCGGTCACGTCGAGCAGGACCGACTGGTTGAAGTGGTTCCGCTCCGGCAGGCTCAGTCCGTAGAACCACTGCTGGATCGGGGTCAGTGGCGCCTCACCGGTGACCACGCCCTGCTCGGCGCGGATGTCCGCGACTCCCGCGACGGCCGCCAGTGCCGCGACCGTCTGGTGATCGAACACCAGCTTGGGTGACAGACCCACGCCGCGGGCCCTGGCCCGGGAGACGAGCTGAACGGACATGATCGAGTCGCCGCCCAGCTCGAAGAAGTTGTCGTGGACACCGACCCGGTCCACGTCGAGCACCTCGGACCACACCTCGGCGATCACGCGTTCGGTCGGGGTGCGCGGTGCGACGTAGCCGGTGTCCAGGGCCAGCCGGCCGGAGTCGGGCGCGGGCAGGGCCTTGCGGTCCAGTTTTCCGCTGGGCGTCAGCGGCATGGCCTCCAGGACGACGAACACCGCCGGGACCATGTATTCGGGCAGGCTTCTCCCCGCGAACGCGCGGAGTTCGGGGATGCCGGGCAGGGGGCTGCCGCCGGTCGCCGTGAGGTAGGCGACCAGGCGGCCGCCGTCGGCCACGACGACCGCCTCGCGGACGGCCGGGTGCCCGGCCAGGACCTCCTCGATCTCGCCCGGTTCCACCCGGAAGCCGCGCACCTTCACCTGCTGGTCGGCGCGGCCCAGGAACTCGATCACGCCGTCGGCGCGGTACCGGGCCAGGTCGCCGGTGCGGTAGAGGCGCGCCCCGGGGCGCCGGCTGAAGGGGTCGGCGACGAAACGTTCGGCGGTGAGTCCGCCGCGCCGGAGGTAGCCGCGGGCGATGCCGATGCCGCCGATGCACAGCTCGCCCGGCACACCGACCGGGACGGGCTCGAAGGTGTCGTCGACGATGTAGATCTCGGTGTTGGCGATCGGCCGCCCGATGGGGACGAACGCGCCGCCGGCGCCCGGCTCCGGGGTCGAGAAGATCATCGCGATGGTGGCCTCGGTGGGGCCGTAGCCGTCGTGCAGTCCGGCGTCGCTGACCGCGGCGAAGCGGTCCACCAGGCGGGTGCTCAGTGCCTCGCCCATGCAGAAGACCAGCCGCAGTTCGCGTGGCGGGGTGAAGCCGTAGTCCAGGAGCGCCTCGAGCATCGACGGCACGAAGTGCAGCACCGTGATCCGCTGTTCGGTCACGACCTGCGCCATGTAGCCCGCGTCGGTGTGGCCTCCCGGTCGTGCCATCACCACGACGGAGCCCGCCACCAGGGGCCAGAACAGGTCCAGGACCGAGACGTCGAAGGTGAACGGCGTCTTCTGGAGCACTCGGTCGGAGTCCGACAGCGGGTACCGGTCCTGCAGCGACAGCACGCGCTGCACCAGCCCGCCGTGCTCGATCGCGACGCCCTTGGGGCGGCCGGTCGAGCCCGATGTGTAGATGACGTAGGCGAGGTCGTCCGGGGACACCGTGACCGCAGGCGGCTCCGGCGCCGTTCCGGCCAGGTCCTCGGCATGCAGCAGGAGGCCGTCGAAGTCCGGCAGCCGTCCGGTGAGGGACCGCTCGGTGATCAGCGTGCCGGCGCCGGCGTCGTCGATCATGAACGTGAGGCGGTCCGCCGGGTAGCCGGGGTCGAGCGGCAGGTAGCCGGCGCCCGCCTTCCAGATGCCGAGCAGCACCGCGGCGAGGTCGAGGCCGCGGTCCATGCACACGCCCACCGGGACGCCGGGCTCGACACCGGCCGCGGTCAGCGCGTGGGCCACGGCGTTCGCCCGGGCGTCCAGCTCCCCGTAGGTGAGGACGGCGTTCTCGGCCTGCACGGCCACCGCGCCGGGGGCCAGCCGGGCCCGCTCGGCGATCACCTCGTGCAGGGGTGTTCCGTCCGGGAACGGGGCGGCCGTGTCGTTCCAGTCCTCGACGACGCGGCGTCGTTCGTCGGCGCTCGTCACGGACAGGCTGGAGACGGGCCGGTTCGCGGTTTCGGCGAGCTGCGCGAGCAGATGCGTGTAGCCGTCGGCGATGCGGCGGACGGTGCTCTCGTCGAAGAGGGCGGTGCTGTACTCGATGACCGCGTCCAGCCGCTCGCCGGTGTCGACGACGTGCAGGCCCAGGTCGAAGTTGGTGGTGCTGACCGGCAGTTCCACCGGTTCGAGTGCGAGGCCGGGCAGTACGGGGTCGCCGCCGGGGACGTTCTGCTGGGAGAACATGACCTGGAAGAGCGGGCTGTGGCTCAGGCTCCGGTCCGGAGCCAGCTCGTCGACCAACCGCTCGAACGGCAGGTCCTGGTGGGCGTACGCCTCCAGCGCAACCTCACGAACCCGCTCCAGCAGTTCCCCGAACTCCGGGTCCCCGCTCACATCGCACCGCAGCACGAGCGTGTTGACGAAGAAGCCGACCAGGCCCTCGAGTTCGGCCGCGTCCCGGCCGGCCACCGGGGTTCCCACCACCACGTCGGACTGGCCGCTGAACCGCGACAGCAGCACCGCGAACGCGCTCAGCAGCGTCATGAACAGGGTGGCGTCGTGCTCGCGGCCGATTCCGCGGACGGCGTCGGTCACGTGTTCCGGGACGGTGAAGGTGAAGGCGGCGCCGTCGAGGCTCTGCACGGCGGGGCGGGGCCGGTCGACCGGCAGCTCCAGCACCTCGGGAATGCCCGCCAGACGCTCGCGCCACACGGCCAGCTGACCGTCCAGCACCTCACCCGACAGCCAGTCCCGCTGCCACACCGCGAAGTCGGCGTACTGCACCGGCAGCTCCGGCAACGACACCGGCTCCCCCGACACACCGGCCGAGTAGAGAGCCGACAGCTCATCACTCAGCACACCCAGCGACCAGCCGTCGGACACCGCATGATGCATGCTCAGCACCAGCACGTGATCGTCCACCCCGACCCGCACCACCAGCGCACGGAACAACGGCCCCGCGGCCAGATCGAACGGACGGGCGGCCTCCTCGGCCACCGCCTCGCGCCAGTCGGCGCCGGCGTCGCGCTCGGTGAGCAGGCCGGGCAGGGCGGGAGCGATGGACAGCGTGGGGACGCCGTCGACGACCGGGAACGAGGAGCGCAGCACCTCGTGGCGTTCCGCGAGCGTCTCCAGCGCCGTGCGGAGGGCGGGGACGTCGAGAGACCCCCGCAGGCGCATCGCCGAGACGCTGTTGTAGGCGGAGTTGCCCGGCTCCAGCTGGTCGATGAACCACAGCCGCTGCTGCCCGAAGGACAGCACGCCGGTGCCGTCCGGCCGCCTGGTCAGGGCGGGCCGCGCGCCGCTCGTGCCACCGATGCTCAGCCGCTCAGCCAGGTCGGCGAGGTCATGGGCGTCGAAGACGTCACGGAGCGCGAGATCGACGCCGAGTGCGGTGCGGAGGCGGGTGACGACCTGGATGGACAGGATCGAGTCGCCGCCCAGTTCGAGGAAGTTGTCGTGTGCTCCCACGTCGTCGATGCCGAGCACCTCGCCCCAGACGGCCGCGACCGCCCGCTCGGCGGGGGTCCTCGGTGCCACGTAGGCCACGCCGAGGGTGGGACGGGCCCCGTCGGGCATGGGCAGCGCCCTGCGGTCGATCTTTCCACTGCGGGTGAGCGGAAGCTCGACGACCGGGACGAAGTGGGAGGGCACCATGTACGGCGGCATGGCGGCGGCGGCATGGGCCCGCAGCGCCGAGGCGTCGAGTCCTTCGTGGCCGGCCGTCGGGACGATCCAGGCGGTCAGACGCCGCTCGTGGGTACCGACGAACACCTCCCGTACGGTGGGGTGCGCGCCGAGGCAGGCCTCGACCTCGCCGGGCTCGACCCGGAAGCCGCGTACCTTGACCTGCTGGTCGACGCGGCCGAGGAACTCCAGGGAGCCGTCCGCGCGCCACCGGCCCTGGTCTCCGGTCCGGTACATCCGGGCGCCGGCATCGGGGGTGAACGGGTCGGCGACGAACCGCTCAGCGGTGAGGCCCGGCCTGCTCAGATAGCCGCGGGCGACACCGACACCGCCGATGCAGATCTCCCCCGCGGCGCCGAACGGGACGGGTTCGAGTCTGCTGTCCAGCAGGTAGATGGCGGTTCCCGCGATGGGACGGCCGACGGGCGGCGTCCCGGAATCGGCCGGATCGCACCGGTGCACGGTGCTGTCGGCGGTCGCCTCGGTCGATCCGTAGACGTTGAGCACCCGGCGGCCCTCGTTCGCCCAGGCGGCCACGAGATCGGCCGGCACGCGGTCCGACCCGGTGAGGGCGACCTTGAGGTCGGGCACGTCCTCCGGGTCCAGGCCGGACCAGGCCTGCGGGGGCATCTGCAGAACCGTCACCCGCTGCTCACGCAGCAGCCCGGCCAGCCCCTGGTCGGGCAGCAGCCGCTCGGACGGGGCGAGCACCAGTCTGCCGCCCGCGCACAGCGTCATCAGTGCTTCCTGGACGGACAGGTCGAAGCTGAGCGGCGCGAAGCCGAGCACCACGCTGCCGGAGCCGACGCCGAACTCGTCGATGTCGGCGGCGATGAGGTTGGTCAGACCGCCGTGCTGGACCAGCACGCCCTTGGGCAGGCCGGTCGAGCCGGAGGTGTACACGATGTAGGCGAGCCGCCCGGCCGGTACGTCGGGCAGGGGCCCACCGGGCAGATCGTCCGCGCCGTCGCGCAGGTCGTCCACGGTGACGAGGGTGGCGCCGTGGCCCACCGGCAGGTCCGCGCCGTCCTCGGTGATCACGAGCGGCGCCCGGGTGTCGCTCAGGATCAGCTCGAGGCGCTGCGTCGGGTAGGCGGGATCCAGCGGGACGTACGCGGCACCGGCCCGGAACACGCCGAGCAGCGCAGCGACCCAGGCGGGCGAGCGTTCCATGCACACCGCGACCGGCGTCTCCTCGTGCACGTGTCCCGTGCCGAGAAGACGGCGCGCGACGCGGTCGGCCCATCCGTCGAGCTCCCGGTAGGTCAGTTCCTCGCCTTCGTAGCTGATCGCGACGGCGTCGGGGCGCAGCGCCGCCTGCTCGGCGAACCACTGGTGGACGGGGTACGCCGGAGGCCGCGCCCCCGTGCCCGCGTTGAGGATCTCCAGCAGATTGGTGCGTTCTCCGACCGTTACCGGGGTGAGCTCGTCGAGACGGGCTCGCGGCGCGGCGGCGATCGCCTCGAGCAGCACCCGGTAGTGACCGGCCAGGCGGCGGATCGCGGCGGCGTCGAAGCGCCGGCGGTCGTAGGAGATGTCGCCGGTGAGGACGGTGTCCGCCATCACCGCCATGGACAGCGGGTAGTTGGTGTGCTCGCGCACCTCGATGGGCCGGATGGTCAGCCAGTCCTCGTCGCCGCCGGCTCCGGGCACGGTGTCCACCGGGTAGTTCTCGAACACCAGCAGCGATTCGAACAGCGACTCGTCGGGGCCGACCCCGCTCCAGCGCCGTACCTGCGCCAGCGGCGTGTGCTCGTACTGGCGCATCTCGGCCTGCGCCCGCTGGACCTCCGCCAGCCAGTCCTCGACGCGCTGATCTCCGTCGATGCGCATCCGGACGGGGAGGGTGTTGATGAACAGGCCCACCATGCTCTCGACGCCGGGCAGCGCGGGGGGCCTGCCGGAGACGGTCGTGCCGAACACCACGTCGTCACGGTCGCCGTAGCGGGCGAGCAGCAGGCCCCAGGCCGCCTGGCTGAGCGTGTTCAGGGTCAGGTGGCGTTCACGCGCGAACTGCCGGAGCCGCTCGGTCACCTCGGCGGGCAGTTCGAAACGCAGGCTGCCCGGCTCGCCCTCCGGCTCGTCCCCGCGGACGGTGCGGTCGACGCCCAACGGTGTGGCCTCGTCCCAGCCGTCGAGCTGGGCGCGCCAGTAGTCCTCGGCGGCGTCGGCGTCGCGGTCGTGCAGCCAGGAGATGAAGTCGCCGTAGGGCCGAACCCGGTGGGCCGGCTCCCACGCCGGGTCGAGGTAGCGTGCCAGCACTTCGCCGAGCAGGGTCGCGGTGCTCCAGCCGTCCAGCAGCAGATGGTGGAAGCTCCAGATGAGCTGGTGCTCCGACGGCGCCGTACGCACCAGGTGCACCCGTGTCAGCGGGGCCTGAGCGAGGTCGAAGCCACGGCGGCGGTCCTGCTCCATGAACCTCTCGATCGCGCGTTCGCGGCCGCGCGGGTCGAGACCGCTGAGATCCTCGTGGCCGAAGGGCAGCCGTACGCTCCGGTGCACCAGTTGCAGCGGCTCCCCCGTGTCCCGGAGCCGGACGGACGTGCGCAGCATGGCGTGCCGGTCCACGGTCGCCTGCCAGGCCGCCTTCATCCGGTCCACGTCCAGCTCGCCCTCGAGCGACCAGCGGACGCGCTGGAAGTAGACGCCCGCGCCGTCGTCGAGCATGCCGTGGAAGAGGATGCCCTGCTGGAGCGGCGACAGGGGGTAGGCGTCCTCGACCGAGTCCGCGGCCAGCGCGTTCAGGGCCTGCTGGTCGAGGCCGGCCAGCGGCACGTCGGACGGCGTCAGTCCGCCGGCGTCCGGGGTCAGGCAGTGCTCGATCAGCGTCCGGAGCCTGGCCGCGAAGTCCTCGGCCAGCCCTGTGATCGTCGCGCGGTCGTGAAGGCCGGCCGAATAGGTCCAGGACAGGCCCAGCCGCCCGCCGGCCACCGCACCCGTGACATCGATCAGGTGCGGGCGCCGTCCGTCGGCGCCCACGACCGCGCCCATCGGCTCGTCGACCACACGCAACAGGCTCTGGTCGGAGGAGAGGGAGTCCAGTTGCCCGAGGTAGTTGAAGGACAGCCCGGCGGGCAGCGCGTTGAGGTCGTGGGTCAGGCCGTAGCCGACACCGCGACGGGGCACGGCGCGAAGCTGCTCCTTGACCGCCTTCAACGACGCACCAGGGCCATCGGCGCCCGGGGTGAGCGCGACCGGAAAGAGAGAGGTGAACCAGCCGACCGTGCGGGAGACGTCGACGTCGTCGAACAACTCCTCGCGGCCGTGGCCCTCCAGCGCTACGGTCACGGTGTCCTGGCCGGTCCAGCCGGACAGGGTCTGCGCGAGCGCGGTCAGCAGCACGTCGTTGATCTGCGTCCGGTACGCCGCCGGCACCTGGGTGAGCAGCGCCCGGGTCTCGGCCTCGTCCAGCTCGAACGTGATCGTCTCGCTCGACCCGACCGTGTTGTCGCCGTCCGAGTGGTCGACGGGGAGTTCGGGGGACGGGACGTCACTCCAGTACGGCATCTCGCTCTCGTCGGCAGCGTGCGGGAGGCGCTGCGCCCACTCCTTGAACGAGGTGGTCTTCGCCGCGAGGGGCGCACCCTCGTAGGCGGTGGCCAGGTCTTCGAGCAGGATCCGCCAGGAGACTCCGTCGACGGCCATGTGGTGGACGGTGATCAG
This sequence comes from Streptomyces malachitofuscus, assembly GCF_055571035.1. Taxonomy (NCBI): domain Bacteria; kingdom Bacillati; phylum Actinomycetota; class Actinomycetes; order Kitasatosporales; family Streptomycetaceae; genus Streptomyces; species Streptomyces malachitofuscus. Next base: position 12,161 of record NZ_JBVIGA010000055.1, on the reverse strand, counting down.
CAGCCGGTCCCCGGGCAGGAGCACGAAGCGGGCCACCGGGCCGTTCACCAGATCCAGGCTCGCCTGGACGTCGTCGGGGGTGCGGCCGCCCGCGTCCTCCAGACCCTGGCCGTCGGGCTCGGCGAACCACATGCGCGAGCCGTCCGAGCGCAGACGCAGGGCGTCGTGATGGGTGAACAGGGTCCGGACGGCAGTGTCGAGCGCCTGCCGGTCCACGCCGGTCACATCGAGCAGGACCGACTGGTTGAAGTGGTTCCGCTCCGGCAGGTCCAGGCCGTGGAACCACGACTGGATCGGCGTGAGAGGCGCCTCACCGGTGACGACGCCCTGCTCCGCCTCGACCGTGCCGACTCCGGCGAAGACGGCCAGCCGCGCCACCGTCTGGTGTTCGAAGACCAGCTTCGGGGTGATGCCCACGCCCTGGGCGCGGGCCCGGGCAACCACCTGGATGGACAGGATGGAGTCGCCGCCCAGCTCGAAGAAGTTGTCGTGGACGCCGACCCGGTCGGTGCCGAGGACATCGGCCCACACCTCGGCCAGCACCGCCTCGGTCTCGGTCCGGGGGGCCACGTATTCGGCGTGGACGGCCTCGGGCGCGGGGAGGGCGCGGCGGTCGAGTTTGCCGGTCGGGGTGAGCGGGAGCTTCTCCAGCATCACGAACACGGCCGGGACCATGTACTCCGGCAGGGAGCGGACCACGAATTCCCGCAGCTCTTCCGGCCGGGTTGTCCGTCCTTCTGCAAGGGTGACATAGGCGACGAGTCGTTGGTCGTGGACCATCACCACCGCATCACGGACCGAGGGGTGTCCGGCCACGGCCGCCTCGACCTCGCCCGGCTCGATCCGGAAGCCACGCAGTTTCACCTGATCGTCCGCGCGGCCGAGGAACTCCAGCACACCCTCGCCCGTCCACCGCACCACATCACCGGTCCGGTACAACCTGCCGCCACCGAACGGGCTCATCAGGAACCGTTCAGCGGTCAGCTCCGGGCGGTTCAGATAACCCCTCGCCACACCCGGGCCACCGATGAACAACTCCCCCGCCACACCGACCGGAACCGGCTCCATCCGCCCGTCCAGCACGAACACCGAGGTGTTACCGATCGGCCGGCCGATCGGTACGGAGTGCGTTCCCTCCGCCAGCGGGGGAATGGCGTAGGTGCAGGCGAAAGTGGTCGTCTCGGTCGGGCCGTAGCCGTTGACCACCCGCAGGCCCGGCACCGCCTGCTGCGCCGCCCGCACATGGCGGACGGACAGTGCCTCACCACCGACCAGAATCCGTTCGAGGCCGGTCAGCACCGAGGGGTCCTCGTCCACGACGGCGTTGAACAGGGACGCAGTCAGCCACAGGTTCCGCACCCTGTGACCGGAGATCAGTCCCGCGAGTTCGGACACGCCCACGACACCGGGCGGGGCGACGACAAGCCGGCCGCCGTGGATCAGCGCGCCCCACAGTTCGAACGTCGAGGCGTCGAACGCCAAGGGCGCCAGCAGCAGTTGCGTGCTGTCCGGACCGAACCCGGCATAGGTCTGCCCCCACACCAGCCGCACCACCGATCGATGCTCGACCACCACACCCTTCGGCCGGCCCGTCGAACCCGACGTAAACATCACATACGCGACGTCGTCCGGAGCCACCACGACACCCGGATCGGAAGCCGGGCCGGACACCTCCTCGAGCAGCACCACCTCGGCGAACCGGTCCCGATACGCCACCTGCGTCACCACCAGCCGCACATCGGCGTCGGCCAGCATGAACTCGAGACGGTCGGCGGGGTAATCGGGGTCCAGCGGCACGTATCCCGACCCGGCCTTCAGCACACCCAGCACTGCTGCGGGCACCTCGATGCCACGGTCCAGGCACACGCCCACCAGCGAACCCGGCTTGACCCCTGCGGCGATCAGCGCATGCGCGATCTGATTCGCACGGGCATCCAGGTCGGCATAGGAGACGGACTCCTCACCGAACTCCACCGCCACCGCGTCCGGACGCAACCGCGCCTGCTCCGCCACCAGCTCATGCACCGGCAGACCCGGCAGGTCGACAGCCGTCGCATTCCACTCCGACAGCAGCCGCTCCCGCTCCCCCTCGGCCAGCACCGACAGGCTCGACACGGACACTTCGCCGACGGTGGCCGCGATCTGGTCCAAGAGGCGGACATAGGCGTCGGCGAGACGGGTGACGGTGCCCGCGTCGAACAGGGCAGTGCTGTACTCGAAGACGCCGACCAGGCCGTCGGTGTCCTCCGCCAGGTGCAACGACAGGTCGAAGTTGGTTGTCGTGAGGGGTACTTCGTAGGAGGCGACCTCGATGCCGGGGAGCTCGAGCTGTCCGCCGTGCGCGTTCTGCAGCGAGAACATGACCTGGAAGAGCGGGCTGTGGCTCAGGCTCCGGTCCGGAGCCAGCTCGTCGACCAACCGCTCGAACGGCAGGTCCTGGTGGGCGTACGCCTCCAGCGCCACCTCACGAACCCGCTCCAGCAGTTCCCCGAACTCCGGGTCCCCGCTCACATCGCACCGCAGGGCCAGCGTGTTGACGAAGAAGCCGACGAGACCGTCCAGTTCGGCCGCGCCCCGGCCGGCCACCGGGGTTCCCACCACCACGTCGGACTGGCCGCTGAACCGCGACAGCAGCACCGCGAACGCACTCAGCAGCGTCATGAACAGGGTGGCATTCTCGTCCCGGCCGATGTCCCGAAGCACACGGGTCAGATCGGCCGGGACGCGGATCTCCACTGTGGCGCCGTCGAGGCTCTGCACGGCGGGGCGGGGCCGGTCGAGCGGCAGCTCCAGCAGGTCAGGGATCCCCGCCAGACGCTCGCGCCACACGGCCAGCTGACCGTCCAGCACCTCACCCGACAGCCAGTCCCGCTGCCACACCGCGTAGTCGGCGTACTGCACCGGCAGCTCCGGCAACGACACCGGCTCCCCCGACACACCGGCCGAGTAGAGAGCCGACAGCTCATCACTCAGCACACCCAGCGACCAGCCGTCGGACACCGCATGATGCATGCTCAGCACCAGCAGGTGATCGTCCACCCCGACCCGCACCACCAGCGCACGGAACAACGGCCCCGCGGCCAGATCGAACGGACGGTTCACCTCGTCCCGCACCAGGGCGCGCAGGCAGGTGTCCTGGTCGTGGGCAGCGACGGCCTCGAGGTCGTGTTCGGTGAGGGCAACGGCGCTGACAGGGTTGATCACTTGCCCGGGGGCGCCGTCAACGGCGGTGAAGGTCGTCCTCAGGGCCTCATGGCGGGCGACGACCCCGTCGAGCGCCGCGCGCAGCGCCGACGTGTCCAGAGGACCGGCCAGTCGTACCGCGAAGGCCGAGTTGTACGCGGACTGGCCCGGCGCCAACTGGTCGATGAACCACAGGCGCTGCTGCCCGAAGGAGAGGGGAATCCTGTCGTCGGCCGTGGCCCTGGGCCGGATTGTGGGCAGACGGGTCCCCTGCCGCTCGCGGAGCGCGGTTTCGACGGCTTCCGCGAGACCGCTCACGGTCGGCCGGTCGAAGATCTCCCGGACGGAGAAGTCGATGTCCAGAGCGGCCTGGATCCGGCCCGCGACGCGGATGGACAGGATGGAGTCGCCGCCCAGTTCGAAGAAGTTGTCGTGGACGCCGACCCGTTCGACGCCCAGGATCTCGGCGCAGGCGTCGGCGACCATCTGCTCGACGGGAGTACGGGGTGCGACGTATTCCGCCGCTCGCCCGAGGTCGGGTGCGGGGAGTGCGCGGCGGTCGAGTTTCCCGCCCGGGGTCCGGGGGAACGCCTCGAGCCTCATGTAGATCGCCGGGACCATGTGCTCGGGCAGCGTCCGCTGCAACCCCGCACGCAGCTCCTCGTCCGCCACCCCGGCCGACTCGATCAGATACGCCACGAGCCGGCCGTCGCGGACGACGACGGCCGCGTCCCGGATACCGGGGTGGCGGGTGAGGGCGGCTTCGATCTCACCCAGCTCGACCCGGAAACCACGCAGCTTCACCTGATCGTCGGCGCGGTCGATGTACTCCAACGTCCCATCAGGCAGCCGCCGTACCAGGTCACCGGTCCGATACAAGCGGCCCCCCGGCACCCCGGTGAACGGATCCGCCACGAAGCGTTCCGCGGTCAGACCCGGCCGGCCCAGATAGCCACGCGTCACGCCATGACCGCCCACGAACAGCTCACCGGCGACACCGACCGGCACCGGTTCCATCCGCCCGTCCAGCACATACAACCGGGTATTGGGCAACGGACGACCGATCGGCACACTCGTAGCGGTCACCGGCCCGTCCACCGGCATCACCGACACACACACCGTGCCCTCGGTCGGACCGTACGCATTGACGAACCGAGCTCCAGGGAACTTCACGGCCAGCTGCGGCGAACACTTCTCACCGCCTGCGATCACCACCCGCACACCCGGCAGCTCATCGACCACCGACAGCACCGACGGCGGCAACATCACATGCGTGATCCCCTCCGCCACGACCTGCCCCACCAGCTCATCAGCGGAAAACCCCTGCCCACGCCCGCTCAGACACAGCTCACCACCCCACGCCAGAGCCATGAACGTCTCCCACACCGCACCGTCAAAACTCGGCGAGGAGAACTGCAACACCCGGCAATCGGGGTCCAGATCGAAGTCGGCTCCTGCCGCGCTGATCAGGTTCGCCAGCCCGCGGTGCTCGACCAGCACACCCTTCGGCCGCCCCGTCGAACCCGACGTATAAATCACATACGCCACATCCGACGGCCCCACCTCAACGGCAACAGACTCCGCCGGAGCGGACAGGTCCAGATCCGCTTCGTCGATCAGCAGGACGTCCGCGTCATGCTCCGGGAGCCGCTCCACCAGCTCACCATGGGTGACCAGCACCCGCGCGCCGCTGTCGGCCAGCATGAATCCCAACCGGCCGGCCGGATACTCCGGATCCAGCGGCACGAAAGCAGCACCCGCCTTCAGCACCGCCAGCCACACCACCGGCACATCCACCGACCGACGCAAACACACACCGACCAGCGAACCCGCACCCACACCACGCGACCGCAACACCCACGCCAACCGGTCCGCCCGCGCCACCAACTCCCCATACGACAAGGTGACGTCGCCGAGACGAACCGCCACCCCGCCCCCGCGCTGAGCGGACACCCACTCATGCACCAGACCCGGCCGCACCTCCGCAGCCGTCTCGTTCCACCCCACCACCAAACGAGCACGCTCATCCTCAGACAGCACCGACAGGTGGGAGACCGTGGCGTCCGGGACGTCCACGAGGTGGCTCAGAAGCCGTACGTAGGCGTCGGCCAGCCGGGTGATGGCTGCGGGGTCGAAGCGGCGGCGGTCGTAGAACAGGTCGAGCGCCAGGCCCTTGCCCGGAACGATCGCCGCGGTGAGCGGGTAGTTGGTGTGCGCCTGGGCGCCCTTCGAGACGAACTCCAGCCCGATGGACTCCTCGTTGTCCGGGGCCGCGCCGAGCGGGTAGTTCTCGTAGGCGAACAGCGACTCGAACAGTGGTTCTCCGCCGGGGACCTCGGCCCAGCCTCGTATCGCGTCGAGGGACGTGTGCTCGAAGTCCCGGGCCGTCGCCTGTTCCCTCTGCAGTCGGGCCAGCAGGTCCGGGACCCTTTCGTCCTCGTCGATGCGTACCCGTACCGGCAGGGTGTTGATGAAGAGCCCCACCATGTTCTCGACGCCGGGCAGCTCGGCCGGACGTCCGGAGACGGTGGCGCCGAACACCACGTCGTGCTCACCGCTGATCCTGGTGAGCAGCAGCGCCCATGCGGCCTGAGCCACGGTGTTCGTCGTCAGTCGGTGGCTCTGCGGGAGGGCTGCCAGGCGGTCGGCGACCTCTTGGGGGATGGAAAGGCGGTGGCCTGCCCTGCCCTCGGCCACGTCCTCTCCACGCTCGGAGCGGTCCAGGCCCAACGGAGTCGCGGTGTCGAAGCCGGCCAGTGCTCCACGCCAGTACTCCTCGGCCGCCGCGAGGTCGCGGCCGCGAAGCCAGGCGACATAGTCCCGGTAGGGGCGGGAGACCGGGGGCCCGACGTCGGTGGCGCCGCTCTTCAGCTCCCCGTAGCGGCTGAAGATCTCGCCGAGGAGCGTCGCGGAGCTCCAGCCGTCGAGGAGGAGGTGGTGGAAGCTCCACACCAGGACGTGGGACTCGTCGCCCGTGCGCACCAGGTGCAGCCGCATCAGCGGGGCGGTCTGCGGGTCGAAGCCGCGTGCGCGGTCGGCCGCGAGCAGGTCGGCCAGCCGCTGCTCCTGCTCCCGCGCGGTCGCCCCGCGGAGGTCGTCGGTCGCGAACGGCAGGGTGATGCCCTGCCGGATCACGTGGAGCGGTTCGCCCTCGTCGCTGACGATCGAGGTACGCAGTACGGCGTGCCGGTCCAGCGCCTCCTGCCAGGCGCGTCGCAGCAGCTCGACGTCCAGGTCGCCGCGGAGTTCCCACTGCAGCTGCTCGAAGTACATCCCGGACTCGGGGTCCAGCAGCGTGTGGAAGAGCAGCCCCTGCTGCAGCGGTGACAGAGGATAGACATCCTCGATGTCGCCTGCGGGCGTGCCGGCCGAGAAGTCGCCGTCCATCATTTCCCCTCCTGCGCCCGGAATCGCCTGGCGACCCGATTGAGCTTCTTGGTGGACAGCGATGCCATCGGGAAGTCCGACGAGGTGTAGCCGCCCGCTTCAGGACTCGTGCAATGCGCGATCAGGGCGCGCAGGTTGGTCAGGAAGAGGCCGGACATCTTCGTGATCGAGGCTTCTTCGTGGAGGTCGCGCGAGTAGGTCCAACGGAAGGTGATGACCCCTTCGCTGACCACGCCGTTGATGTCGAGCACATGGAACCGCCGGGTGTCGCCCAGCGCCTCGACGGAGCTCGCCTGGGAGCCGAAGAGCACGCCGTCGTCGGTCATCACCGGGGACAGAGGCCGCTCGTCTCCGCCCGGGGCGTCGAGCCGGCCGAGGTAGTTGAAACTGATCCGGGTGGGCAGGTCAGCCAGGTCGTGAGTCAGGCCGTAGCCGACACCCCGGCGCGGGACCTCGCGCAGCTGTTCCTTGATCCTCTTGAGCGCCTCGCCCGGAGCGGTGCGTCCCGGCATCAAGGCGACGGGGAACAGGGAGGTGAACCAGCCGACCGTACGGGAGACGTCGACGTCGTCGAACAGCTCCTCACGGCCATGGCCCTCCAGCGCCACCGTGACCGACTCCTGCCCGGTCCACTCGACCAGGGTCTGGGCGAGCGCGGTCAGCAGCACGTCGTTGATCTGGGTGCGGTAGGCCGCGGGGACGTCGTTCAGGAGGGCCCGGGTCTCTTCGGCGGTCAGGCTCGCCGTGACCGTCTCCGCGGAGGCCAGCGTGTTGCGGCCCGCGGTGTGGTCGACGGGGAGCCCGGTGACCGGGACGGCGTTCCAGTAGGAGTTCTCGTTCTCGTCGGCTGCGTCCCGCAACCGGTTGGCCCACTGTTTGAACGAGGTCGTCTTGAGCCCGAGGTCGATCTTCCGGCCGTCGGCGGCCGCGCCGTAGGCGGCGGCCAGGTCTTCCAGCAGGATCCGCCAGGACACTCCGTCGACAGCCATGTGGTGGACGGTCACCAGCAGCCGGTCGTCGGGCTGCAGCACGAACCGCGCGATGGGACCCTGGACGAGGTCGAGGCTTGCCTGGACCTCGTCGACGGTGCGTCCGCAGGCGTCCTCCAGTCCCTGGCCGTCGGGTTCGGCGAACCACAGGCGGGTGCCGTCCGACCGCAGCCGCAGCGCATCGTGCTGGACCAGCACCGCGTCGACCGCGTCGGCCAGCGCTTCGCGGTCGAGGCCCGCGGCGTCCAGCAGCACCGACTGGTTGTAGTGGTCACGGTCGGAGAGATCGAGACCGTAGAACCAGGTCTGTATCGGGGTGAGGGGCGCTTCGCCCGTCACCACGCCCTGTTCGGCCTGGACGGCCTCCACTCCCGCGACGGTCGCCAGGTCGGCGACGCTCGGGTGGTCGAACACCAGCTTGGGGGTGATCCCCACACCCCTCGCGCGGGCACGCGCCACGACCTGGATGGACAGGATCGAGTCGCCGCCGAGTTCGAAGAAGTTGTCGTGGACGCCGACCCGTTCGACGCCCAGGACCTCGGCCCACACCTCGGTCAGGATGTGTTCCGCCCTGTCCCGCGGCGATTCGTAGTCCGCGTGCACCACCTCGGGCGCGGGTAGCGCCCTGCGGTCGGTCTTGCCGCTGGGGGTGCGCGGGAAGGAGTCCATGACCAGGTACGTCGCGGGAACCATGTGCTCCGGCAGGCTCAGGGCCAGAGCCTCACGCAGGGCGCCGTTGTCGACCGCTTCAGGATCTGCCTGGATCACGTACGCCACGAGCCGGCCGTCGCGGACGACGACGGCCGCGTCCCGGATACCGGGGTGGCGGGTGAGGGCGGCTTCGATCTCACCCAGCTCGACCCGGAAACCACGCAGTTTCACCTGATCGTCGGCGCGGTCGATGTACTCCAACACCCCATCCGCCAGCCGCCGTACCAGGTCACCGGTCCGATACAACCGGCCCCCCGGCACCCCGGTGAACGGATCCGCCACGAACCGCTGCGCGGTCAGACCCGGCCGCCCCAGATAGCCACGCGTCACACCATGACCACCCACGAACAGCTCACCGGCGACACCGACCGGCACCGGCTCCATCCGCCCGTCCAGCACATACAACCGGGTATTGGGCAACGGACGGCCGATCGGCACACTCGTAGCGGTCACCGGCCCGTCCACCGGCATCACCGACACACACACCGTGCCCTCGGTCGGACCGTACGCATTGACGAACCGAGCTCCAGGGAACTTCGCGGCCAGCTGCGGCGAGCACTTCTCACCGCCTGCGATCACCACCCGCACACCCGGCAGCTCATCGACCACCGACAGCACCGACGGCGGCAACATCACATGCGTGATCCCCTCCGCCACGACCTGACCCACCAGCTCATCAGCGGCAAACCCCTGCCCACGCCCGCTCAGACACAGCTCACCACCCCACGCCAGAGCCATGAACGTCTCCCACACCGCACCGTCAAAACTCGGCGAGGAGAACTGCAACACCCGGCAATCGGGATTCAGATCGAAGTCGGCTCCTGCCGCGCTGATCAGGTTCGCCAGCCCGCGGTGCTCGACCAGCACACCCTTCGGCCGCCCCGTCGAACCCGACGTATAAATCACATACGCCACATCCGACGAGCTCACCTCGGCCACCGGCCCGGCAGGAGTGGACACGTCCAGGTCCAGGTCCACCTCGTCGACCAGCAGAACATCCGCGTCATGCTCCGGGAGCCGCTCCACCAGCTCACCATGGGTGACCAGCACCCGCGCGCCGCTGTCGGCCAGCATGAAACCCAACCGATCGGCCGGATACTCCGGATCCAGCGGCACGAAAGCAGCACCCGCCTTCAACACCGCCAGCCACACCACCGGCACATCCACCGACCGACGCAAACACACACCGACCAGCGAACCCGCACCCACACCACGCGACCGCAACACCCCCGCCAACCGGTCCGCCCGCGCCACCAACTCCCCATAGGTCAACGTGACGTCGCCGAAACGGACCGCCACCCCGCCCCCGCGCTGAGCGGACACCCACTCATGCACCAGACCCGGCCGCACCTCCGCAGCCGTCTCGTTCCACCCCACCACCAGACGAGCACGCTCATCCTCAGACAGCACCGACAGCTCATCGACCGGAACATCGGGGGCGGCCACCAACTGCTCCAACAGCCGCTCATAGGCACCCGCCAGCCACTCGACCGCCCCGGCATCGAACCGACGCGGATCGAACAACAACTGCAGCGCCATCCGCTCACCCGGCATGACCACCGCGGTCAGCGGATAGTTCGTGTGCTCCCGCACCCCCGCCGGAACCACCCGCACCCCACCGGACGAGCCTGTCCCGCTCTGGCCCAGCGGATAGTTCTCGAACACGAACAACGACTCGAACAACGGCTCACCGGCCGCCACATCACTCCACCGCTGCACATCCGCCAACGGCGCATAGTCGAACCGCCGCAACTCCGCCTGATCCCGGTGCACCCGCTCCACAAGATCCAGCGCCGAACCGTCACCCACCCGAACACGGACCGGGAGCGTGTTGATGAACAGACCCACCATGCCCTCAACACCCGCCAGATCAGCCGGCCGGCCGGACACCGTCGTCCCGAACACCACATCCCGCTCACCACTGACCCGCGCCAGCAACAACGCCCACGCCGCCTGCACCACCGCATTCACCGTCACCCGACGCGAACGCGCCAACACCGACAACGCCGAGGTGATCGAGTCCTTGATGACCGTGGTGTGAACCGTCGGCTCGGTGGCGGCGTCCTCGGTGGCCATTACGCGGTCGATGCCCAAGGGCGTCGACTCGGTGAAGCCGGCGAGGGCGCCACGCCAGTACGTCTCGGCGGCATCGGTGTCCTGGCGCTGCAGCCATCCGATGAAGTCCCGGTACGGGGGCACCGGACGCACCACGCCGCCGAACACCTGGCCGAGCAATGCACTGACACTCCACCCGTCGAGCAGGATGTGGTGGAACGACCACACCAACACGTGGGCGTCGGGAGAGTTCTGCACAAGGTGGATCCGCATCAGCGGCGGCGCACTCAAATCGAAGCCACGGCCACGGTCCGCGTCCAGCAGGTCCCGCAACCAGGCCTCCTGCGCCGTTTCCGCCAGTCCTGAGACGTCATGGAACTCGAACGGAATGTCCTGCCCCCGACGCACCACCTGGAGCGGCCTGTCGCCCTGGTCCCAGACGAACGACGTGCGCAGGACCGGGTGTGCGTCCAGCACGCCCTGCCACGCGGACCGCAGTGCGTGCCTGTCCAGGTCGCCTTCGAGCCGCCAGTGGATCTGCTCGACATACAGGCCGGAGTCGGGCTCGGCCAGCGCATGGAACAACATGCCCTGCTGCAGCGGCGACAGTGGATACACGTCCTCGACGTGCCGATCGCCGCCCACCAACCGGTCCAGCGAGGCCTGGTCCAGGCGTGCCAGCGACACGTCCGACGGAGTCAGGCCACCGGCCTCCTCGATCAGGCAATGCTCGATCAGCGCCCGCAACCGGACCAGAAACTCGTCCGCCAGCCCCTCGACCGTCGGGCGGTCATAGAGGTTTGCGGAGTACGTCCATACGAGGCTCAATCTGCCGTCGGTCACGGCACCGTTCACATCGATCAGATGAGGACGGGTGCCGTGGCCCGCCACGTTCTCGCCGGCGGTTTCCTCCAGGCGGCTGAAGAGGCCGTCGCCGCCGGTACCGCTGTCGAGTTGTCCGAGGTAGTTGAACGACAGCCCGGCGGGCAGCGCGTTGAGGTCGTGGGTCAGGCCGTAACCGACACCGCGGCGCGGGACGGCGCGAAGCTGCTCCTTGACCGCCTTCAGCGACGCACCCGGGCCATCGGCGCCCGGGGTGAGCGCGACCGGGAAGAGAGAGGTGAACCAGCCGACCGTGCGGGAGACGTCGACGTCGTCGAACAACTCCTCACGACCGTGGCCCTCCAGCGCTACGGAGACCGACTCCTGGCCCGTCCAAGCCGCCAAGGTCTGCGCGAGCGCGGTCAGCAGCACGTCGTTGATCTGCGTCCGGTACGCCGCCGGCACCTCCGTCAGCAGCGCTCGGGTCTCGGCCTCGTCCAACTCGAGCGTGATCGTCTCGCCGGACGCGACCGTGTTCTCACCCTTGGGGTGATCGGTGGGCAGGGCAGTGGTGGGGACGGTGACCCAGTACGCGTCCTCCGCCGGGTCATTGGCCTGCTGGAGGCGCTCCGCCCACTGCTTGAACGAGGTGGTCTTGGGGGCCAGTGGCGCACCTTCGTAGGCGGCCGTCAGGTCTTCGAGCAGGATGCGCCAGGAGACACCGTCGACGGCCATATGGTGGACGGACACCAACAGCCGGTCCTGGGACAGGAGCACGAAGCGGGCCACCGGGCCGTTCACCAGATCCAGGCTCGCCTGGACGTCGTCCGCCGTCCGGCCGTGCGTGTCCTCAAGGCCCTGGCCGTCGGGCTCGGCGAACCACTGACGCGTGCCGTCCGAGCGCAGACGCAACGCGTCATGATGGGTGAGCAGGGTCCGAACGGCCGCATCGAGGGCAGCACGGTCGACACCCGTCACGTCGAGCAGGACCGACTGGTTGAAGTGGTTCCGCTC
>NZ_JBVIGA010000054.1:0-24093 GCF_055571035.1 Streptomyces malachitofuscus | reverse complement strand
GCGTCCTCGCTGTGTTTTTTCAAAGGAACCTCGACCATCCGAAACCGGATGGACGGGGTATCAACATATCTGGCGTTGACTTTTGGCACGCTGTTAAGTTCTCAAGGAACGGACGCTTCCTTCGTACTCACCCTCTCGGGCTTTCCTCCGGGCGCTTCCCTTCGGTGTTTCCGACTCTATCAGATCTTTCCGATCCGATTTCCTCGGTGCTTTCCAGGTTCACGCTTTCGCGTTTCCCTTTCCGGCGGACCCGACTTTATCAGAACTTTCGGGGCGGATTGACCGGCCTTCGTTTTCCGATTCATCGGGAGGTGCTTCCGCGAAATCAGCGTTTCGTCGAGAAGCGGCTAGATGCTCACTGTCGCCTTCCGGGTGAGACCCCGTCTCCAGGCAACTGTTCGAATCTACCTCCCCGCACGTTCCGTGTCAACGGCTCCTGCGGGGCGAAGAGGAGACTAGCAGCTCATCGCGCCTCTCCGCACATCAGGCGGCCGTGGGCACGTCGGCGCTGCGCTCGGACTCCTCGAGGTCGCCGGTTTCACCGGCGCGTGCCGCACGTCCGCCCACGACATAGACGTAGGCCAGGAACGCCAGCTCGGCGACGACGCCGATGGTGATGCGCGCCCAGGTGGGCAGGCCCGACGGAGTGACGAAGCCTTCGATGGCCCCGGAGACGAAGAGGACCAGGGCCAGGCCGATCGCCATGGCCAGGGCCGCACGGCCCTCTTCCGCCAGGGCCCTGCGTCGTGTGCGGGGACCCGGGTCGATGACGGTCCAGCCGAGGCGGAGGCCGGTGCCGGCGGCGACGAAGACCGCGGTCAGTTCGAGGAGGCCGTGCGGCAGGACAAGGCCGAGGAAGGTGTCGAGGCGGCCGGCCGAGGACATCAGCCCGAAGCCGACGCCCAGGTTGAGCATGTTCTGGAAGAGGATCCAGAGGACCGGCAGGCCGAGGAAGACGCCCAGGATCAGGCAGAGGGCAGCGGCCCAGGCATTGTTCGTCCAGACCTGGGCGGCGAAGGAGGCCGCCGGGTTGCTCGAGTAGTACGTCTCGTACTGGCCGCCGGGGCGGGTGAGCTCCCGCAGTTCGCTGGGGGCGGCGATGGTCGCCTGAACTTCGGCGTGGGTGCCTATCCACCAGCCCAGCAGGGCCGCCACGGCGGTGGAGAGCAACGCAGTGGGCACCCACCAGTGGCGCGACTTGTAGACGGCGGCCGGGAAACTGTGGGTCAGGAAGCGCGTGACGTCGCGCCAGGACGCCCGGCGGGCACCGGTCACGGCACTGCGCGCGCGTGCCACCAGTTGGCTGAGCCGGCCGGTCAGCTGCGGATCGGGAGCGGCCGACTGGATGAGGGAGAGGTGGGTGGCGGCACGCTGGTAGAGGACGACGAGTTCGTCGGCCTCCGCGCCGGTGAGGCGGCGCTGGCGCCGGAGGAGGGCGTCGAGGCGGTCCCACTCCGCGCGGTGGGCGGAGACGAAGACGTCGAGGTCCATCGGTGTGCCTGCTCCTCGGCTGTTCGTCGGCGGTCGGGTCATCAGCTTGGCAGACTGGCGGTGTTCGGGGCAGGTCAGGGAAGGGCGGCAGGCGTGAGTGAGCTGGTGACGGGCGAGGCGGTGGCGCTGGAGTTGCGCCCCGCGAGGCTGCCCAGCAGGGCACTGGCCGTGCTGCTCGACCTGGCAGCGGCCGTGGCCGCGTACGTCGCGGTGACCATTGGACTCGTGGCTGCCACGGCCTCTCTGGATCCGGCGGCGCAGACGGCGATATCGATCGCGGTGTTCGTCCTGGTTCTGGTCGGCGGGCCGATCGTGGTGGAGACGCTCAGCCATGGACGGTCGCTCGGGAAGCTCGCGTGCGGGCTGCGGGTAGTACGGGACGACGGCGGGCCGATCCGGTTCCGGCATGCTCTGGTGCGGGGGCTGATCGGCGTGATCGAGATCCTCATGACGCTGGGGGTCGTGGCCGTCATCGCCTCGCTGGTCTCGGCGCGTGGCCGGCGGCTCGGGGATGTGTTCGCGGGGACTCTGGTCGTCCGGGAACGGGTGCCGGCCGGACGGACGGACTTCGTGCCGCCGCCTCCGCCCCGGCTGGCGGGGCGCTTCTCCGGGCTCGATCTGTCGGCGGTGCCCGATGGCCTCTGGCTCGCCGTCCGTCAGTACCTGACGCGGATGCGGCAGCTGGATCCGCAGGTCGGCCGGTCGATGGCCGAGCGGCTGGCCTCGGACCTGGCGGAGCGCACGGGGGCGCCGGTGCCGCCGGGGGTGCCGCCGGCGGCGTATCTGGCGGCAGTGGTGCAGGAGCGGCAGGCCCGTGAGGCCCGCCGGGCGTTCGGGAGCGGCGCCGCCGCGGGTGGCGGGCACGTCGGTGCGGCCGGCGGGGCGGGTGCCGCGGGGGCCCCTGCGCCGTCTCCCGTCCATCCTGCCGCGGTGGTGCCGCCGGTGGTGAGCTCCCCTGTTCCGCCGGCGCATCCGGGAGCCGCGCCGCAGGGTGGGACGGTGCCGGCCGACCGGCCCTCGACGGGGTTCGTACCGCCGGCGTAGACGGCCCGGGGGCGATCGGTCAGTCGAAGACCGACGGCGGTGATTCGAGGTCTTCCAGCTCGATGCCCGGTGCCGCGAGCACCACGTCACCGGCGAGGTGCACGGCGTGCTGTTCGCCCGTGTCCAGGGCTGTGACCTGGTATTCGTCCACGGTCAGGGGGCCGTTGTCAGTGGTGTGTGTTTCTCTTCTCACCAGCGCCCAGGACTGGTCCAGGGTGCGTGGGGCGAGGACCGGATCGGTGAAGGCGACGAGGCGTACGCGGGTGGCCGTCGCGGAGGGGGTGAGGCGGAGGAGGCGGGCGGTGGCGACGAGGAAGGCCGGGGACGAGCCGGTGAAGGCGTGGGCGCGCACATTGCCTTCGGTGGCGTGGGTTCCGGTGGGGTCGGTGCGGACCCAGGTGACGCCGTCGAGGGCGGCGCCGCGGACCTGCCAGCTCGCGGCGTGCAGTTCGAGGCGGATGGGGCGGCCGAGTTCGTCGAGGGCGAGGTCGACCGAGCCCAGGTGATCGCCGGAGGGGGCGGTGAGCTGGGAGACGTAGCGCCAGCCGGAGGGACCGGGGGCGCAGTGGAAGTGCTCTTCCGCGAGGGGGGTGTGATCGTGCGGATCGTGGAGCGAATAGCGGCCGCGGGGCATGGGGGTCCTGGGTCGTGACGGTCTGGGCCGGTCTCCGGTCCGCCCAAGGGGCAGGCCCCCGGCACGGGGGTGCGGGGGCCTGCCTCGGAGGACCTGCTGCCGGGGAGCGCGTCCGTGCACGGACGCGTTCTCCGCGGCGGGAGCGTGGGCTCAGTAGCGGTAGTGGTCCGACTTGTACGGGCCCTCGACCTTCACGCCGATGTACTCGGCCTGCTCGGGGCGGAGGGTGGTCAGCTTCACGCCGAGCGAGTCGAGGTGGAGGCGGGCGACCTTCTCGTCGAGGTGCTTGGGCAGCACGTAGACGCCGGTCGGGTACTCGTCGGGCTTGGTGAACAGCTCGATCTGGGCCAGGGTCTGGTCCGCGAAGGAGTTGGACATCACGAACGACGGGTGGCCGGTGGCGTTGCCCAGGTTCAGCAGGCGGCCCTCGGACAGCACGATGATCTTCTTGCCGTCGGGGAAGGCCCAGGTGTGGACCTGCGGCTTGATCTCGTCCTTGACGATGCCCGGGACCTTGGCCAGGCCGGCCATGTCGATCTCGTTGTCGAAGTGGCCGATGTTGCCGACGATGGCCTGGTGCTTCATCTTGGCCATGTCCGCGGCCATGATGATGTCCTTGTTGCCGGTCGTGGTGATGAAGATGTCGGCCGTCTCGACGACCTCGTCGAGCGTGGTCACCTGGTAGCCGTCCATCGCGGCCTGCAGGGCGCAGATGGGGTCGATCTCGGTGATGATCACGCGGGCGCCCTGGCCCCGCAGGGACTCCGCGCAGCCCTTGCCGACGTCGCCGTAGCCGCACACGACCGCGGTCTTGCCGCCGATCAGGGTGTCGGTGGCGCGGTTGATGCCGTCGACCAGGGAGTGACGGCAGCCGTACTTGTTGTCGAACTTCGACTTGGTGACGGCGTCGTTGACGTTGATCGCCGGGAACAGGAGGGTGCCGTCGCGCTGCATCTCGTACAGGCGGTGGACGCCGGTCGTGGTCTCCTCGGTGACACCGCGGATCTCGGAGGAGAGCTGGGTCCACTTCTGCGGGTTCTCGCCCAGGGTGCGGTTGAGCAGTTCGAGGATGACGCGGTGTTCGTCGGACTCGGCGGTGTCGGGCGAGGGAGCCTTGCCGTCCTTCTCGTACTCGACGCCCTTGTGGACGAGGAGGGTCGCGTCACCGCCGTCGTCGAGGATCATGTTGGGGCCGCCGGTGGGGCTGTCCGGCCAGGTCAGCGCCTGCTCGGTGCACCACCAGTACTCCTCGAGCGTCTCGCCCTTCCAGGCGAAGACCGGGACGCCTTGCGGGTTGTCGGGGGTGCCGTTCGGGCCGACGGCGATGGCGGCCGCCGCGTGGTCCTGGGTGGAGAAGATGTTGCAGGACGCCCAGCGGACCTTCGCGCCGAGGGCGACCAGGGTCTCGATGAGCACGGCCGTCTGCACGGTCATGTGCAGGGAGCCGGTGACGCGGGCCCCGGCCAGGGGCTGGGCCTCGGCGTACTCCTTGCGGATCGCCATCAGGCCGGGCATCTCGTGCTCGGCGAGGGTGATCTCCTTGCGGCCGAACTCGGCCAGGGAGAGGTCGGCGACCTTGAAATCCTGTCGGTTGTCGACAGTCGTCATTGCGAGCTGCTCCTCGGGGTGTGGGTCGAGGTGGGTACGGCTGGTCTGCGCGGCGGCGGACACAGGGGTGCCCCGAAGAGGACACAGGCATGCCCGCGTGCGCGCAGCGCAGTCCGTCGGAGGCCCTCTCTCCCTCGGCCGGTCCCGGTGGGACCGCCCGACCGCCATCAGCAGCGACGTCTGGCTCCGTCCCAAGCTACACCGCGAGGCCCGGCGGCCCCCAGTCCGGCCGCGTACACATCAGGCCGAATTCGGGGCCGCCGGGCCTCGTCACGCACGGAGCGCCCGCGCGGTGTGGATCGGTGCGTCTAGTGCTCGGTGCCGTTCGAGGCGGGGCCGCCGGGGGTGGCCTCGGGGTCCGGGCCCTTGGCGGCTTCGGTCTCGCTGTAGATGTCGGGCTCGAGGTAGATCACACGGGCGATCGGGACGGCCTCGCGGATGCGGGACTCGGCGGCGTCGATGGCGGAGGCGATCTCGGTGGCGGTGTCGTCGTGCCGGACGGCGATCTTAGCGGCGACCAGCAGCTCCTCCGGGCCGATGTGGAGGGTGCGCATGTGGATGATGCGGGTGACGGTGTCGCCGTCGACGACGGCGGCCTCGATCTTCCGGGTCTCCTCGGCGCCCGCGGCCTCACCCAGCAGCAGCGACTTGGTCTCCACAGCGAGAACCAGGGCGATCACGATGAGCAGGACGCCGATGCACAGGGTGCCGATGCCGTCCCAGACGCTGTCCCCGGTGGCCAGCGCCATGCCGACACCGCCGAGGGCGAGGATCAGGCCGACGAGCGCGCCGAGGTCCTCCAGGAGGACGACCGGCAGCTCGGGCGCCTTGGCGTGGCGGACGAACTCCTTCCAGGAGCGCTGGCCGCGCAGGACGTTGGACTCCTTGATGGCGGTGCGGAAGGAGAAGGTCTCGGCGATGATCGCGAAGACGAGGACGCCGACCGGCCAGTACCAGTGCTCCAGCTCGTGCGGGTGCTTGATCTTCTCGTAGCCCTCGTAGATGGCGAACATGCCGCCGACCGAGAAGAGCACGATGGAGACGAGGAAGGCGTAGATGTAGCGCTCACGGCCGTAGCCGAAGGGGTGCTGCGGGGTGGCCTGGCGCTGGGCCCGCTTGCCGCCGACCAGCAGGAGCCCCTGGTTGCCGGAGTCGGCGAGCGAGTGCACGGACTCGGCGAGCATCGACGAGGAGCCGCTGAAGAGGAACGCCACGAACTTCGCTACCGCGATCGCGAGGTTGGCGGCGAGTGCCGCCACGATCGCCTTGGTGCCGCCTGACGCGCTCATGTGTTCGCGTTGTCCCTTCGTACGCCGTGGGCCCGGACGTGCGTGCGTACGCCGTCCGGGGCTCTGCCCGTCGTGTGACGGTGGGACATTGTTGCAGCCCGGGCGGGCGGCGGTGCGTCAGGTCGCCGTCACGGGGTGATCAGGCGACGACCGTGGCCCTGAACAGGGTTCCGGTACCCGTTACGTCGGCCTGTTCACCGGCCGGGACGAACACGGATTGGCCCGGGGCCAGTTCGTGTTCGCCCGACCGCACGGAGCCGGCGGTGCACAGCAGGATCTGCGGGGTGGCGAGGGTGAGGTCGTAGGTGGCGCCGCCCTCCGGGAGGACGTAGCGGGAGAGGCGGAACTCGTCGATGGGGGTCTCGTAGACCTCCTCGCCGTCCGGGCCGGCCTCCGGGCGCAGCACGCCGGGGTCGCGGGCCTCGAAGCGGACGATGCGCAGGAGTTCGGGGACGTCGACGTGCTTGGGGGTCAGGCCGCAGCGCAGGACGTTGTCGGAGTTGGCCATGATCTCGACGCCGAGGCCGTCGAGGTAGGCGTGCGGGACACCGGCGCCGAGGAAGAGGGCCTCGCCGGGCTGGAGCCGGACGTGGTTGAGGAGCATCGCGGCGATGACGCCGGGGTCGCCCGGGTAGTGGTGGGCGATGTCGGCGTACGGGGCGTAGGGGCCGCCGAGGCGGTCGCAGGCGGCGGCCGTCTCCGTGACGGTGCGGGCCATCTCCTCGGGGTCGGCGGTGAGGACCGCGGTGAGGACCTCGCGCAGGGCGGCCTCTTCGGGGTGTGCGTGCAGCAGGTCGACGTACGGCTTGAGGGAGTCCACGCCGAGGCCGTCGAGGAGTTCGGCGGCGCGCAGGGGGTCGCGGAAGCCGCACAGACCGTCGAACTCGGTCAGGGCGCAGATCAGTTCGGGCTTGTGGTTGGCGTCCTTGTAGTTGCGGTGCGGGGCGGTGACGGGAACGCCCCGGCGCTCCTCGTCCGCGTAGCCCTCCTTCGCCTGGGTCAGGTCGGGGTGGACCTGGAGGGAGAGCGGCGCTCCGGCGGCGAGGAGCTTGAGCAGGAAGGGCAGGCGGGGACCGAACTTGGCGACCGTGTCCGGCCCGAGTTCCCGCTCCGGGTCGGCGTCGATCACCTCGACGAGGGTGCCCCGGTCGGTGCGGGAGGGTGCGCCGGGGTGGGCGCCCATCCACATCTCCGCCTGCGGCTCGCCGGTCGGTTCGGTGCCGAGCAGGTGCGGGATGGCGGTGGTGGAACCCCAGGCGTAGGGGCGGATGGTGTTGTCGAGGCGGTCCATGGGGTTCTCTGCGTTCCTTCTGCCGGTTCTCGTGCGGGCGCCCGGGGGGCGGGTCAGGGGTTCCCGGGCATGATCAGGCTCCCGAGGCGAGCGCCAGGTAAACGGCGGCGAAATCCGTGACGGCGATCAGTTCCGCGAGGGTCTCCAGTTCGCCGCCCGCTTCCGGTTCCAGCTCGCTGATCGGCGTGTCGTGGGTGAGGGCCAGTTCGCGGGCGGCGGGGGCGGCGGTGAGGCCGCCGATGGGGCGGTCGCGGAGCAGCACCACGCGCGCGTGCAGGGCGGGCGTCTCCTCGACCCGGTCGCGGAAGAAGTCGTCCGGGTCGGCGCTGGCGGCGAGGCGGCCGGCGAGCAGGGCGCTGTGCGCGGCGAGCGCTTCGGGCAGTTCGGCGACGACGGCGGGGGTGCCGGAGAGTTCGGCCAGGGCGGCGGCGAAACGGCGGCCCGCCGGGCCGGCCGAGACTCCTTCGGTCCATACGACGGGAAGGGTGTCGGCGACTTCGGCGGCCAGGGTCTTGGCGGGGTTGCTGTAGGCCGCGATGGCGGGTCCGCAGCGTTCGGCGATGCCGTCGAGACGGTCGGCGACCTTCTCCAGGGCGTCGGGCGGGGCGGTGAGCAGGCCCGCGCGGTCCAGGAGTGCGAGCAGCGGGGTGAGCAGTGCCCACAGGACGCCGGGCGCGGAGGCGGCGAGCGGCTCGTCCTGGTCGTAGGGGGCGGTCGCCATGGGGACGAACAGGCCGTGGGAGCCGCCGACGGCGTCGGCGAGCGGGGTGCGGGCGGGGGCCACGGCGACGACGGTGCAGCCGCGGCGGTACGCCTGCTCGGAGAGCAGGGCCAGGCCGGGCTCGGTGCCGTCCGGGGTGGCGACGAGCAGCAGGTCCACGGAGCCGGCCCATCCGGGCAGCTCCCAGCGCAGGGCGCCCGCGGCGGGGGCGACGCCGGTGGGGGCGAGCCGGGTGACGGGGCTGCCCGCGCCGGCCAGGGTGCCGAGGAGGTCGGCGGTCTGGGTGGCGGCGGCGCCCGGGCCGGCGATGAGCACGGCGCGGGGTCGGCCGTCGGGCTTGAGGTCGTTGACGCCGGCCTCGGCGGCGTACCGCGCGGCGGTGCGGACGCGGGCGCCGGCTTCGGCGGCGCCGCGGAGCAGGGCGCGGCGGTCGGCCTCGGCGAGGCCCTCCGGTGAGTCGAGCAGGGATTCGTCGAGCATGGGCGGCAGCTCCGATCTCCGATCGGCGGGCGTCGTCGGTGCGGGCGTCGTCGGTGCGGTGCGCAGGGTGCCGGTGGCGGGTTACGCCGGGCGGCGGGCCTCGTCGACGAGGAGGACGGGGATGCCGTCGCGGACGGGGTATGCCAGGCCGCAGTCCTGACCGGTGCAGATCAGCTCGGTGTCCTGCTCCTTGAGGGGGGAGTGGCAGGCCGGGCAGGCGAGGATCTCCAGGAGGCCGGCTTCGAGTGGCATGGGGGTCCCTTCACTGGGTGGACGTGCTGGTCAGGGTACCGCTGGTCAGTGCTGCCCCGCGTGGGTGCCGGTCGGGGGGCTCTGCGCAGCCCGGCACCGGCGGGGCGGGGGTGTTCGCGGGCAGTGGCCGGCACGTCCGCGCCGCTCAGCCCACCGGCCGTGGGAGCTGGGTGCGCCGTCAGGACCTGATGATGGTGAGGGCCTCGTCGCGGATCTTGGTCATGGTGGGCTCGTCCCGGGCCTCCGCGTTCAGGCGGAGGAGCGGCTCCGTGTTGCTGGGGCGGACGTTGAACCACCAGTCGGCGGAGGTGACGGTGAGCCCGTCCAGCTCGTCCAGGGTGATGCCCTCGCGGCCCTCGTACGCGGCTCTGATCGCGGCGAGGCGGGCCGCCTGGTCGTCGACGGTGGAGTTGATCTCTCCGGAGCCGCGATAGCGGTCGTACTGGGCGACCAGGGCGGACAGGGTGCCCTCCTGGCCGCCGAGGGCGGCGAGGACGTGCAGGGCGGCCAGCATGCCCGTGTCGGCGTTCCAGAAGTCACGGAAGTAGTAGTGCGCGGAGTGCTCGCCGCCGAAGATCGCGCCGGTCCTGGCCATCTCCGCCTTGATGAAGGAGTGGCCCACACGGGTGCGCTCCGGGGTGCCGCCGTTCTCCCGTACGACCTCGGGGACCGACCACGACGTGATCAGGTTGTGGATGATCGTGCCCTCGCCGCCGTTGCGGGCGAGCTCCCGTGAGGCCACCAGGGCGGTGATCGCGGACGGGGAGACCGGCTCGCCGCGCTCGTCGACGACGAAGCAGCGGTCCGCGTCGCCGTCGAAGGCGAGGCCGAGGTCGGCGCCCTCCTCGCGGACCCGCTTCTGCAGGTCGACGAGGTTCGCCGGGTCGAGGGGGTTGGCCTCGTGGTTGGGGAAGGTGCCGTCCAGTTCGAAGTACATCGGGACGAGGGTGAGCGGCAGGCCGGCGAAGACCGTCGGGACGGTGTGGCCGCCCATGCCGTTGCCCGCGTCGACGACGACCTTCAGGGGGCGGATCGAGGTCAGCTCGACGAGTGAGCGCAGGTGCGACGCGTAGTCGTTCAACGTGTCGCGGCGGGTGATCGTTCCAGGGGTGCCTGCGGCGGGCTCCGGGGCGCCGGACTCGCTCCACCGCTCGACGAGTTCCCGGACCTCCGCCAGGCCCGTGTCCTGGCCGACGGGCGCGGCGCCCGCGCGGCAGAGCTTGATGCCGTTGTACTGCGCCGGGTTGTGCGAGGCGGTGAACATCGCGCCCGGGAGGTTGAGGGCGCCCGAGGCGTAGTAGAGCTGGTCGGTCGAGCACAGGCCGATCTCGGTCACGTCGACGCCGTGGACCGCCGCTCCGCGCGCGAACGCGCCCGAGAGGCCGGGGGACGACGGCCGCATGTCGTGACCGGTGACGATGGCGGTCGCTCCGGTCACCCGGGCGAAGGCGGCGCCGAAGAGTTCGGCGAGCGTCTCGTCCCACTGGTCGGGGACGACCCCGCGCACGTCGTACGCCTTCACGATCTGCGACAGATCAGCAGCCACGGCCAACCCTTCCGGAAGTCCTGTCGGTCACCACAAACTACCCGTAGAGGGTGGCAGTCCGGTCGCGGCCACCCGAACGTCCTTGCGGACGCCGGCGAGGCTCAGGGCAGCGCGCAGAGGCTCAGGGCAGCATCCGGAGGCTCAGGGCAGCATCCAGCCGAGCACTGCCGTGCTCTGGCCCACCACGATCAGGCACATCACGAGCAGCAGGCCGAGGCTCCAGGGCAGTACCTTGCGCAGCAGGTCGCCTTCCCGGCCCGCCAGTCCGACGGCCGCGCAGGCGATGGTGAGATTCTGCGGGGAGATCATCTTGCCGAGGACACCGCCGGAGCTGTTGGCGGCGGCGAGCAGGTCGGGCGAGAGGCCGGACTGCTGGGCGGCGGTCACCTGGAGGGCGCCGAAGAGGGCGTTGGAGGAGGTGTCCGAGCCGGAGACGGCGACACCGAACCAGCCGAGCACCGGAGAGAGGAAGGCGAGTCCGGCGCCGGCCGCGGCCACGAAGTGGCCGATCGTCGCCGCCTGGCCGGAGAGGTTCATGACGTAGGCGAGGGCCAGGACGGCGGTCACCGTCAGGATCGCGAACCTGAGTTCCCTCACCGTCGCCAGCCACTCCTTGACCGCCACGCGCGCGTGCACACCGATCACCGCCGCCGTGCACACCCCGGCGATGAGGACGAGGGTGCCGCCCGTGGAGAGGACCGGCCAGGTGAACACGTTGCCGCCGACGGGCTCGCCGTCCGGGCCCGCCACGTTCAGCAGGGGCCAGTCATAGGTCTGGTTGGTCCCGGCGAGCCAGTCCTTCACCGCCGGGATCTGGGCGGCGGAGAAGATCGCCACGATCAGCGCGTACGGGGCGTAGGCCCGTATCACCTCGCCGCGCGGGTCCTCCTCGTCCAGTTCCTCGCTGCGCGCGCCGGTGAGCACGGAGGCTCGCACGGTCTCGGCGGCGTGCACCCTCGCGCGGGGTACGGCCATCAGGGCGGCCGCGCCCGCCAGGGCGGCGCCGATGTCGGCGAGTTGCGCGGAGACGTAGTTCGACGCGACGAACTGCGCCACGGCGAAGGCCACTCCGCAAACCAGCGCGGGGATCCACGTCTCGCGCAGACCGCGTCGCCCGTCCACGAGCCAGACCAGGACGAGCGGCACGACGAGGGCCAGCAGCGGGGTCTGACGGCCGACCACGGACGCCACGGAGTCCAACGGCAGGCCGGTGACCTGGGCGAGGGTCACCACCGGGGTGCCCATGGCGCCGAAGGCCACCGGCGCGGTGTTGGCGACCAGCGCGACCACGGCGGCGCGTACGGGGTCGAAGCCGAGGGCCACCAGCATCACCGCGGAGATCGCCACGGGTGCGCCGAATCCGGCGAGGGCCTCCAGCAGGGCGCCGAAGCAGAACGCGATGACGAGTGCCTGGATGCGGGGGTCGTCGGAGAGGCGGCCGAAGGATCGTCGCAGGATGTCGAAGTGGCGGGTGCGGACGGTCATCCGGTAGATCCACAGGGCGTTGATGACGATCCACATGATGGGGAAGATGCCGAAGACGGCGCCCTGGACGCCGCTGGACAGCGTCTGGTCCAGCGGCATCCCGTAGGCGAGCCACGCCACGAGTACGGCCACCAGCAGGCCGGTGAGACCCGCCAGGTGGGCCTTCATGCGGACGCCGCCGAGCAGGACCAGGACGATCATGAGCGGCAGCGCCGCCACCAAGGCGGAGAGGCCCAGCGAGTCGGCGACGGGTTCCAGTTCCTGGACGTACACGGACACCTCCCGGATTCCGCCATGCGAAAGCGATTTCTCGCATCGTCAAACGGATAGTCGTGTCCGTGACAAGTAACCGTCAATGGGTGTGCGGTGGTGGATGTGTGTACACCGGGAGGGTGGGCCGGGGCGGGAACAGCTGCCGTGCGTCAGTTGTCCGGGGAGCGGAGGACGCGCAGGTGGCCGCGGCGGGCGACCTCCATCGGGTCCGCCGTGCGGGAGCCGCCGGAGGCTCCGGCCGCTCGCTCCTGGGGACGGGCCGCCTCGCGCACCGCGTTCGCAAGCGCTTCCAGGTCGTCTCCGCTGGGCTGGGCCGGGGCCGAGCCGTCGAGGAGGCGGACGACCTCCCAGCCGCGCGGTGCGGTGAGGCGCTCGGAGTGCTCGGCGCACAGGTCGTAGCAGTGGGGTTCGGCGTAGGTGGCGAGCGGGCCGAGGACCGCGGTCGAGTCGGCGTAGACGTACGTCAGCGTCGCGACGGCGGGACGGCCGCAGGCGGTGCGCGAACAGCGACGTACAGGGCTCACGATGTTGGACGGTACCGCACTCTTGAGCGGGCCGCGACGACTCTCCACCACGTCACTCCACCGTGTCGTGGTGTGAAGCGCCCCACATACCCCTCTGCGCACCCCTCGCTGACCTGGTTCGACGCGGGGAGGCCAAGGGGTGGACGGTTCTGATTTCGGTCACCAGTTGGCACAAACACCATCAAAGGCCTTGAGGTCATCGGTCTCGGAGGGGTACGGAAACGAGCCCAACCTTGGCCGGAATGGTCATGTTGTGACATGGCGCGCGGGTCGGCTCGAGGACGGGTGGGGATCGGGCGGGGCGGCGACGTGACGACTACCCTTCGCAGTGATGGACAGCCCTGTGACCCCTTCTCGTCCCGCCGGCCCCGGGCCCCGACGCCGTGATCGCCACGGCCGGGGGATGCGCGGGCCGATCGCACCGCCCCAGGTTCCGCTCGCCGCGAGCCGCGCGGAGACGTTCGCGGATCTGGTGCAGGACTCGGTGGAGCGGTTGGAGCGGCGGTGGCCGCAGCTCGCCGACATCGATTTCCTGGTGCTGGACGTGCCGCGGCTGGACGGCGCGGGGGCGGGGGTGGGCTGGAGCGACGAGGCTGTGCCGTTGGGCGGGACGATGGCTGCTCGCGACGGGCGGCCGGCGCGGGTGGTGATCTATCGGCGGCCCGTCGAGATCCGGACGAAGGGGCGGGATGAGCGGGCCGCGCTGGTGCATGAGGTCGTGGTCGAGCAGGTGGCGGAGTTGCTGGGGCTGACACCGGAGACGGTGGATCCTCGGTACGGGGAGGACTGACGGTGGGTGGTCGTATGCCTGCGGCGCCACTGTCCCTCCGGTGGGGGTGCGCGTAGCGCCCACGGTGGGTGGGGGGTGCGGGGCCAGGGTGGGGGTGTCCGTCCTCGGACTGGCGCGATGGGGCTTGTTGGTGGGGGTGCGGGGTGCGGACGCGCCAGCCACTGCGGGCGGACACCCCCCACCCCGACCCCTCCCCGCCGTCGGCGCCTGCCCGCGCCCACTGCCGTACGGGGCTGCTCGCCGTACGGCAGTGGGGGAGGGTGGGCGCGACAGCACCCTGCCGGCGCCGGGCTGCGCGACCAACCCTCGGCCCGCACCCACGCGGTCGGCGTTCAAGCGCCAGGGAGCGCGAACACCCCCCGGTCAGCTACTCCTGCAGAACCGACAAGTCCTCGTTCGTCTCCGGTACCGCCACCGTTCCCCTGTCGTCCGGGAGGGGCTGGACCGTGAAGAACGGGACGCCGTCCGCCGTCGTCGCCAGCGTGCGCGACGCGTACACCGGTGTGTCCGACTCGGACTCGATCGTGAGGGCGTACGTCCCCTTCGCCCCGGACGGCACAGGCGCCTCGATGATCTGCGTCGTGCCGGACTTGACCGTGTAGGTCTTGGACGCCGGCGTACCGCCCTCCGTACCCGCCGAGGCGGTCACCTTGATCTCGGCGGTGCCCTCGGGCGCGGTCACCGAGAGCGTCGAGCCCTTGGCCGTGTTGTCCACGGCCGTCGCGCGCGTACCGACCGGTCGTGCCGCCGGGATGAACGCCGACTCCTGCTTGTCGCCCTTGCCGCGCAGCACCCGTACCGCCGCGACCACGGGCACCGAACCGTCCGGTGCCGTCAGCAGCAGGGAGCCCGCCTCGCCGCGCGTGATGTCGCCCAGGTCGACGGCCGCCGTCATGCCGCCCTTCACGTGCAGCGTCTCGTGGCCCGCCGGGGTGATCGCTCCGGTGGGCGAGGCGAGACGGACCTTCAGGTCGACGTCGGCGTCACGCGGGGTGAAGGCGACCAGGCGTACGGCGGTGGCGTCCTTCGGGATGCCGGGCAGGACCAGGCTGCCGGACGGATCGGCGGACGCGGGCAGCCAGTCGCCGCCCAGCTGGTCGTCCAGGGCCTGTACGGCCGCGCCGACCCTGCCGCTGCGGACGACCACGTGCACGGTCACGTCGGTCTGCTTCTCCTCGGTGAGCGTGGACAGCAGGACCGGCTCGGCGGAGTGCGGCTGGACCGTGATGCCCTCCCCCACCGTCGTCTTCAGGGCGCCGTCCTTGCCGTAGAGCTCGACGTCCACGACCGCCGCCGAGTCGTCGGGGTTGGTCAGGTGGACGTAGTCGGTGCGGTCGGCGGCGGTGCTGGTGCCCGGGAACCAGAACTCCGTGTCGGCGGCCGTGCAGGTGACGCCCTGCAGTCCCCGGCCGGTGCCCGCCGCCACCTCGGTCGTCTGCTGCACGGTCCAGCCGGGCGCGAAGCGGCCCTCCGCGGTGCCGATGAGGGCGGGGGACTCGCCCCCGGAGGCGTCCCCGGTGACCGGCTTGCCCGGGTCCTTGGGCTTGAGCACCGCCTTGCCGGGCTTCTTGGTGGCCGGCAGGAGTTCGGCCTGGCCTTCCTTCGCCGTGCCGTCCGTGGGCGGTGTGAAGGACGTGTACGTCGTCTCGGCCAGGTCCGAGGTGCTGGGCTGGGGACAGAGCAGGCTCGTGCGCTCCACGGGCAGGTGGGCCGCCGCCCTGGCCGGCTCGTCCGCGGTCCCGGTGTCGGGGGAGGACACGGCGGCGAAGCCGGTCACGGCGGCGAGCGCGGTCACGCCCGCGATCAGGGACAGGGTGGTGCGGTTCACTGCTGGCTCCCGTCGGGACGCTCACTGCCCGTGCCGTTGGGGTCGTACGGAGTGTCGTAGCCCTGTGTGTAGTTCGGGTCGTAGCCGCCCTGCTGGTACGACTGGTCGTACTGCTGTCCGTATGCGTACGGGTCGTACTGGACGCCCTGTTGTTGGTAGGGGTCCTGCTGGTACGGGCTGCCGTAGGGGTCCGTGGCGTACTGCTGGTACTGGTCCGCCGGGTAGGTGGCGTTGCTGTCGTCCCAGCTTCCGTAGTCGGGCTGGGCGGGGACGGGGGGCGGCTCGGTGGGAGCGGCTGTTTCGGCGGCCTCCGCCTCCGCCTGGGCGCGCAGGCGGCGGGCCCGGCGGCCCTCCCCGGCCAGGGCCTCGGCGGGGACGGACGGTTCCTCGGGCAGGTCGTCGTCGATGTCGCGGCGGCGGCCGGGCAGGGCCATGACCACGAGGACCACGGCGAGCAGGCCCTGGGCCCACAGCCAGGCGGTGTGGGTGATCGGGTCCTCGTAGGTGACGTCCAGGGTGCCGCCGGAGGAGGGCAGTTCGAAGCCCTGGGCCCAGCCGTCGACCGTGGTGCGGGTCAGCGGCTTGCCGTCCAGGGTGGCGGTCCAGCCCTCGGCCGCGGCGTCGGCGAGGCGGAGGACCCGCCCCTCGGCGCCCTCGGAGATCTTGGTGTGGATCTCGACCGGGCCCGCGGCGACGGGCTGGGCCTCGCCGTCGCCGACGGGGACGATGCTCGCGCGGGCGACCTGCCGGTCGACCCGCCACAGCGCGCCGCCGGCCTGCTGGCTGAGCCGGCTCAGGCCGGGCGTGGCGTCCAGGACACGGGTGACCTCACGCGGGGCTCCCTGGTGGACCAGGACGTACCGGACGGCGAAGCCGCCGAGTTCGTCGGCCTGGTCCGCGCCGGATCCGGCGACGAGGTTGGCGACCACCTTGTCGAGTCGGGTGTTCTCGCCGGCCACGGCGGCGATCTCGGCGTCGCCCATCCGGGCGCCCGAGCCGCGGACCAGCACATAGCCGACCCGGGCGGCCGAGTCGCTGTCGAGCACCAGGGTGCGGGCCTGGTCGCGGGTGCCGCTCTCCTCGGCGACGAAGGCGGGGACCTGGACGGGGTCGCGCCGCTCCACGGGTCCGTGGGCACCGCGGATCATCCAGCCGGCGGCGAGGACCAGCGGGCCGATGGCGCAGGCGAGGGCGATCAGGGCGGCGACGGGCTGGCGCCAGCCGAAGCTCTGCTCGGCGACACGCGAGCGTGCGCCGTCCGCGCCGAGGGTGGCGGCGGCCAGGACGGCGATGCCGTAGATCAGGGTGGCGGGGCCCGCCCAGGCCGACTCGTTGGACAGGACGGCGAAGACGAGACCCACCAGGGCCGCCGTCCACGCGGTGAGGATCGCTGTCCGGCGTTCGGAACGGAGCAGGGCGGCGAGGGCGGCGAGCACCAGGCCGATCAGCACCAGGCCGCCGGCGGTGCCGGGGCCGCCCGGGCTCGCGCCGAGCAGGTCGAGGGCGGACGCCGCGGAGGCGCCGTAGTCCAGGCCGGCCTCCTGGAAGAAGCCGAAGGGGAGCAGGGACAGCGACCAGGGGGCCAGGACCAGCAGAGGTGTGCCCAGTTGGGCCAGGAAGCGGAGTCCGTAGGCCGGGATGTCGGTTCTGCGCAGGGCCAGTATGCCGACGCCGAGGACCAGGGCGACGGGCCACACGATGGGGGTGAACGCGGTGGTGACGGTGAGCAGCAGCGCGTAGGCCCAGGTGGCGCGCCAACTGCCGCGCACGCCGGAAGGGTTGGTGAGGCCGCTCGCGGCGATGCCCGCCCGGGCGAGGAGCGGCAGCAGTACGGCGAGTACGGCGGTGCCGATGCGGCCGCCGGCCAGGGCGCCGGTGGCGGCGGGCAGGAAGGCGTAGGCGACGGCGGCCCATGCGCGCAGCAGCCGGGACTCGACGAGCGGCCGGGAGGCGAAGTACGCGGTGAATCCGGCCAGCGGCACCGAGCAGACCAGGAGGATCGTGACGGCGAGTCCGGTGGAGCCGAGGAGCAGGGAGGCGAGGGCCGCCACGATCGCGAGGTAGGGCGGTGCGGATCCGGTGCCGCCGGCGCCCACCGCGTGCCAGGCGTCGGTGTAGCGCGCCCAGAGGTCGCCGGAGTCGGCGGGCGCGGGGAGCAGGGCGCCGCCCGCGAGTGCGCCGCCGCCGAGGAGCCCGCGGCACGCCACGAGGGAGACCAGCAGCAGCCCCAGGAAGAGCAACGGGCCGGGTTTGCGCGCGATGCGCTTGAGGCGGGCGAACTGTTCGACTTCGAGGAAGTCGGCGTCGTCGCCGCCGGGTCCGGACTCGATGGCGCTGCCGTGCCGTCCCGCGCCGGAGGCGGCTTCGGGGTCGGAGCGGCCGACGAGGTTGCTCGCGACCTGTTCCACGGTGACACGGACGGTCGCGCCGGGCGGCGGGAACAGGGGCCGCAGTTCGCCCTTGTCGGTCACCGGGCTGCCGCGGTGGCGCCGGGCGGCCAGGATCCGTTCGGGGCGCAGCAGGGTGCCCATGAGGCCGCGGATCTCGTCGACGGCCTGTCCGGGAACCTTGCCGACGAGGTAGGCGAGGGTGCGCAGCAGCGTGCCGAGGACGACACGGAACAGCACCCAGGGCAGCACGGCCGTACGGGCGTTGGCCAGCAGGGTGTAGACGGCGCCCGCCTTGTCCACCTTGTGCGGGGACGCGGCGGTGCGGCCCACGCAGTCGACGGTGCGGCGCTCGCGGGAGGCCGCCTCGGCGTGCCGGACGACGGCGTCGGGGGCGATCAGGACGCGGTATCCCGCGGAGTGCGCGCGCCAGCACAGGTCGACGTCGTCGCGCATGAGGGGCAGGTGCCGGTCGAATCCGCCGAGCCGGTCGAAGACGTCGCGGCGGACCAGCATGCCGGCGGTGGACACCGAGAGCACGGGCCGTACGTGGTCGTGCTGTCCCTGGTCCTGTTCGCGGCGGTCCAGACCGGTCCAGCGGCGGCCGGAGTTGGCGATGGAGACGCCGACCTCGAGGAGCTGTCTGCGGTCGTACCAGCCGCGGAGCTTGGGGCCGACCACGGCCACGTCGTCGCGGCCGAGCTCGTACTCGTTCTCCACCACGCCCAGCAGCCGGGCCAGGGCGTCGGGTTCGGGGGCGCAGTCGTCGTGCAGCAGCCAGAGCCACTGCACCGGTTCACCGTGCGGGAGTTCCGGCATGTCGTACGCGTCGTCGCGCCAACTGCGGGTGACCGGGTCCCAGCCGCTCGGCCGCTTCAGGTACGGCAGGTCGTCCGGCGTGAGGTGCGGGGCGCTGCGGTTGCACTCCTCGACCGCCTGGCCGAAGCCGGTGCGCCGGGCGAGGTGCAGCACGTGGTCGTCGCCGAGGGCCTCGGTGACCAGCCGCGCGGAGTCGTCCGCGCTGCCGGTGTCGGCGCCCATGGCGAACTGGACGGGGCGCTCCTGGCCGAGCAGCCCGGCGAGCGCGTCGGGCAGCCAGCGGGCGCCGTCATGGGAGACGAGGACCGCGGTCACCACGTGACGCGGGAACTCAGGAGTGGCAGCGAGGTCTTGCCGGGCTGCCGTGTGGCTGTGCACGGACATCGAGGTACGGGCCCCGGTTCGGTGGACTGTGGGGGACGCCTGTGCCCGGTGGGGCAGCGGGGCGTCTCGGACGAGCGACCACACTATCGGCTGGGCAACAGGGCGGCCCGCCGCCTGTGGACAACCACCTGCGACGGGCCTTAAGTGACGTATGTACGAAGTAAGCGATGTGCGTGCGGGGATGACGCGTGTACGGCGGTGGCGCGCCGTTCGTCAGACGGCGGCCTTCTTGAGGCGGCGGCGCTCCCGCTCGGACAGTCCGCCCCAGATGCCGAAGCGTTCGTCGTTGGCGAGGGCGTATTCGAGGCACTCGGAGCGGACCTCGCAGGCGAGGCAGACCTTCTTGGCCTCCCGGGTCGAGCCGCCCTTCTCGGGGAAGAAGGACTCGGGGTCGGTCTGGGCGCACAGCGCGCGCTCCTGCCAGCCGAGCTCCTCGTCCGCGTCGTCGACCAGCAGTTGCTGCACCAGCTCGGTCATGTGCGCCCCTCGTCTGTCTTTCGCGTCCCCGTGATGTAGCCGTTACCGATTCCGGCTGAACGACACGAGTGAAATTACAAGTGTGCTGCTCCGGGCGAGTCAAGCCGAGATCTGCTATTGGGCCCCTTATTCACTCTGCGGAACCAAGGCCGAGCGGAAAGTGTTCAAATCACCCTAAACCTTGACACACGCGCGGGACCCGCGAGGGCTTCCCGCCCCACGCAGAGCCTCTACGGGGAGGACGCCCAGGAGATCGATCTCGTTCCGACCCGCGCGACGAAGCGAACCGGATCACAGTCGGATCACGGGATCGCAACGGCGCGCACGGCACCCGGCCGTGCGCACCTTGTGTCCCGGGAAACGATTGAGCAAACCTTTCGCCTGCGAGATGAACCGGATGAGGTGAACCATGTCCCACATACCGGGCGTCGAGTTGACAGTGGATGAGTGAACCGCTGTCCTTGTGGGCATGCTCGCGAATCAGGCACTCACCTCGACCCGCTCCGCCGGGTTCCTCGGTGCTGCCCGCGCTCGCTGTAGCTGTCGCTGTTCCGGCTGTTGAGCCCTACGCGCTCCCGCCGTCGCCGAGTCCCACGCGACTCGGCCACCGTTTCCTTCGCTCCCACCAGGGCACCCCTCGCCGCCCGCGATCCGGGCGTGCCGCGACATCCGCCTCCCCGCCGCTCCCCCGCCAAGGAACCTCCGCACCCATGAACAGCGACAGCGACCTCCAGATCGCCGGCGACATCCTCGAAGTCCCGCACCTGCTCCAGCCCCCGCGCGAGCACCCGGCCACCGTCGCCGAGTTCGCCGGCCTGGCCCGCTCCATCGCCGCCGACCGCTCCCAGTGGGAGCACCTCGTCCGCTACGACGCCACCACCCGCTGGTACCACCGGCTGCGCACCGGGCCCGGCTACGAGGTGTGGCTGCTGTCCTGGGTGCCCGGCCAGGGCAGCGGTCTGCACGACCACGGCCGCTCCTCCGGCGTGCTCACCGTCCTCCAGGGCACCCTGACCGAGCGCACCGGGCGCGATACGCACCGGCTGGCGGCCGGCGCCCAGCGCGTGTTCGCGCCGGGATACGCGCACCACGTCGTCAACGACACGCTGGAGGGCGCCGTCAGCCTGCACATCTACTACCCGGGCCTCACCGAGATGCCCATGCACACCCCGCACTGCGAGGCCCGGCCGGAGCCCGGCCCGGTAACTGCCTGACGTGATGTCGTAGCGGCCTGCAAGGATGGGCCCCATGCGCATTGTGGTTCTGGCAGGCGGCATCGGCGGTGCCCGTTTCCTGCGCGGTCTGAAGCGGGCCGTGCCGGACGCGGACATCACGGTCATCGGCAACACCGGGGACGACATCCACCTCTTCGGGCTGAAGGTCTGCCCGGACCTCGACACGGTGATGTACACGCTCGGCGGCGGTATCAACGAGGAGCAGGGCTGGGGGCGGACCGACGAGTCCTTCCGCGTCAAGGAGGAGCTCGCGGCGTACGGCGTCGGCCCGGAGTGGTTCGGCCTCGGCGACCGGGACTTCGCCACGCACATCGTGCGGACACAGATGCTCGGCGCCGGATATCCGCTCAGCGCGGTGACCGAGGCGCTCTGTGACCGCTGGCAGCCCGGTGTGCGGCTGATCCCGATGACCGACGACCGTGTGGAGACCCATGTGGCCGTCGAGGTGGAGGGCGAGCGCAAGGCGGTCCACTTCCAGGAGTACTGGGTGCGGCTGCGGGCCTCGGTGCCCGCCCAGGCGGTCGTGCCGGTCGGCGCGGAGCAGGCCAAGCCGGCCCCCGGCGTCCTGGAGGCGATCGCCGAGGCCGACGTCATCCTCTTCCCGCCGTCCAACCCCGTGGTCTCCGTGGGCACCATCCTCGCGGTGCCCGGCATCCGGGAGGCGATCGCCGACGCGGGCGTGCCGGTGATCGGCCTGTCGCCGATCGTCGGGGACGCGCCCGTGCGCGGCATGGCCGACAAGGTGCTCGCGGCCGTCGGCGTGGAGTCCACGGCCCCGGCGGTCGCCGAGCACTACGGCTCGGGCCTGCTGGACGGCTGGCTGGTCGACACCGTCGACGCGGGCTGTGTGGAACGGGTCGAGGCGGCCGGTGTCCGCTGCCGGGCCGTGCCGCTGATGATGACCGACGTCGACGCGGCCGCGCGGATGGCGCGGGACGCGCTGGCGCTGGCCGAGGAGGTGCGGGCCGTATGAGCGGTACGGGTTACCGGGTCTGGGCCGTGCCGGGCCTTCCCGAGATCCGCCCGGGCGACGACCTGGCCAAGCTGATCGCGGCCGCAGAACCCGACCTGTCCGACGGCGACGTCCTCCTCGTCACCTCGAAGATCGTCTCCAAGGCGGAGGGCCGGGTCGTCGAGGCGGCCGACCGGGAGGCCGCGATCGACGCGGAGACCGTACGCGTGGTGGCCCGGCGGGGTCCCCTGCGCATCGTGGAGAACCGGCAGGGCCTGGTCATGGCCGCGGCCGGCGTCGACGCCTCCAACACCCCGGCCGGCACGGTCCTGCTGCTGCCGGAGGACCCGGACGCCTCCGCACGGGCGATCCGCGAGGGCCTGCGCGACACGCTCGGCGTCGAGGTCGGCGTGATCGTCACCGACACCTTCGGCCGCCCCTGGCGCGCGGGGCTGACGGACGTCGCGATCGGCGCGGCGGGCGTACGGGTGCTGGACGACCTGCGCGGCGGCACCGACGCGCACGGCAATCCGCTGGGCGCCACGGTCGTCGCCACCGCCGACGAACTGGCCGCGGCGGGCGACCTGGTCAAGGGCAAGGCGTCCGGCCTGCCGGTGGCCGTCGTCCGCGGACTGCCGCATACGGTGGCGCCCGAGGACGGCGAGGGCGCGCGGGCGATGGTGCGCGGCGCGCGTGACGACATGTTCCGCCTGGGCACGTCGGAGGCCGTACGGCAGGCGGTGACCCAGCGCCGTACGGTGCGGGCCTTCACGGACGAGCCGGTCGACCCGGGCGCGGTGCGCCGCGCGGTGGCGGCGGCGGTGACGGCACCGGCCCCGCACCACACCACTCCGTGGCGGTTCGTCCTGGTGGAGTCCCCCGAAGCCCGCACCCGCCTGCTGGACGCGATGCGCGACGCCTGGATCGCGGACCTGCGCCGTGACGGCAAGACGGAGGAGTCCATCGCCAAGCGCGTCCGCCGCGGCGACGTCCTGCGCAACGCTCCCTACCTGGTCGTGCCCTGCCTGGTCATGGACGGCTCGCACACCTACGGGGACGCGCGGCGGGACGGGGCGGAGCGGGAGATGTTCGTGGTCGCCACGGGCGCCGGCGTCCAGAACTTCCTGGTGGCGCTGGCCGGGGAGCGGCTGGGTTCGGCCTGGGTGTCCTCGACGATGTTCTGCCGCGAGGTGGTCCGCGACGTCCTGGACCTGCCCGCCGACTGGGACCCGATGGGCGCGGTGGCCGTGGGCCACCCGGCCGAGGCCCCCCGCCCGCGGCCCCAGCGTGAGGCGGACGCCTTCATCGAAGTGCGGTGAGCCGGGTCGGCGGGCGCCTACTCTCTTAGGGGCCCTCCGCTCTCGGAGGCGCCCTCCGGTTCACCTCCACCCCTGGGACGCTCGTGGCAGGACGTTTCGCTCCCCGCCCGACCCGCACGACCGTGCGCGGCGGTCATGTCGCCGTGCCCGCGGGAGTCCCCCGCCAGGCACCGGCACCGGCGCGCGCACGGACGTGGGTGCCGGACGGTCCGCTGGAGCTCGGCCTGGTGCTCGGGCCGCTGCGGCGCGGGCCCGGCGATCCGACGTTCCGGGCGCTGCCTGACGGCTCCGTGTGGCGGGTCAGTCTGACGCCGGCGGGTCCGGGGACACTGCGGGTGACGCAGCGGGCCGGGGAGATCCGGGGCGAGGCGTGGGGGCCGGGGGCGGAATGGCTGCTGGACAAGCTGCCGGAGATGCTCGGGGCTGCCGACGACCCGTCCGCGTTCGTGCCCCGGCACAAGTTGCTGGCGGTGACCAGGCATCGGCGGCCTGGGCTGCGGCTGACGCGGACCGGGCTGGTGCTGGAGTCGCTGATCCCGTCGATCCTGGAGCAGAAGGTCACGACCGGTGAGGCGTACCGGGCGTGGCGGCTGCTGGTACGCAAGTACGGGGAGCCCGCGCCCGGGCCCGCGCCGGAGCGGATGTCGGTGATGCCGGCGCCTCGCACCTGGGCGCTGATCCCGTCCTGGGAGTGGCACCGGGCCGGGGTCGACAACAAGCGGGCGTCGACGGTGCTGCGTGCGGTGCGGGTCGCCGCGCGGCTGGAGGAGGCGGTGGGGATGTCTCCGGAGGCGGCGCAGGCGCGGTTGGAGCTGGTGTCGGGGATCGGGCCGTGGACGTCCGCGGAGACGGTGCAGCGCAGCCATGGCGCGGTGGATGCGGTGACCGTGGGGGATCTGCATCTGCCGGGGATCGTGGGGTGGGCGCTTGCGGGGGACCGGTATGCGGATGACGCGGTGATGCTGTCGCTGCTGGAGCCGTATGCGGGGCAGCGGCATCGGGCCGCGCGGTTGATTCTGTTGAGTGGGTGCGTGCCGGGGAGGCGTGCGCCGCGGATGCCGTACGGGGACATCGGGCGGTTGTGAGTCTGCCGGGTGACTGCGTCGGCGCCGGGTGACTGGGTGCCGTGCGTTGGTGTGGGCGGGGGGTGTCTGCGCAGCCCGGCGCATGCGGGGTGCCGTCGCGCCCACCCTCCCCCACTCTCGACTTCGCTCGAGCGGGGGGACCCCCATCGCCCCAGCGGCACGACTGCCCGCGGATCGCG
>NZ_JBVIGA010000053.1:0-24175 GCF_055571035.1 Streptomyces malachitofuscus | reverse complement strand
CGTCCGCTTCGCCGACGGCATCACCGCACTCACCACCCACGGCGTGACGCGCTTCCTGGAGATCGGCCCCGACGGCACCCTCACCGCCCTCACCCGGAACTGCATCCCGGACGACAGCCCCGCCCTCCTCACACCCACCCTCCGCAAGGACAGCCCGGAACACCCGGCCGTCCTCCGAGCGATGGCCCTGTTCCACGTGAACGGAGCGGAGGTCGACTGGACCGCCGCCCTGCCGCCCGCCCCTGCGGACGCCCCGCCGGTGGACCTGCCCACCTACGCCTTCCAGCGCACGCGCTTCTGGCCCACGGTCACCGCACGCACGGTGGCATCGGCGGCCGGACCCGCCGCTGACGGCGACGCGTCGTTCTGGTCGATGCTGGAGGGGCGGGGCGCGCAGGAGGTGGCGGGCACACTCGGGGTGGATGAGGACGCCCTCGGTGCGGTCCTCCCCGCGCTGTCGGACCTGCGCCGCGAGCACGTGGAACGGGCCGAGGTGGACGGCTGGCGCTACCGTGTCGAGTGGGAGGCGGTGGAGCTGCCGCTCCACCGTGCCCCCGACGGACGCTGGTTGTTGCTTCAGGGTCCCGGTGCCGCTCCCCCTGTGCCGGGGCTCGAGCGGTTCGTCCCGGGGCTGGAGCGGCTCACCTGTGACGCCCGGGACAGGGAGGCGCTCGCCCGCGCGCTGCAGCAGGCCTTCGACGGGGACGCGCCGGCCGGTGTGATCTCCTGTCTGAGCCTGCCCGCGTCGAGCACGGGCGAGGCAGCGCCCGCGGCCGAGCCGCATCCCGGCGTGATCGACACGATGACGCTCGTCCAGGCACTCGGCAGCATGGGAGAGTCGGCACCGCTGTGGGTCCTCACCCAGGCCGGTTTCGGCCCCGGCCGTGCACCCGGCGATCCTGCTCAGGCCGCCGTTTGGGGGTTCGGCCGAGTGGCGGCGCTGGAGCATCCGGAACGCTGGGGCGGTCTCGTCGACCTGGGTCCGCAGCCGGAGGACAGTGAACTGGCTGCGGTCGCCGCGCTGTTGGCGCACGGTGGCGAGGACCAGGTGGCGGTGGCCGGTGCCGCGGTCCACGCCCGTCGGCTGCGTCCCGCACCGCTGCCCGCATCCGCGTCGGCGTCATGGAGCGGCGACGACAGCCGTGTTCCTCGGCGCCTGCTGGTCACCGGTGGCACCGGTACGCTCGGGGTGCGGGTCGCCGAATGGTTCGCCGGGCGGGGGACCAGGGAGGTCGTGCTCGCCAGTCGAGGCGGTGCGGACGTCGCAGGTACGGCCGGCACGGTCGCCCGGCTGGAGGCGGCGGGCGCGGCACGCGTCGACATCGTCTCGTGCGACGTCGCCGACCGCGCCCAGGTCGCCGCATTGCTCGAGGCCCACCAGGTCGACGGCATCGCCCACGTGGCGGGTGTGCTGGATGTCGAGCCGATCGACACGACGACGCCCGCCCAGGTGGAGCGGGTCATGGCCGCGAAGGCCCTCGGCACGATCCACCTGGAGGAGCTGACGCGGGAGCGGGATCTCAGCGCCTTCGTCGTCTTCTCGTCGATCGCCGGTGTGTGGGGCAGCGGCGGGCAAGCCGCGTACGCGGCCGCGAACGCGGTGGCCGACGCGGTCGTGGAGGCGCGCCGTGCTCGCGGGGCCGTGGGCGTTTCCGTGGCCTGGGGGCCCTGGGCGGGCGGCGGGATGGTCTCGGATGCGGGTGCGACGGAACTGGAGCGCCGTGGTCTGCGGACGATGGACCCGGGGCATGCCCTGCTGGGGCTGGAGTCGGCACTGGCCGGGAGCGACGGCACGGTCGTGGTCGCCGATGTGGAGTGGGAACGCTTTGTACCGGCGTTCACCAGCCGCCGATCGGCTCCCTTCCTGACGGGTCTCCCGGGGGCTGCGGGGGTGTCGGAGGGGGCCGACGCGGCGGGGCCGGAACCCGGTTCCGCGGCGGGGCGGCCCGCTCTGGTCGATCAGGTGGCCGCGTTGTCGCCGCAGGGGCGTGCGGAAGCCCTCCTCGGCCATGTGCGGAGGGTCGCCGCCCGGGCCCTCGGACATGCCGACATCACTGGCGTCGGCGCCGACCGGGCCTTCCGGGACATGGGGTTCGACTCGCTCACCGCAGTGGAGCTGCGCAACACTCTGATCAAGGACACCGGTCTGTCACTGCCGGCGACCCTGGTCTTCGACCACCCCACTCCGGCTGCCCTGGCGCAGCACCTGGACGCCGAACTCTCCGGCGAGGGCGGGACCATGGCGACGATGCTGGCCGACCTGGAGAGCAGCGTCGCCCGCATCCTGCAGGCCGGTCCCGACCAGGACGTCCGCACGCTGCTCGGCGCCAGGCTCAAGGCGCTCCTGGGTGAGGTCGAGGCGGACGGAGGCGACGGCCAGGGCGGCCCTGGAACGGCGGACGGCGGTCCGTCGCTCGGCGACCGGCTGGAAGGGGCCAGTGACGAGGAGCTGTTCGACCTCATCAGCCGCGAGCTGGAGCAGTAGCGGCGCCGGCCGGCCCGCGCGCCGCCGCGCCCCGGCCGGCGCAAGCCCGTCTCGTACCGCGACGACTGCCCCGCACATGGCCGGGCGGCCGTACCGACAGGTTCGGTACGGCCGCCGGGCCTCGCGGGGCGGTGGTGGCGTCGGCCGCGAGAAGCCGTGTCTGCCCGGTCCGGGAGGGTCGCTCCCGGCGAGGGACGCTGCTACTTGATGAAATCCGGCAGAACCCGCGGTGGCCACTGGCCGACCGACAGCATGCCCATGGAGTGGGCACGTGCCACAAGAGCCGCCCGGTTCGGGGCCTTGAGCTTTCGCAGCATGAGACCGACGTGGTACTCGACGCCCTGCCGGCTGAGGTAGAGCCGACTGGCGAGCTGCACTGTGGAGGCGCCGCTGGCGACACCCTCCAGGACCTGCGCGTCGAGCTTGCTCAGCAGCCGGTCCTTGGGGTTGACGACGCCCTCGTCGGCGTCCGCTCCGGTCACCGCGTCGTCCGGCCGCACCTGCACCACGATGCCGGACACGAGCCCGGTGGTGTTCCGGACGGCGATGCCCGTCAGTTCTCCCGAGAAGGCCCGGCCCTCGTCCCCCAGGCCGACCATGCGTGAGGCGAAGCGAGTGCAGCGCCCCTCCGAAAGCCGGTTGAAGTGTCGCTTGAGCACCGTCGGGGAGCTGGGGTGAAGAAGCTCATAGAGATTCCGTCCGCAGACGTCGGCGGAGGTGCGGCCGAACGGCACGGAGAAATCGGGCTCCGCCGCGACAATGTGCATGTCGGTGTCGATGTGCGCCGTGTACAGGCGGCGATTGGTCTCGACGTGTGGCCGGCCATCATGCTGTGTTCGTTGAGGAGCCGAGGAAGTGTGCGGAGCCGCCGCCCTGTCTCTGTTGTGCCAGGGGCCTGCTATTCGCGTGGTCACTGCGACGCACCGTCTTTCTGGATTCAACTGTGGGGGATTACCACCCGTGGGCGATGCTCTTGGCCGGCTGGTCGGGCCTGCCTGTTCGGGGCCGTGGTCGATGACCCCTCATGAGCGCCTTGGGCACCTGCGGTTGAGCCTAGGAATGCGTCCGCAGACGGGTCAAGCAAACTTTTGCGTGGCTCCAAAACACTGTGGTTCGGTGGTTCGGTGGTTCGGTGGGGGGAACGGAGAAGGATCTCTCGGACGGCCGGTGTCCCGCACGAGGGCCCACGCACTCCGGCGGGCAGCCGGTTCCGGCCGGGTATCGGCTTCGATGCCCGGCAGGCGCCCGGTTCAGGCCAACTGTCCTCCGTCGAGTCTCTTCAACGCCGTGCCCAGTTCGGGGCGCCCGGAAATGCCGAGTTTCCGGTATGCGTTGGTGAGATGCTTCTCCACCATGCGGGACGACGTGCCCAATTGGCCGGAGATTTCCGAGTTGCTGAGTCCGGTCGCGGCGAGCCGGGCGACTTTGCGCTCCGACGGTGTGAGCCGTTTGCCGGACGTTCCGGTTTTCCCCGCCTTCTTACTCGTTATCCCACGTACCTTTTCGGCCAGCTCGGGCATGTCGTGTTCCTCGAGCAGCTGCCGGGCCCGTTCGAGGGCGGAGGTTCTCCTGCCGGGTCCGGTTTCCCGACGGACGGCCAGTGCGTACAGGGCCCGGCACAGATCGTAGGCGTTGCTGCCCTTCTCCAGCAGCGTGACGGCTTCCTCGAGCACCTCGGTGCCCCGACGTCCGGGGGTGACCCTGCCCAGCACGATCAGGGAGCGGCCCAGTCTGCTGTCGGAGCCCCAGGCGCGATACCTTCCGACCTCCAGCTCCGCGGCGGCCACTGCCTCCTGGTGCTCGCCGAGACGGTGGTGCATCAGGGCGACGCACGAGGACCACGGCAGGACGACCGGGTTGAGCCAGCCGATGCCCTCCGTGTGCCGGCCTGCGGTCCGGAAGTGGTCGAGCGCGGTCCGCGGCTCACCGCGCCGGGCCGCGAGCGAGCCGCGCGCGACGTGCAGCAGCGCCGCCAAGTGCTGGTTCTCCGCGTGCAGCCGGTGCTGGACGAGGATCTGTTCCGCCAGCTCCGGCCGCCCGCTGTTCATGGCGACGATCGCGAGGACGGCCGCGCACACGGTCGGCAGTCCGCTGGTCTCCGGGCCCGCGAGGGCGTCGGCCTGGATGACCTTCTCCTGGGCGTAGGCCCGGTGCCCGTCGGCGAGCGCCACCAGGGCCTGCTCACAGCGGATGACGGCCTGCTCCACGTCACCGCCCCGGTGCTGGGCGAGCCTGTTGGCCTCGCGCAGCCAGTTCGCCGCGCCCTCCACCTGCCCGGCACCGGACAGGATGTTCACGGCCAGCGGCACGGTGGTGTGGACGTGCTCGGGAGTGGGAGGTTCCTGTTCCAGGAGCCGGGTGCACAGCCCCGTCAGCTGGTCCGCGGGGACGGCGTTGGCGACGAAGGCGATGTGCATGAGAGAAGTGACCAGTTCCCGTTCCCCCGTGGTGGCCAGCCGGGGCGAGGGACCGAGATCGCGGAAGCGGCGCAGCGCCCGCCGGATGTGCTCGGGGTCCTGCGCCGACAGGATGTGCTCGCGGGCCTCCAGCCGCAGCGCCAGCTCCCGTTCCACCCAGTCCCCGCTGCCCGACCGGCCCAGCTCCTCGGCGACGGCGGCCCGGATGGTGTCGATGCGGAAGGCGGGCGGGTCCATCTGCAGAGGCCCCAGCCGCGCGACCGCGTCCGCCCGCTCCCGTACGGAGTCGAAGAGCGGGACGGCCTCGACGACGTGCCGCAGTGAGGCGGCGGTGGCGAAGCTGCGCTCGGCGGTGGCGAGGTCGATCAGCAGCAGGGCCCGGTCGCGTCCGGACAGGGAGGAGTCCAGCAGCGCCCGCCGCAGATAGCGTGCCGCGTCCCGGGGGGAACCGCGGCGCAGGGCGCTGTCCGCGGCGGTCCGCAGGATCCCCACCGCCTCCGGTCCGTGCAGGCTGATCGCGCCCATCAACTGCTCCGCGGCGAGTTCCGCCGGGTGCCCGGTACGGTGCAGCAGCTCGGCCGCGACCCCGCGCATGGCGGTACGCTCCTCGGCGGGCATGTGCTCTTCGAGCAGGTCGCGCAGCACCGTCCCCGAGGTGAGCCGGCAGTACCGCGGGTCGACGAGACCCGCACGACGCAGCACGTCGATCGCCTCCGTCAGCCCCACGTCGTCGAGTTCGGCGAGGTGCGCGACGAACGGGGCGTCCGCGGCCGTGCCCAGCACGGTCAGGGCATAGGCGGCGCGGCGCACATGATCCGGCTGCGACCGGAAGAACGCGTCGAGACGCTGCCGCGCACGCTCGGGGCGCAGCGTCGCGGCGACGGCGGCGTGCGCCGCCGTGGGGCGCAGCCGCAGATAGTGCGCCTCGTCCAGCACCGTCCGCAGCAGCAGGGGATTGCCGCCGGAACGCGCCGACACGGTCTCCACGAACACCGTGTCCGAGGTCTCCCGGAAGGCCTGCTCCACCAGCAGGCGGACGCTGTCGGGGCCCAGCGCGGACAGCTCCAGCGTCCGGTGACGAGGGTGATCGGCGCACGCGCACGGATCCTGGGCGGCGGGCGGTCCCGCCGTGCAGGTGAACGGCACGAGAAGGTCGCGTACATGCTGCCGGTTGCCGCGCACGTCGCCGGGGAGCACGGAGAACACGAAGAGGACCGGCCGCCGTGCGCACTGCGCGAGAGGCAGCGCGAGCGCCTGCAGCGACTCGGTGTCGGCCCACTGGAGGTCGTCCACCATGAGGACCAAGGGCCGGTCCTCGGCGATGGAACCGAGGAGCGCCGCCAGCCAACGGGGCGCCTGCTCCCAGGTGAGCGCGGACCACTGGGGGCGCCCGGTGTCCGCGTCGTCCGGCGGGATCGCGGTCGACGTGCCGCCGGGAAGCGAGGCAGCGGCCTTGTGCAGCCAGCGCGCGAAGTCCTCACGCGGGGCGATCGCCCGTAGCGAGTCCACCAACTGCCGTACGATGCCCAGCCGGAACCACTCCTCGGCCGCCGACGCCTGGGCCCTGAGCAGCAGATGTCCCCGCTCGCGTGTCAGGGTCGACAGGGAGTCGAGGAAAGCGGAGCGGCCCACGCCCATCGGGCCCTGGACGACCAGCGACGCACCGTGTCCGTCCTCGGCGCGGCGCAGCGCGGCGGTGGCCTGCGCCAGTGCCGACTCGCGTTCCAATAACACGGTGGTGGTTCTCCCCCTGGAGTCGCTCATGCCTGATGAACTCCCGCAGGTGCAAATAAAGTTCCTTGAAAGCTTGAGCGGTCAGCAGACCACAGCCGGGGGCGGGCAAGCAAGGGAAGAGGAAAAACGACGGAGAAACGACATTGTGTGCCGCCGTCCCGGTGGTGAGCCTTTATGCAGTGGCACAGCG
Organism: Streptomyces malachitofuscus; assembly: GCF_055571035.1. NCBI lineage: Bacteria > Bacillati > Actinomycetota > Actinomycetes > Kitasatosporales > Streptomycetaceae > Streptomyces > Streptomyces malachitofuscus. The sequence goes on along the minus strand of NZ_JBVIGA010000053.1, from coordinate 17,349 downwards.
TGCCAGGTGAGGCGGAGTCCGGGGATGTTTGCTTCATTCCCGTGAAGGGCGTGTCACGGGAATGGGTCGTGAACCGCCCGGGGCCCGATCCTCCATCGTTCAACGGAATTTTGAGAACGGTTTCATTCCCTGCCTCATTGACCGCATGTGTTTTGACTTGAGGTCAGTTACCGGCGGTCCCCATTGCCGGGGAATGGGCGGATCTCCAATGGCCCGTCACGGGCACGCGCGGGGAACGGCGTCCCGGACGGACGGTCACGTCCCGTGCGCGGCCGTGCCGGTGTCCGCCGCCCCCAGCGCGTCCCGCAGCTCCCGCCGCCCCGACAGCCCCAGCTTGCGGTACACCGAGGTCAGGTGGACCTCCACCGTCCGCTGGGTGACGAAGAGCCGCTCGGCGATCCATGCGTTGGACCTGCCGTCCGCTGCCAGGCGGGCCACCTGGGCCTCGCTGTGCGTGAGGGCCGGCAAGCCGCGGGAGACCGGACGGCGCGGGCGTGCGCCGGTGGCGATCAGGGCCCGGTGGGCCGCCTTGTGCAGCGACCGGGAGCCGACGGCGTACGCCTCCTCCCAGCCCTGACGCAGAACCTCACGGGCCGCCTTGTTGTATCCGAGCCGGTGGAGCAACTTCCCCCGCGTAACCCGCACGCGGGCCCGCAGCAGCGCCGCCCGGGTGCCCATCAGCACCTGCTCGGCCTCCTCCAGCAGCGGCGGCCGCTCGTCGTCACCGACCGCCTCCGCCCACAGCTCAAGACCCGCCCCCAGGGCGCACGGCAGCTGCGCGGCACGGGCGTGGCCGACGGCCTCCTCCGCCAGCGCGAGGGCCGCACGCCGGTCACCGAGCGCGAGATGGGTGAGCCCGGCCCAGTACCACCACGGCGAGACGGCCGGACTGATGCGCCCCCACTGCGCCTCCCTGCGGCCGCACTCCTCGAGGAGGACCAGGGCGCGTGCGGGATCGTTCTTCGCCAGGTGCAGCCGGCCGCGGGCGCAGAGCACCTCGTTCCACTGCCACGCGTCGTCCCGGGGATCGGGTATCTCCGCCTCCAGACGCGAGGCTTCCGCCAGGTCGCCCCAGTCGAGCAGGGTGTGCAGCCGCACCGCGAGCGGCTGCGCCTGGTGCTCGGCGGCCTGCGAGACGGTGACGTTCCGCAGAACGGCGGCGGTGGCCCGCAGCGCCTCGTCGAGGGCTCCGAGTCTCTGGTGCGCCTGCGCGCTGAGGGCGAGCAGAGTCGGATGGCTCTGGTCGGTCAGCGGGTCGCAGTCGTCCAGTAACTGCCGGTAGACGCCTTCCGCCTCGTGCGGCAGGTCGGCGTACAGGAACGCCAGTCCCGCGGCGCACGGGAAGGAGGCGGCATCGGTGGTCGACGAGCCGCGGGCGGTGGCGGTGCGGGCGGCGGCGACGGCCTCGGCGACACGGTCCAGGCGGATGACGCAGCTCACGGCGCGGGCCGCGAGCAGGGCGCGCTCCCCGGCACTCTCGCCGGACAGCGAGAGGTCGAAGGTCATCGTCTCGAGCAGGTCGGCGTAGGCGGCCCGGTTCGCCGAGGCCGCGATCAGCATCTGCGCCTCCATCAGCTGCGCACTGCCCACGTCGGCCGCGGTCGCGTCCGAGCGGTACTGGGACAGCAACGCCATCGCGCGGGCCACCTGTCCCTGACGGGTGAGCGCCTCGGTGAGGGCACCGAGCGCCGCCGACCGCAGTTCGGGCAGGGAGGCCCGCTCCAGCGCCGACGTCAGGTGGCGGATGCTGGCCCTGGGGTCCACCCGTGTCTCCGCCACGCCCAGCTCGACGAGCAGGGCCGGGTCGCAGGCGTCCTCGGTGCCCTCGGGCATACACGGGCGCAGCAGTTCCACCGCCCGGTCCGGCGCGCCACGCAGCATGGCCTCGCGGGCCGCCTCCCGCAGCACCGCCCCCGCCCACGGCTCCGGCACGGTGGCGGCGCGGCACAGGTGCTCCGCCACGTCCGCGGCGCTCGACCCGCTGTCGTGCAGCAGCCGGGCCGCCCGCCCGTGGGCGGAGGCCAGTTCCTCCTCCGACATGTCACCGAGCACGGCGTTGCGCAGCAGGGAGTGGACGAAGGACCACGTCCCGTCGTCGTTCGAGGTCACGAACCCGAGCGAGATCAGGACCAGCACCGAGCCGACGAAGGCGGTGCTGTCCAGATGGGCCAGCCGCGCGCATGTCTCAGGGGCCGCGCCGTCGCCGAGCACGGCCAGCGAGCGGGCCGCCTGCACGGTGGCCTCCGGCTGCCGGTGCAGCAGACGCAGCGCACGCGGACGGAAAGCGGGCGCGTCGTCCTCGTCCGGAGACGTGAAGTGGGCTGCGGTGAGGGGGAGTTCCTCTTCGCGCAGCCCCGTGAGCAGCCGGGTCACCATCAGCGGGTTGCCGTTGGTGGCGGCCAGGCAGGACTCCTGGAACGCGGAGTCCGTCTCCGTCCCGACGAGCCGCCGGGTCAGCAGGCCGATGCCGGAGCCGGTGAGCGGCCGGGGCCGCAGCACCTGGCACAGGGGAAGGGCCGCCACCTCGTTGAGGGCCGCCACATGGGTGCCGCTGCACCGCGCGAGCGCGAGGAGCACGGGCAGACCCGTCATCCGGCGCGCGGTGTGGGCGAGGAACCGCAGGGACGCGGCGTCGGCCTCCTCCACGTCGTCGACGGCGATCACCAGCGGGCCGGCCATCGCGGCGGTGCGGACGACCTCGTGCAGTTCGGCCAGCACGGCGAAGGAGACACTGGTGGAGTCGACGTCGTAGCAGAGGAGTCCTCGTGGACGGCCCGGGGGCCAGACGGACGGGCTCGGCCACGCGGTCAGCGGCAGCCCGGCCGAACCGTCCGTGCTCAGACCGGTCAGCAGGGCGTGTGCGGTGCTCAGCGGAAGGCGGTGCCCCATCTGCCCGGCCCGCGTGTGGACCACGCGCAGGCGCAGGTCATGGGCCTGGTCCAGCAGTGCGTTCAGCAGGGCCGTCTTACCGATTCCGGCCGGGCCTTCGAACACCACCAGGGCGGGATCACCCGCCGCGGTGCTCCGGACCAGCCGGGAGATGACGGCGAGTTCGCGTTCGCGCTCCACCAGCCCCGGATCCGGCCCGCCGGGCAGCCGCTCCCGGGGACTGCTCCCGTGCGCAGCGGTCATCGCCGTGTCCTCCCTCCCGGAGCACCGGTGGTGGTCCCGGGACGTGTGTTGCGCGGCCCCAGGGGAGGTTCCGTGATGACCAGTGACCCGTCCCTGCACCCCTTTTGCACGCGTCATCCTGGCTCACCCTAAGCCGACTGGGAAGTCCGCGATCACTCTTGTCCCATAGCGGCGGCTTCGTCCCGGGTGTTGTCGTCCGGGCCGGTCGCGCAGCGGCGGACGCGCGGCGCCGGCCCCGCCGCATCCCGTCACGGGCCGATGGGTGACCCGCTGTACACGTGCAGCCGCTCCCGCCACGGTCGGGTGCCGACGAGGGCGGCGTCGGACTCGGGCAGACACAGGTAGACATCCCGGCCCCCGTCCTCGTCCGGCGTGGGCGCGATGTGCACCGTCGGCACCGGAAGGTCGGGAAACTCGTACCAGAACGGCCGCCCGGCCCCCAGATCGATGCGGTACAGCGGGAACTGCGACCAGTTGTTGACCGACACGGACGTCGTCGACACGTCGGGCGCCCGCACGGACATCACATGACGGGAAACCCCCTTGCGCCGATAGGAGTTGAGGAAGGCGATCTCGTCGCGGATCTTGTCCTCGGTGTTGCTCTCCAGGCAGCGCCGCACATCCCGCGCGACGGAGCCGAGCGGCGACTCGCGCAGTCGGCCGGCCGTGAGCGAAGTCCAGCTGTTGCTCACGCAGTTGCCCCAGTACGATGCGGGCAGCGCGTCCCCCAGCCGCTGCCGCACGCCGACGATCAGCCCCAGCCACTCGGTCTCCCCGGCCGGGCGCGCTCTGAGCTCACCGAGCACCTGCCACAGATGGGCGGTCAGCGCGTCGTTGGTCGACACCCAGGCACCGGGCTCCGCCGGCGTCCGCTGCGCCTCGGCCTTCAGCGCGGCCAGTTCCGCCGCGCTGAAGCGCGTCGTGACGGTGGCGAGCTTGTTGATCCCCGCCCGCAGCGTGGTCGTGAGATGCCGGATCCGGCCCGTCCCGACGAACGCCCGCGCTTCCCGCGTCGCGGGATCGGCGGACGGCCGGCCCAGGCGGTCCAGTACGTCGCGGTCGTGGCCGGGGTCGTCCCACGGCAGCCCGAGGTGCTCGCGCGACCAGCTCTCCAGGAAGGCGACGGTGCTGCCCCCGTCCGCGAGGGTGTGGTTGATGAGCACACCGAGGACCGACCCGCCGCCGGACATCCGGGTCAGCCGGATCTTCAGCAGAGGGGTGTCACGGCCCACCACGCCGAAGGCGCTCACCTCGCGCAGCAGGTCCCCGATGACCGGCTGGGCGCGCAGTCCGTGCCCGTAGTCACGCATCGGGTCGGGACAGGACGCCTCGGTGAACCGGACGCCCGCGTCGGTGCACACCACGCTCAGCCCGCCGTCCGCGTCCCGTTCCAGGCGCCCGGCCAGCAGCGGGTAGCGGCGCAGCGTGCGCGCCAGGGAGTCGCGCAGCGCCGCGCCGTCGAGCGTGCCACGGTAGAAGAACGTCAGCGGCGTGTACCACGGGCCGGTGAGCAGGTCGTAGCCGGTGAGCCGCACACGGCGGCCGTCGGCCCGCCCGGCACGAACGGTGTGCACCCGCTCCACACGGCTGTCGACGACCGTGCGGAAGGCGGGCCGGTCCTTCTTCCCCGCCCGTGCGGCGGTGTTTCTCCGTGCCACGGCGGCCTCAGTCCCAGGCCACGAGCAGTCGGTCCACGCCGTAGTGCACGGCCCGGTCGCGCAGCGGGACCTCCTCGGCCGGTGTCGCCAGCCGCAGCGCCGGGAACCGGGCGAACAGGCTGCGCAGGCCGATCCGCATGCTCGCCCGCGCCAGGTGCTGGCCCAGGCACTGGTGCGCCCCGAAGCCCAGCGCGAGATGCTTGCGCGGGACGCGGGTCACGTCCAGCCGGTCGGGTTCGTCGAAGACCTCGGGGTCGCGGTTGGCGGCGGGCAGCGACAGGACGACCGTCTGGCCGGCCCTGATGGTGGTGCCGCCCACCTCAACGTCCTCCAGCGCGCACCGGCTCGAACCCATCTGCGAGATCGTCAGATACCGCAGCAGCTCGTCCACCGCGCCGGCCTCGTACAGCTCCGGGCGGTCGCGCAGCAGGGCCAGCTGGTCCGGGTGCTCCAGCAGCGCGAAGGTGCTCAGGGCCAGCATGTTCGGCGTGGTGTCGAGGGAACCGCCCAGGGTGAGCACCGCCAGGTTGACCAGCTCGTCCTCGGTCAGCTCACCGGTCGCCGCGAGCCGTCCGAAGAAGTCCCCGCCGCGCTGCGCCATTCGCTCCCGCACCATCGGCCGGATGAGCGCGTCCATCGACTCCACGTGGTGGATGAACTCCTCCAGCGTGTACGTGAGGGTCATCAGCGCGCCGAAGTGCTCCTGGATGCCGTCCATCAGCTCGGGGGAGACGTCCATCAGCGAACACACCGAGCGCAGGCTGACCTTCTCCGCGAAGTCCGTCACCAGGTCGGCGGGGGAGCCCTGGGCGGCCATCTCCTCCAGTGCGCCGTCGACGATCCGCGTCAGCTGCGGCTCGTAGGCCTGGATGCGGCGCAGCGTGAAGTGTCCCGCCAGCAGCCGCCGGTACTTGGTGTGCTCGGGGGCGTCCATCTTCGCGAACGACCCGGGCGGCGAGGGCTGCGGCGCGTACTCGGTCATCGGGAACGGCGGGGCGACCACATGCGCCAGCAGTTCGTTGCGGTGGCTGAAACGCTCGTCGGCGAGGATCTGCCGGACCAGGTCGTGGCGGGTCACCAGCCAGCCCGAGGTGTCCTTGGGCGCCACCTTGAACGTCACGGGACTGACCGGCTCCTCGGCGCGCAACCGCGCGTACTCGGCCGGCGGGTCGAACGGGCACCTGCCGCGTTCCGAGGGGATCACGGGCGGGCCGGGCCTGGGCTTCATGAAGTCACTCCGTCGGCGAGTGGGGAAGGGCGAGGTGTGTGCGGAGCGCCCGGCTTCACGCGCGGCGCACCCGCAGCGGCAGATGACGTGCGCCGAAGACGTTGGTGCCGTGCCAGCTCAGCGGCACCGTGCGGTCGACGCCGATGCGGTCGTACCGGTCGAGCAGGGCCTCCAGCGCGATCCGGCCCTCCAGCCGGGCCAGCGGGGCCCCGATGCAGTAGTGGATGCCGTGCCCGAACGCGGCCTGACGGGAGTTGGAACGGTCCGGCCGGAACGCGTCGGCGTCCTCGAAGACCCGCTCGTCGCGATTGGCCGACAGCAGCCACAGATGGACCAGCGTGTCGGGGCCGACCGCCGTTCCGGCGACGGTCGTGCCGGCGGTGGTGACGCGCTCGATCCGGGTGAAGGGCGGACGCAGCCGCAGCGTCTCCTCGATCACCGCCGGGATCAGCGAGCGGTCCGCGCGGACCTTCGCCGACAGCTCCGGGTCACGGTCCAGGCAGAGCAGCGCGTTGCCCACGAGCACCGAGGTGGTGATGTGCCCGGCGAGCAGCAGCAGGGTCGCGAAGCTCGCGATGTCCTCGTCCTCCAGCCGCTCCCCGTCGACCTCGGCGCCGACCAGCGTGCTCAGCAGGTCGCCGCGCGGTTCCTTGCGCCGGGCCTCGATGAAACCCTGGAGGTAGGCAGAGATGGTGACGGCCGTCTCCTCCATGCGGCGCACGCTCTCCGGGTCCTCCGGGTCGGTGGACAGCAACTGGTCCGCCCAGCCCTGGAAGCGGTCGCGGTCCTCCTCCGGGACGCCCAGCATGCGGGCGATGACCGTCACCGGCAGCGGATTGGCCAGCGTGTCCACCAGATCGAAGGCGTCCCCGGGAGCGGCGTCCAGCAGCTGCCCCGTCAGTTCGGTGATCCACGGCTCCAGGCCGGCGATCAGACCCGGCGTGAACGCCTTGCTCACCAGACGGCGCATCTTGCCGTGCAGCGGCGGGTCCAGAAGCAGCAGCGTGCCGCGCGGAGCCTGCTTCTCGCCGCCCGACAGCCGGCCCACCGTGTCCGAGGAGAACGTATCGGGATCGGCGAGAATCCGCTGCACGTCCGCGTGACGGAACACGTGCACATGGCCGGAACCGTCGCGCCACACCGGCTGTTCGTCGCGCATCCGGGCCGCCCAGGCCAGCAACGTGGCCCCGCCGTCCGGCTCCACGGTCGGCGGGCGTTGTGGCGAGGAGCCGGACCCGGGCGCCGGGTCGAGCGTGTCCGGGCTACTGTGCTGCGCCACCCAGGTTCCCCTTTCGCAGGTGTCGTACGTTTCGGCTTCGGCACGCGGCGTTCCCGCCGGCCCGGTCACTCCAGCACGGGGTCGCCGGGCCGGGCCAGCGAGGGCCGCGCAGTCTAGGGATTCACCGCGTACTGCCCGCGACGTCCCCGCCCGGGGCCCCACGCCCCGGCACGGCGTGCGAAGTTCTGGAGGAAACCCCAGTCAGCGGTCGGCGTACGGCCCAACCCCGGCCCGGGCACCGCAAGATGGCCTCGCTCCACCCGTCCCACCCGAGCGACGAGCGCACAGGAAACCGCATGGACATCGCGATCGACCACGACAGGTGCATCGGCGCCGGCCAGTGCGCCCTCATCGCCCCCGAGGTCTTCGACCAGGACGACGACGGAATGGCCGTGCTGCTGGTCGACCGGCCCGGCGCCGCACACACCCCCGCCGTGCGGGAGGCCGTCGAGTCCTGCCCGCTGAGCGCCATTTCCGTGACGGAGGACCGCCCGGGGGCGGCCTGAGCGCCGCCCGCGCCCCCACGGACCCGACCAGGAGAGGAACCCATGCGCGTCCTGTTCGCCGGCCTGCCGGAGAAGTCGCACGTCTTCACGATGGTGCCACTGGCCTGGGCCCTGACGGCCGCCGGGCACGAGGTGCTGATGGCCAACGCGCCGTCCCTGAACGACGCCGTCACCGGCGCGGGACTCGTCGCCGCCCCGGTCGGCACCGACCACGACCTGCACCGCGAGATGGCCGTGGCCCGGGACTCGCAGGACGCCGACGTCGCCAACTGGAGCCGCCTCGGCTACGGCGACGTCGACCACGCGAGCCTCGTCGAGCGGTACTCGATCAGCGTCCCGTACGGGTTCGCCCGCTACAACGACCCGATGCTCGACGACCTCGTCGCCCTCGCCCGCACCTGGCGTCCCGACCTGATCATCCGCGACCCCATCGCCTACGCGGGCGGCATCGCCGCCCGCGCCTGCGGCGCCGCCCACGCGCGCCTGCTGTGGTGCGCCGATGTCTACGGGCAGGCCCGGCGCACCTTCGTCGAACTCGCCCGGGACACCCCCGAGGACGAGCGGGCCGACCCGCTCGCCGACTGGATCGACGACCGCGGCAGCGCCTACGGCGTGCGCTGCGACGAAGAACTGCTCAACGGCATGTTCACCCTCGACACCCTGCCCGAGAGCCTGCGCCCGGCGAGCGACCTGCGGCAGCTCTCCATGCGGTACGTGCCCTACAACGGCGCCGCGGTGCAGGAGGACTGGCTGCGCGAACAGCCCAAGCGGCCCCGCGTCTGCGTCACCCTGGGCCGCACCAACACCGAGGCCTACGGCGGCGACTACGTGGACGTCGCCGGCCTGCTGCACGCCCTGTCCCGGCTCGACGCCGACGTCGTCGCCGCGCTCATGCCCGAACAGGCCGGGCAGCTCGACGACCTGCCCGCCAACGTCCGGGCCGTCAGCGGAGTGGCACTGAGCACCCTGCTGCCCACCTGCTCCGCCGTGGTCCACCACGGCGGCTGGGGCACCTTCTCCACCGCCCTGGTCAACGCCGTGCCGCAGCTCGCCCTGTCCACCCTCGTCGCCGACCAGGAACTGCGCGGCCGGAGCCTCGAGGACAGCGGCGCGGGCCTCTTCCTGCACCACACCGACGCCGACCCGGACCGCGTGGCGGACCTCACCCGGCGTCTCCTGGAGGACCCGTCCTTCACCACCGCCGCACGCCGGCTGCGCGACGAGTCGGCGGCCATGCCCACCCCGCACGCCGTCGTCCCGGAACTCGAACGTCTCACCGCGGCCCGCTGAACCGGCGCACCGCAACCGCACGCCCTGAGGAAGGAGGACGGCGCCGCTCCGTACGCCCGGTGACGCGCCGCACCCCGATGAGTAAGACGCGCATCCTGGTGACCGGCGGGGCCGGCTTCATCGGCTCCCACTACGTCCGCACCCTGCTCGGACCCCTTGGCCCCGACGACGTCACCGTCACGGTCCTCGACGCCTTCACCTACGCGGCCAACCCGGCCAACCTCGACCCGGTCGCCGACTCCGGCCGCTTCCGGCTCGTCGTCGGCGACATCTGCGACCGCGACCACGTCGACCGGCTGATGGCCGAGCACGACCAGGTCGTGCACTTCGCCGCCGAGTCGCACGTCGACCGCTCCCTCACCGCAGCCGCCGAGTTCGTACGCTCCAACGTCCTGGGCACGCAGACCCTCCTGGACGCGGCGCTGCACCACGGCATCGACCGGTTCGTGCACATCTCCACCGACGAGGTCTACGGCTCCATCCCCGAGGGCTCCTGTTCCGAGGAGCAGCCCCTGCACCCCAACTCGCCGTACGCCGCCTCCAAGGCGGCCAGCGACCTCGTCGCCCTGGCCTACCACCGCTCCCACGGCCTGGACGTACGCGTCACCCGCTGCTCGAACAACTACGGGCACCACCAGTTCCCCGAGAAGATCATCCCGCTGTTCGTCACCCGCCTCCTCGCGGGCCAGAAGGTCCCCCTCTACGGTGACGGCCTGAACGTGCGCGACTGGCTCCACGTCGACGACCACATCCGCGCCGTCGAACTGGTCCGCACCGGCGGCCGGGCCGGCGAGGTCTACAACATCGGAGGCGGCACCGAACTCGACAACCGAGGCCTGACCGCGCTGCTCGTCGAGGCGTGCGGCGCCGACTGGGACAGCGTGGAGTACGTCGCGGACCGCAAGGGGCACGACCGCCGCTACTCCGTGGACTGGCGCAAGGCGCACGTCGAGCTCGGCTACAAGCCGCAGAAGGACTTCACCGAAGGACTCGCCGAGACGGTCGCCTGGTACCGGGACAACCCCCATGTGTGGGGGCAGGCGCTCGACCCGGACCGGACGCCCGGGGCCGCGCCGTGCTGACCTGGCGCACCCTGGGCCCGCTGCGGGTGTCGGACGGCGCCCGCGACGTCACCCCCACGGCGCCGAAGGTCCGGCAGGTACTGGCCGTCCTCCTGGCCCGCCGCAACCACGTCGTCCCGCTGAGCGCGCTGACCACCGAACTCTGGTCCGGGCATCCGCCGCGCAGCGCCACCGCCACCGTCCAGACCTACGCCTACCAGCTGCGCAAGGCCCTGCACGGCGGCGAGGACCCCGGGCCCGGCGAGACCGGCCCGCTCGTCACCCGCGCGCACGGATATCTGCTGCGGGTGGCGCCGGGGGAGTGCGACGCGGAGGAGTTCGCCCTGCTCACCGGCCGGGCCCGGTCGTCACTCGCCGACGACGATCCGGCCGGTGCCCTCGCGCTCCTCGACCGCGCCCTGCCGCTCTGGCACGGACCGCCCTTCACGGATGTCGCGCACGGGCCCGCGTTGCGCGGCCACGTCCAGCGGCTGGAGGAACTGCACCTGCGGGCCGAGGAACTGCGCATCACCGCCGGCTTCCGTCTCGGCCGGCACCGCGAACTCGTGGGCGAACTGAAGGAACTCACCTGCACACACCCGCTGCACGAGTGGTTCCAGGGCACCCTCATCATCGCCCTGGAGCGGTGCGGCAGGCGCAGTGAGGCGCTGGAGGTCTACCAGCGGCTGAGCGCACGGCTGCGGGAGGAGCTGGGCCTGGATCCCTCGCCCGGCCTCCAGCGGCTGCGCCAGCACGTGCTGACCGACCGGGTCAGCACCGCCGACCTCGACCTCCTGCCCGGCTGACCCCGGTCCGCCGGGGCCGGCCCCTTCACCGGCACGGGGACGGGGACGGCGGGCATGTGACGGCCCGTCGGGACGGGGCCGCTGCCGCTGTCGGCCGGCTGCCGTCCCGCCCGCGTGGTCCGTCCGCCGCCCGCGGCACCCTGCTCCGTACCGAGCGGCGCCCGCGCCTCACCCACCGGCGGCCGCCCCCTCGTGCCCGGCCGCGGCCCGCCACAGGTCCTCCACCATGTCGCGAGGGGCGCGCCGGGGCTCCCAGCCGAGGACCGTGCGCGCGGCCGACACGTCCACGGCCATCCAGTCGGCGTCCGGCAGTGAACGCGCGCCCGCCCCCGGCCGCTCCACGAGCCGGGCGGGGCGGCCGCTGATCGAGATGAGCAGGTCCACCATGTCCCGGACCGGCTGCGAGGTGCCGCTCGCGACGTTCACCACCCGCCCGCGGGCCTCCGCGACGCCCACCGCCGCCAGGACGGCCCCCGCCACGTCCTGTGCGTCGACGAAGTCCCGGCTGCTGCGCAGCGGCGACACCCGCACCTCCGCGGGCCGCCCTCGCACCGGACGGTCGAGGAGCTGGGCGGCCACCTGGCCGAGCAGGCTCCCCCGCGGGGTGCCGGCGCCGATCACGTTCGACAGCCGCAGCACCACCGCGTCCGCGGCACCCGTCCGCGCGGCCCGCAGCACCGCCCGGGTGCCATGGAGCTTGGTGCGCCCGTAGTCCGTGGCCGGTTCCTCGGGCGAGGACTCGGTCAGCCACACCCCGTGAGGCTGCGGCGCGTACTCGTGCACGGACCCCAACTGCACCAGCCGCGGCCGGTGGCCGGCTGCGGCGAGCGCCGAGAGCAGGCGGTCCACCAGCAGCCGGTTGTTGCGGTGCATCCCTTCGGCGGTACGGGACCACACCTCGCCCGCCGCGTTCACGACGGCCACGGGGCGTTCCGCGTCGACGAGTCCGGCCAGCGCCCCGGGCCCGGCGTCGGCCAGGTCCATCGGGTGGAAGCGCCAGGACGCCGGGGTCTTGCGCGGATGGCGGGCCACGGCGTGGATCTCGTAACCGGCCCGCTCCAGGGCGGCGCCCACGTGGCGGCCGACGAACCCGGTCGCCCCCAGAACCACCACACGGCCGGACCCCCTGTCCGCCGTGTTGGGCAGTCCCAGCGCACCGACCTCCGCCATTGCGACTCTCCTCCCGGGCCCGCGCGCGTGCGCCCGTACACCGTGTGCTGCCCCGCGGACCCGCGGGTGTGACCCCTCCACTGAAGCAGCCGCCGATCGAGGACCGATCCAGGCACCGTCGAGTGGAGCCGGTCACCGGCCGTCCTCGATCGGTCCTCGATCCCGACGACCTACGGTGTGGCCACCATGAAGGTTCGAGAGATGGCTGTGCCGGACGCCTACCACATCACCCCGCACCAGCTCCGTGACGAGCGCGGCAGCTTCTACGAGTCGTTCCGGCACGACAGGCTGGCCGAGGAGCTCGGCCGTCCCGTGCCCGTGGCGCAGGTGAACTACTCGGTGTCGCGCCGCAGCACCCTGCGCGGACTGCACGGCACACTGCTGCCGCCGGGACAGGCGAAAGTGGTGTGCGTGGTGCGCGGCGCGGTCCTCGACATCGTCGTGGACCTCAGGGTCGGCTCCCCGACCTGGGGTGTGCACGAGGCGAACTGGCTGTCCGCCGAGTCGGGGGACACCCTGTTCGTCGCCGAGGGCCTGGTGCACGGCTTCCTCGCCCTGACCGACGACACCTGCGTGTCCTATCTGTGCTCCACCGAGTTCGTGCCCGGCACCCAGGTGGACATCGACCCCTTCGACCCGGAACTCGACCTGCCCTGGCGTCTGTCGGAGACACCCCTGATGTCGCGGAAGGACGCCTCGGCGATGTCCGTCGCCGAGGCCCGCGACACCGGCGTGCTGGCCCGCTACGAGGACTGCCTGGCGCACTACGAGGCACTGCGCCGCACCACCCGCTGACCCCTTGGCCGCCGCCCGGCCGAACACCCATCGGAGAGCCATGCCGCCCGGCACCCCCGCACCCGCCCGCCACTACGCCCTGCTGCTCTTCGCGGACTTCGGCCATGTCGCCCCCACCCTGGGAGTGGCCCGCGAACTCATCGCACGGGGCCACCGCGTCACCTACGTCGTCGACGAGCGGTTCGCTCCGCTCGTCGAGGACAGCGGGGCCCGCGCCGTCACCTACACCTCCGCGCGCGGCGACTTCTACCGCAGTGCCGACCCGAGCCCCGACCGGCTCGCCCGCGACGGGTACGACCTCCTGGTCGACACCGTCCGCACCGTCTTCCCCACGGCACGCGACGCCCTCGCCGCGGACCCGCCCGACGTGCTGCTCTACGACTTCGAGACCGTCGCCGCCGGCCGGGTCGCCGCACGCGTCCTGGACGCCGTGCCGGTGCAGGTCTGCCCGAGCCACGCAGCCAACGAGAAGTTCTCCCTGCGCGCCCAGCTGTGGGATCCCGGGCATCCGCTGATGGCGGAGGGCGCCCGGGTGCTCATGGACTTCATGGGCGGACACGGCATCGGCCCGCAGGAGATGGGCCGCTACGGCACCGAATGGGACGAGCGCAACCTGGTCTTCCTGCCCCGTGTCTTCCAGATCGAGGGGGACGGCTTCGACGAGCGGTTCGCCTTCGTGGGCCCCACCTTCACCGAGCCCGGCCCCGGCCTGTGGTCGCCGCCCACCGACGGGCGCCGGGTCGCCCTCGTCTCGCTGGGCACGGAGTCGGGGGACCGCGGCGGGCTCTTCCGGCTGTGCGCCGAGGCGTTCCCCGCCGACACATGGCATGTCGTGATGACCCTCGGCCGGGACACCGATCCCGCGCTCCTGGGGCCGCTGCCGGCCCATGTCGAGGCCCACTCCTGGCTGCCGCACCCCGCCGTACTGCCGCACGCCGACGTGTTCGTGTGCCACGCCGGCATGGGCAGTCTGATGGAGTCCCTGGCCTACGGAACACCCGTGGTCGCCCTGCCCCACGCACACGAACTGGTGTTGAGCGCACAACGGTTGGAGGAGTGCGGGGTGGGCCGCTCGCTGCCCCGGGCCGGTCTGACCGCCCGGAGCCTGGCGGACACGGTGGCCGGGCTCCTCGGCGACCCGGCGGCGCCGGCCGCCCTGGCCCGCATGCGGGAGGCGGTGCGGGAGGCGGGCGGCGCCACCCGCGCCGCGGACCTGCTGGAGGCCTGGGCCGCGCGGTCCCCCGCGGTGGGCTGAACGGCGGGCACCCGCTCACGGCGACGGGGTGGGGCTCGGGCACCACCGGAAGGTGCCGGGCTCCACCCCGCGGGCGTTCACGGTGTCAGTGCGGCAGCGTCACATACTCGATCACGGTGTTGATGCTGTGGTCGATCATCTCGTCGGTCAGGCCCGGGTACACGCCGATCCAGAACGTCCGCTCGGTGGTGATGTCGCTGTTGGTGAGCGGCCCGCTGACCCGGAACTCCCGCCCCTCGTAAGCCGGGTGGCGGGTCAGATTGCCCGCGAAGAAGCGGCGCGTGGCGACCTTGCTGGACTCCAGGTGGTCGATGAGGGCGCCCGGCGCGAACGGGGCGTGCGGTTCGACGGTGATGGCGAAGCCGAACCAGCTCGGGTCGCTGCCCGGCGTCGCCTCCGGGAGCAGCAGGTGCGGCAGCCCGTCCAGGCCCTTGCGCAGCCGCTCCCAGTTGTGCCGGCGGGCCCTGCCGAACTCGTCGATCCGGGTCAGCTGCGTGAGCCCGAGCGCCGCCGACACATCGGTCGACTTCAGGTTGTAACCCACGTGGGAGAAGATGTACTTGTGGTCGTAGCCCTCGGGCAGCGACCCCATCTGCTGCTCGAACCGCTTGAAACAGCGGTTGTCCTCGCCCGGTTCGCACCAGCAGTCGCGGCCCCAGTCCCGCATCGACTCCACGATCCGTGCCAGGAACACATTGTCCGTGAGCACACAGCCGCCCTCACCCGTCGTGATGTGATGGGCGGGATAGAAGCTCTCCGTCGCGAGGTCACCGAAGGTGCCGGTCAGCTGCCCCTCGTAGGTGCTGCCCAGGGCGTCGCAGTTGTCCTCGATGAGGAACAGGTCGCGATCCTGCGCCAGTTGGGCGATCTCCTTCACCTGGAAGGGGTTGCCCAGGGCGTGCGCCATCATGATGGCGCGGGTGCGGGGGCCGATCGCCTGCTCCACGCGCTCCAGCGAGGCGTTGTAGGTGCCCAGTTCGATGTCGGTGAAGACCGGCGTCAGGCCGTTCTGCAGGATCGGGTTGACCGTGGTGGGGAAACCGGCGGCGACCGTGATCACCTCGTCACCCGGCTTCAGCCGGTCCTCGCCCAGCTGCGGTGAGGTGAGACTGGCCAGCGCCAGCAGGTTGGCCGACGAACCGGAATTGGTCAGATGCGCCTTGCGCAGCCCGAAGTACCTCGCCAGCGCACGCTCCAGCCGGCGCGAGCTGACACCGGCGGCGATGCGCATGTCGAGCGCCGCCTCCACCAGGGCCACCCGGTCGTCCTCGCTGAGCACCGCACCCGAGGCCTGCACCGGGGTGACACCCGGGACGAACTCCGACGAGACGGTGGAACGGTGGTACGCGCGGACCAGGTCGAGGATCTCGGTCTTGTCGTTCCCCACGGCTGTTGGCCTCCTGTGTGTGCCGGTGGGGACGAGACGTACGGCCGGCTCGCAGTCGAAGCGGGTCCCCACGCCCGTATCGTTCGATCGGGGGAACCCCAGACCAGCACGCGTCCGTGCCCCCGGGCCAGGAACACCGGCCGAATCTAGGGATCCACCAAACATTGACCGCCGCCGGGGCCCCTCGCGCCGGCAGCCGTGCGCAGCGGCGACGGTTCTCAGCCGTGCGCAGCGGCGACTGTTCTAGGGAATTCACGGGTCCCGGCCCGGCAGGCTGAGGTGCCGGGCCCGGCGCGGGCCCCCCGCCCGTCCCTGGAGACTCCCATGAAGATCGGCCGCCCGCCTGGGGGCAGCCCCGGGCGCACCGTCGTCCTGCGCGCAGGAGCGCCGTACGGTGTGCGTGTCCGGCTCGGCGTGCACGACCTGATGAACGGCACGTTCGCCACACCGCGCACCTTCTTCTACCGGCGGACGCTGGACGACGAGGCCGTCGAGGACTCCCTGCGCCGCACGCTCGCCCACTATCCGCTGCTCACCGGACGTCTCGTACGCGATCCGGACGGCGGACTCGCCGTGGCGTGCGACGACGATGGCGCCGTCTTCTCCGTCGCCCACGCGGACCGTGCCATGCCCGACCACGGGCCGGACCGGCCGGCGTGGCAGGATCTGCGCCGCTACATCCACCCCGTCAACGCCTTCCGCGTCGTCGGCCACGACACACCCCTGCTCTCCGTCAAGGTCACGCACATGCGGGGCGGCGGGTCCGTGCTCGGCGTCTCCATCAACCACGCCGTGGTCGACGGCACCGGTTACCTGGACTTCCTGCTCCACTGGTCCCGCACGCACGCCGGCGAGGAGACCCGGCCCGCGCCCTACGACCGTGCCCTGCTCGGCCGACTCGCCGACGACGTACGTCCGGCACCGGACGACCCGCAGTACACCGTGGTCACGGGACGGCAGAAGGCCGGGTTCATCTGGAAGGTCAACGCCGGGGCGCGGAAGATGCGCACGATCACCGTCCGGTTCACCGCCGACGAGGTCCTCGCCCTGCGCGAGACGGCGCGGGCGGGCCAGGACGCCGACCGGCCGCCGGCGTCCAGCGGCGACGCACTCGGAGCGCACCTGTGGCGCGTCCTCGGCGCGCTGCGCGACCGGGAACCCGGAGCGGAGGAACGCCTGGGGATCGTGGTCGGGCTGCGCGCCGCGCTCAAGGACCGTCTTCCGGACGGCTACTGGGGCAACGCGGTCTCCAACACCACGGCCTTGCTCCCGGCACGTGAGCTGCGGGAGGAACCCCTGGCGCACACGGTCGCGGCCGTACGGGCCGCCCTGGACCGTGTCACCCCCGACCGGATCCGGGAGGAGGCCGCCTTCCTGGAGGCCCAGCGCTCGGCCGGCCGTTCCAACCGCGTGTTCAGCCGCATGTCCCTGGACGCGTTCGAGGGCACGGTCGCCCTGAACAACACCAGCCGGATCCCCGTCTACGCCGTCGAGTTCGGCGCGGGACGGCCGTTCTGGTTCGAGTTCCCGGCGAATCCCATCCCGTGGACGGTCCTCATCACCCCGACCCCGGACGACGACCACGGCCGCGATGTCCGCCTGAGCATCCCCCGTGACGCGGCCGACGCGCTGCTCACCCCCGCGTGGGCCGGGCGTCTGCGCGACACTTCCGGGCGTCCGGGGCGTCCCTGACCGCCTGCCGCGGACGAGGGGGCGGGGGGGGGGGGGGGGAGGGGGTGGTGGGGATCTCCTTTTTTGTTGGTTTTTGTTCTTACAAAAGGA
>NZ_JBVIGA010000052.1:0-26748 GCF_055571035.1 Streptomyces malachitofuscus | reverse complement strand
GTACCGGCCGCCGAGGCGACGCGGCTCTTCCATAGCTACCTACCAGCCCTCTCCGTCGGTCCCGGGCGGCACATGCGTGCCGCCGGAGGCTGCCGACCGGGCCTACCGTACCTGGATCACCATGCAGGGTCGTGGCGGATAGCGTTGAACCCGAAGCCTTATCTCGTTGGCGGGCGCGACAAGGCCCTTTCGGCCTTGCAGGCGCGAGCGCACCACCGGGGGCGGATCGTCACCTCGAAGTCAGAGAGTCGTAGACGTGGCCGCCGCCGAGTTGGTCGTCGGCCAGCCGGAAGGACGCCATCGCGTGAAGGTGAGACGATGGCGATTGTTCTCGGTCCTCTCGTGGTTGAGTAGGCCGCGGCGGGTTCGCACCAGGAGATGTTCAGAACCCCGCACGTGTCGGCCCGCGGAGTGTGCCTGATGTCTCCGTCCATCCATCGACCCCAGACGCTCCGGGAGACCATCGCCGTCGCGAGCCGTGGTTTCCGTCCAGCTGGGCCACTTCGCGGGCGGCTCGCTTGA
This sequence comes from Streptomyces malachitofuscus, assembly GCF_055571035.1. Classification (NCBI taxonomy): domain Bacteria; kingdom Bacillati; phylum Actinomycetota; class Actinomycetes; order Kitasatosporales; family Streptomycetaceae; genus Streptomyces; species Streptomyces malachitofuscus. The sequence continues at coordinate 26,226 of NZ_JBVIGA010000052.1, read as the reverse complement.
AGTGGAAGCAGAACGACTCGAGTATCTGAAGGTGTCGCTGGTAGCCCACCTGACGGAATCGAGTACCTCCGCCGGCGCGGTCGAGGGACACCCGCCAGATCGTGATCGCTGTAGTACCGAGGATTTCGTCCCACCCGTGCACGGCGAACAGTGGCTCTCCTGCCGCCAGTGAGCGGAGGCCGGTGCACGACCAACTGAACGCTGGTCACACCTTCCAGCGTGCACTGCCAGTCGCCCGTGGGGCGAGCGCAGGCATGCCTGCCCGTCAGGGGACGTGGCGGTCAACGGCTGGAATCGCTGATACCGGCGGCCAGCTGTGCCACGATGTCCAGCACCCCCTGACCGAACGCAGTCGGCGCGACGACGATGCCGAAGACCAGCACGATCAGCACCGTCAGCTTCTCGTCGTTGCGGCTGCGGGCCTCGGTCCGCCGACGCAGCCGCACAACAATGATGACCGCCAGCAGCACCGCCACATTGATTGTCAGCACACTCGACCTCCTGCCCGAGCAATGAACGGCCTCGGGTCAGGTTGTAGCGGGCATACCGGCCCGGGAGGTCGGCGTCCTGCGAGGATGGCTGCATGTATCAGGAAGATCGGCCGGATCGGCAGTCTTGCGGTCGGCACAACTGTCACCGACGCTGGAGTATCCAATGCCACGAAGTTAAGGACCTGTTGGCGGAGTCAAGGCGTCGGGGAATGTGATCTTGTACGTGCTCGGTGCCGTACGGATCAGCCGCCCCTTCCGGGCCCAGTAGCAGAGTTGCGCGTTGAAGCCGCTGAGGATGCGTCCTGTAGCGGTGAGGCCGAGGTGATGGGCGATGTCACGCGCGTGCATGGGCTCGTTGGAGGCCGCGGCGAGGAGCTGGCAGACCTGCCCCCAGCGGCCGGATTCGGCCTGAAGCCCGGTGCTCGTGCCGGGCAGAACCGGTGGATGCACATTGATCCTGATCTTGGTGATGGGTGTACTGCCTCGAGGCCGACCATCGTGGTTCCAGTTGTTGTATCGGGACGTTCCGCATTTCACGACGCGGGCGGACAGCCGCATTCGGCGTCCGGGAAGCAGAGCTCGCAGGACATGGGCGCCGATGCTGCCGACCAGATCGTACGGAGTGCTCGGCTCATTGGCCTGGACTGGGCCAACGAGGCTGACGACCGTGTCGCGGGCGGCTTCCAAGGCGACGGTGAAGGCGGCTCGGTCGGGGTCGCAGCCGGGCATTGTCTCCACCGCGGTCACCATCGCCGAGCGCAGGGCCTGGTAGAGCGTGAGCAGTCCCCACATCTCCTGGCTGAGGCCCACGGGGTCCTTCGAACGCAGCACCCTGCCCTTGAACAGGGTGTGACGCAGGGCCAGGTAGGTGATCTCGATCTCCCAGCGTTCGTGGTAGAGGCTCACCAAGTGGGCGCCCTGGTCGGTTCGGTGGTCGGTGAGTGTGGTCAGCAGGCGGTAGGTTCCGCCGAAGTCACCGCCGTCGGCGGTGCGGGAGTGGATCTCGGCCTCAACCGCTCGCAGCGAGAGGTCACCGATCCGGGTCAGGTAGGAGCCGTCGGGGAGCAGTGCCAGTACCGGCGGACGTCGGGTACTGGTGGCGCGGACCAGGAAGTGGGCTCCCCGGGCTGCGATGTCCGCGAGCAGTCTGTTGCTGTCGAAGGCGCGGTCCGCCAGGAGAAGCATGTCCGAGGTCAGGTGGCCGACCAGGTCGTGGGCGTAGTCGGTCTCGGCCTTGGTGGCGGGGCCGAAGGCGGCTGCGATCAGGCCGCGGGTGCCGGTTTCGCACAGAGTCATGAGCATCAGGCGGGGGTAGCCTGCCGGACCGTGACGGCGCTCGGTCCGGCCGAGCCAGGACCGGTTGCGCTCGTGATCAGGGACATTCAGGCTTCCACATCCGTCGAAGGCGACCGTGCGCCAGCGGCGATAGCGCACTCCGGGCGTGGACGGCTGAGCCAGAGGGCCGGCCAGCACTTCGAACAGCCGCTTGAGCGGGGCCACACCGACCCGCCGACGAAGGTCGCGAAGTGCCTTCTCCGACGGCCGCGGCACTCTGACGGTCAGTCCGGCCACGAGTTTGCCCCACACGAGCCCGGTTCCCAGGTGCCCGAACAGACCGAGTGCGAGCACGAAGTACACCCCGGCGCGTGAGGGAAGGCTTCGCAGGCGTCGCTCGCGAGCCCCGGTCTCGGCCAGCACCGCATCCACCAACTCGGGCGGGATGACCTGCGTCAACTCACCGATATGACCGGGCGCGAACACGTCGGTTCCGCCCGTGACAGACTGAGCCACGGGGCCTCTGCTTTCTCAGGAAGATCTTGGTCGATCCCCTGCATAGCAGAGGCCCCTCCCTCATCGCGTCCACCCTTGACACCGCCAAAAGGCCCTTAACTTCGTGGCATTGGCTGCTCGACGCGATCCGCTACCTCGTCGACAACGGCATCAAGTGGCGGTCGATACCCTCGGACTTCCCGCCCTGGCCGCGCGTGTATGCCTTCTTCGCCCGATGGCGGGATACCGGACTCGGGGCCGAGCTGCACGACCGGCTGCGCGAGACCGTCCGCGAGGACGAACGCCGTGATCCGGAACCGAGTGCGGCGATCATCGACTCGCCGTCGGTGAAGGCAGACGCCACCGTCACCCACGGCTCGCGGGGTTCCGACGCCGGGAAGAAGATCAACGGACGCAAGCGGCACCTGATCACCGACACGCTCGGGCCGCTGCTGAACGTGCTGGTCACCCCCGCCTCGACCACCGGCCGGGACGCCGCCCGCATCCTCCTGCCAGCGGCCCGGGGCCGCTTCGGGCGGCTGGCACAGGTCTGGGCCGACGGCGGATACACCGGCCACCTCGTCGACTGGAGTGCCACGCAGCTCGGCGTCGTTCTGGACATCGTCCGCCGCAGCGACGACACCCGCGGCTTCGAGGTGCTGCCGCGCCGCTGGGTCGTGGAGAGATCTTTCGCCTGGTGCTTGCGCAGTCGGCGTCTGGTCCGGGACTACGAACGCCGCACTGATACCAGCGAAGCCGTCATTCTGTGGTCGATGACCATGCTCATGAGCCGCCGCCTGGCCGTCCAGCACCACCAGCGTCCTGCCCCGGCAGCGACAGGGGCAGCGTGAACCTGCCCGGCTACCTCGACCAGCCAGCCCCATTCCACCAGTCGCTTCAGCCGGGCCCTGGCGCCTTCGACGCGGGAGGCGGATGCGCTGTCCTAGCCCAGCACCACCGCCACCCGCCGGGCACCCAGCCCGTCGCCTCCCGCATCGACCGCGGCGGCCATCAACGCCTGATAGTCCCGCGACAACTCCGTCCGGCATGCCCGAAGCGGAACTGGACCGTCTCGTCGACGAGCTGGCACCAGAACTGGCCGAGTTACGTGAACGGCAACGGCTCCGCCAACGCGGCAGTGAACGACACCGCGCTCCCGGGGCCGGCGCCAAAGACAAACTGACCACGGCCGACAGAGTCCTGGCCACCGTGCTCTAACTGCGTAAACTCGGCACCTGACACCTGCTGGCCCAGCTCTTCGGCGTCATCGGCAGCACCCTCACCAGCGCAATCCACCAAGTTCGACCACTCCTCGCCGAACGCGGCCGCACCGTCCCACCCTCAACGGCCAGATTCCGAACACCTGCCGACGTGGCCGCACTCCTCGCCACAGCCAACGACGGAACGGAGATCAAACCAGCGTGTTGATTTTCTGCGCGCCCTCAGGGTGGGCCAATGAGTTCCCAAGTGGCCATGAAGGAGGGAGCATTGAGCCCCGGCCGGATCGCCCGGACCCGGGGCGAGTTGCAGGCCGCCTGCCCCAACTTCGACGCCGCCTCCTTCACTGCCCAGGTCACCGCCGATCTCCCCCGCCTGGAGCTCAGGGCCCGCATCGCCCGCACGGCAGAGGGCCTGCACCGACACCTGCCCGTCATCAGGCTGGCCGTCCTCGACACCTGCTGCGCTTCCGGCCAGCCACAAACCCGGACGTGGTGACCCCCACACTCGAGGGCCCTGGGGAACCGGATCACCCGGTCGTAGCGTTGAAGATTGTGGACGGGCCCCTCGGTTTCGCGCCGGGGACCCGTGGGGTTGGGATTCGGCAACGATGGAGAAGCGTGTGATGACGGACGGTAAGCGGCGCAGGCGTCTGGCGGCCGCGTCCGCTCTGCTCGGCGGAGTGCTGGTGCTCTCGGCGTGTTCCGGCGGCGGTGACGACAGTGCCTCCGGCGGCGACGGCAAGGACACCTCGCAGGCGCAGGTCGACGAGGCGGCGGCGAAGAGTTCCTCCGAGGCGCAGATCAAGATCACGCCGAAGGACGGCTCGAACAGCGCCTCCGTCAACAACTCCGCGGCCGTGACCGTCAGCAAGGGCACGCTGACCGAGGTGAAGATGACCACCTCCGACGGCACGGCCGTCGAGGGTGAGATATCCGCCGACAAGAAGAGCTGGAAGCCCAGCGCCCAGCTGGAGCGCGCCACCACCTACAAGGTGACGGCCACCGCCGAGGACTCCGAGGGCCTCGCCGCCCACGAGAACGCGTCGTTCACCACGGTCTCCCAGGCCAACAGCTTCATCGGCAACTTCACCCCGGACAACGGCACCACGGTCGGCGTCGGCATGCCGGTGTCGATCAACTTCGACAAGGCGATCACCAACAAGGCCGCCGTCCAGAAGGGCATCACCGTCTCCACCACCAGTGGCCAGGAGGTCGCCTGCCACTGGTTCAACGCCAACCGCATGGACTGCCGGCCCGACGACTACTGGAAGGAGAACTCCACGGTCACCCTGAAGCTGGCGCTCGACGGTGTCGAGGGCGCCGAGGGCGTCTACGGCGTCCAGCAGAAGACGGTCACCTTCAAGATCGGCCGCAACCAGGTCTCCTACGTCGACGCCAAGACCAAGCAGATGAAGGTCACGCAGGACGGCAAGACCGTCCGCACCATCCCGATCTCCGCCGGCGCGCCCGAGAACAAGACGTACGAGGGCCGGATGGTGATCTCCGAGAAGTTCAAGGAGACCCGGATGAACGGCGCGACGGTCGGCTTCACCGGCGCCGACGGCAAGGGCGAGTACGACATCAAGGACGTGCCGCACGCCATGCGTCTGAGCACCTCCGGCACCTTCATCCACGGCAACTACTGGGGCGCCAAGTCCATCTTCGGCAGCGTCAACACCAGCCACGGCTGCGTCGGCCTGGCCGACGCCAAGGGCGCCGGCGACCCGAACACGCCGGGGTCCTGGTTCTACGACAACTCGATCGTGGGTGACGTGGTCGTCGTCCAGAACACCGGTGACAAGACCATCGCCCCGGACAACGGTCTCAACGGCTGGAACATGAGCTGGGAGCAGTGGAAGGCGGGCTCGGCGGTCTGACGCCCCCTCCGGACACCGGAGCGAACCCACCCCGCACGGCCGATGCCCTCGTCCCCTCCTCCGGGAGCGGACGGGGGTATCGGCCTTTCCCGCCGCTTCCCCGCGCGGGCGGCCGCGGCAAAGGTGACGAGGCAGCAACCGCATGTGGCGGTACCGGCCGAAACAGCGACAGGCCTGGTGGAGGCGGGCAGGTCCTTCACTGTGACGTCCAGCAAATCGAAAGCGGCGGTCACCGTTTAGGGCAGAAAGCCTAGATTCAACCGGTAAAGGCAACACTCTCGGCTGGTATGCGGAATCCCAGGCACTTGCACGGACGGTTGTTTCGTCGTGATGGCATCAAGATCGTCTTGGCTGAGCATCGACAGGTTCGTGCCCGGCGGGCAAGGCGAAGCTGTAGCGGCCGTGGAAGTTGATGTGGGCGAACTTCAGCGGGGACAGGCGGGCGACGTCCTCATCGCGTACGTGGATGCCCTCGGTGCGCACCTCGGCGATGATCTTCTGCATGTAGACCATGTTCCACCCAGACATGCGGCCTTACCTTGACTCTGTCGGGGATCTTGGAGCTTCTCAGTGCGCCGGGGTGATCGGTGGGCATGCTCGGGGTGTTTCCGAGAGCCCATGCAGTTGTCGAGGTGTCCGTTGTCGCTCCGTCCTCGTTCCGGTGAGCAAGTCCCGCCTCTGACCGCGCAGATCGCGCGGGCGAGCAACCCGGGCGGTACGGCGGCGATGTGGGTGAGAGACCGCCTGGACGGGCTGTGGCGTGACGAGGACTTCGCGGACTGGTATCCGCGTGACGGGCGTCCGGGCCTCTCGCCTGCCCAGTTAGCCACCGTCTGCGTGCTGCAGTTCGTGCTCGGTCTGTCGGACCGGCAGGCCGCCGAGGCGGTTCGCTGCCGCATCGACTTCAAGTACGCCATGGCCATGGAGCTGGACGACCCCGGCTTCCACCACAGTGTGCTGGCCGACTTCTGAGACCGTCTCACCGAGGGCGACCGCGCCGACCGCCTCCTCGACCTCGCCCTGGCCCGCCTCAAGGAGGCCGGCCTGGTGCGCGAGCGCACCACGCAACGCACCGACTCTACCCACGTCTTGGCCGCGGTCCGTGACCTGACCCGGCTGGAGATGGTCACCGAGGCGGTCCGCGCCGCGCTGGAGGAAGTCGCCGGCACCGCCCCGCACCTGCTGGACGAGCTGGTCGACGAGGACTGGGGGCGCCGTTACGGCCGTCCGGTCCGCCTGGGGAAGAACCCCACCAAGCCCAAGACCAGGATCCTCGCCACCGGCAACGATGCCGTCCGGCTCCTGGAACACCTCTACCGGCACGGAGCGGACCGTGCGTCGGGCCCTCGTGTCCAGGCCCTGCGCCAGATCATGGTGCAGAACTATCACCGCGACGCCGCGGGCCGCCTGCGCTGGCGCACCGCCGAGACCGAAGACGGACCGGGCTGCCGCCCTCGTCCCGGGCGATCGTCTCGCCCTACGACGCCTCGGCCCGCTACGCCCGCCACGGGCACATCATCAGCTGGAAGGGGTTCTCTGCCCACCTGACGGAGACGTGTGCTCCCGACGGCCCCAACGTGATCACGGACGTGGCTACCACCGCGTCCACCACCCATGACAGCAAGGTCCTGCCCGGCATCCACACCCGCCTGCACCACCGCGGCCTGCGGCCCGCCGAGCACCTGGTCGACAGCGGCTACACCTCCCTGCCCCACCTTGCACAAGCCGCACGCGATCACCAGGTCACCGTCTCCGGGCCGCTTCCGGGCAACCCCACCCGCCAACACCGCCGGGGTGAAGGCTTCGCCCGGGACGACTTCCATATCGACTACGACCGTCGGCAGGTCACCTGCCCTCAGGGGCAGGTCAGCCAGGGCTGGCACGGCCCCTACCCGACCTCCTCGCCCACCGCAGCCCCGCTGACCGTGGCCCGGTTCACGAAGAGTCAGTGCCACCCCTGCCCGGCCCGCGCACAGTGCACCACCTCCCGCGAAAGCCACCGCACCGTGGGCTTTCCCCCGCGAGAACTCCGCGACCTGCAACTCCGTGTCCGTGCCGAGCAGCAGACGTCCGAGTGGAAGACCCGCTACGCGGTCCGCTCCGGAGTGGAGGGAACGGTCAACGAGTTCGCCCACGGCCACGGCATGCGCCGCTGCCGTTACCGAGGACAGAGCAAAGCCCACGTCCAGCACGTGCTGACGCCATCGCCATCAACATCGAGCGTCTCAGCGGTCTCCCACCGACCGAGGAAGCACCCCCTCCCCGCCGGCCGACCGCCTTACAGAACTATTTCGACCAGCGCGAGATCCCCCGGCCGAAGTTCTGGCGAACCCTGGGTACCTGACCCCGGCAACTCCAAGATCCCCGACAGAGTCAAGCTGGGGCCCTGTCTCGATTCTTCAGTATGCCTTCCGCCTATGTGGTGGGTGGGTGATGCGGTATCGGTCGGAGGAAGCGAGCACGGCTGTCCTGGCCGGTATACCGCGGCTGGCCCTGTGCCAGGAGTGACGGGACCAGCTGCGCCATCACGAGGTGTCACCAGGCCCTTATGAGGTGCAACGGTGGGCCGTCTCTGCTGAAGGCTTGCTGGGTCAGCGGTGGTGGCCCATCATCCGTAACCCAGCGACCTTGGCAAGATGTGGGAATGACGCACGATAGCCAAGGCGGATCTGAGGAGAACGAGGCAGGGGCATCCGAAAGGAAGCGCCTGGCGCTAAAGGTCGACCAGCTCGAAGTGGCCGTAAGTTCCCACGCTGTCGTCGACCAGGCCATCGGCGTTGTCATCTCCCTGGGAGGGCTTCGCCCGGAACAAGGGTTCGGCGCCCTCCGCGCGGTCTCCCGGCACACCAACCGCAAGCTGCGCGAGGTCGCGGCAAACCTCGTTGCATGGCCGGCCAGCAAGAACCTGGACGAGGACATCCGAAAGGCCCTGAAAGCAGGTTTGGCCGAAGCATCCCCTGTCTGACGACGCTCCGAGACGGCCACTGCCGACGTCAGTGAAGCGCCTCGCTGTGCTGTTCCGGGACGTTGGTGACACGCGTTGTCGAGACAACCGGTAGGTATGTCGTTCTCATCTACCACGTTGGGTAAGCCCGCACACAGGACACTGGCACATGGTTCGGACAGCGCTGCGGAGCGTTGTCGCGGGCGGGCGGTTCACGGTTCGGATGGCGCACGCGGTGCGTGCGGCACAGCGAGGAGGCATCGGTGGCGGGCGAGTCCCCCGACAAGTCAAAGCAGCGCGAGTCGTCGGCAGAACCGACGTCGGGGAGCGCGGGTCCGGTTTCCGAGAAGCGGGATCCCCGGTTGGCGGTGGCCCGTGAGGCCGAGCCCTCGAAGGACCGCGGCCGCGTCGACACGGCCACCCGGGTGCTGTCGACGCGTGACGGCTCCTCCGCGGAGGGCGAAGGCCATCTCCGCGAGGCGGTGGCCGCGTGGGGCCGCTCGGCGGAGCCGGACGAGGAGCCGCCCGCCGGCCGTGACACCGACACGGACGCCGGCGCTCCGGCCGTCCCGGACGCCGGTACGGCCTCGGAGGCGCCCGACGCCTCCGAGGACCACGCGGACGGGCCCGAGAGCACCGAGGGCGAGGCCGGGGCCGGTACGGCACAGTCCGCCGCCCCCGCGAGCGGAGCCCCCCGCGGCCCGGAGACGCCCGCGGGGGCAGCGCCGGACGCCTCGGACACTGACACCGCCTCGGACGTGGCAGACGCCTCCGAGGACACCGGAGGCGAGACGCCCACCGCCTCCCCGGACGACGCGCCCCGCGACGAGGACGCCATGCGGGGCACCGCGGCCGCGACCGGCACCACCGAGGGCGCCGAGGACACCGAGGGCGAGACACCCGCCGTTACGGCACCCTCCGACGCCCCCGAGGACGCATCGCCCCGCGCCCCGCAGACGCCCGCGGAGACCGCACCGGACGCCTCGGACGCCGAGGACGGGACGCCCGCCGGGACGGCGAAGACCGGCACGCCCCCGAGCGGCGCCTCCCGTGACGAGGACGGCTTCGCGAGCGCCACGGACACGAACGCGTCGGGCGACTCCGGCGGCGGCCGTGGTTCCACCGCGGCGGACGGCGCAGACGGGGACGGCAGGCCCAAGGTCAAGAAGCCCGTCGACCAGCCCACCGCCGTGTTCCGGACCGGACGGGCCTCCGCGCCCGCAGTGGACCAGCCCACCACCATGCTCAAGCTGGGCGACGTGGCCCGCCCCGAGGCCGACGCCGAGCGGACCAGCAGGTTCGTCGCGCTCAAGCGGGACGAGGACCTCGGCGGCCGCAAGCCGCCCGCCGCTCCCACCGGTCCGAACGGGCCGACCGGCCCCACCACCGCCCTCCCCCAGGTCGGCCCCGAGCGGACCACGCAGCAGCCGCTGCCGCCCAAGCCGCCTCTGGACCTGCTGGCCGAGCTGACCAACACCCCGCCGCCCCCGCAGACCCCGCTGCGGACCGCGGTGCGGCGGGTCAAGATCTGGACGCCGCTGGTCCTGCTGCTGGTGATCGTGTTCGCAGTCGTTCAGTACGTGCGCCCGCTGCCGGCGGCCTCGCTGACGCTCACCGTGCAGGACTCGTACACCTTCGAGGGCGGCAAGCTCTCCCTGCCGTGGCCGACCGAAGGCCAGGGCTGGATGAACGGCAACGGCATCGGCACGATGGACAGCCACGGCGACCAGAAGCCTGTCGCGATCGGGTCCGTCGCCAAGGCGATGACGGCGTACGTCGTCCTCAAGGAGCACCGGTTGAAGTCGGGCGAGGAAGGTCCGGACGTCCCCGTCGACGCCACGGCCGAGAAGGAGGGCAGCTACGACTCGGAGGGCGAGTCCACCCTCAACACCGTCAACGAGGGTGACAAGCTCACTCTGCGTCAGGCCATCTCAGCGATCATGATCCCGTCGGCCAACAACATCGCGCGGCTGCTCGCCCGCTGGGACGCCGGCAGCGAGGCGGAGTTCATCCAGAAGATGAACTACACCGCCAAGGAGCTCGGGATGGAGAACACGACGTACACCGACGCCTCCGGGCTGAAGGACACAACCGTCTCCACCGCCGAGGACCAGGTCAAGCTGGGCAACGAGCTGGTGAAGATGCCCGCGCTCATGGAGATCACCAAGCTGCCCGAGTGGACCGATCCGTCCGGTAAGAAGTGGCGCAACTACAACACGCTCGTTCCCTACAACAACGCCCTCGGCATCAAGACCGGCTCGACCACCAAGGCCGGCGGCAATCTGCTGTTCGCGGGGACGAAGGAGGCCGGCGGCGAGACCGTCACCGTGGTCGGCGCGGTCCTCGGCCAGCACCAGGCTCCGATCATCGACACCGTCAACGCGGTCAGCAAGACCGCGCTGCTCGCCGCCCAGAACGCGATCGTCTCGGCGAAGATCGTGCGAAAGGGTGACGTCGTCGGTTACGTGGACGACAAGATGGGCGGCCGGTCCCCGGTCGTGGTGACCAAGGACGTCCAGGCGGTCGGCTGGGCCGGGCTGACGGTGAGGCTGTCGTTCGCACCGTCGGACGTACCGCACACCGCCAAGGCCGGGACCGCGGTGGGCACGCTCACCGTGGGCGACGGCAGCAACGGAGCCGTCAAGGTCCCGGTCGCACTGCAGGAGGACCTCGTGGAGCCCGGCTTCACGGACAAGCTGACGCGTATCGCCTGATCCGGGACACAACCCGCACCCCGCCGGACGGTGTCCACCCGGGCAACGGCCGGCGAGGTGCGTTGCTAGCGTCACAAATCGGGCAGGAGCACGGGACACGGAGAGTGCCTTCAGGTGGCCACAGCGGAGCCGACACGCGCCGACGACGCCGATCCGGACCCGGGATCCGGCCCGCGAATACCCGTACCCGGAAGCCCGCCGGGGTCGGTCAAGGTCACCACCCCCCGCCCCTCACCCGGTTACCTGTCCGGGCAGGCGGCGACGGCCGCCTGCCCGGACAGGCACGACACACGAGGAGCGCAGCGCATGCGGACCAGTAGCGCGACAGACTTGGAGTTCGGCGAGTTCGTGTCGGCCCGTCGTCCGGCTCTCGTGGGCTACGCCCGCACTCTGGCGGGCGGGGCCTGTCACGCGGCCGATGATCTGGTGCAGGAGGCACTCGCCAAGCTGTGGCTGGTCTGGCCGCGGATCGCGGACGGAGCGCCGGAGGCATACGCCCGGCGGATACTGACGCGTGCGGCCGGACGAGCGGCCAAAAGACGCTGGCAGGGCGAACGCCCGATGGAGAGGCTGCCGGAGCTCAGCGTCACGGCCGACTCGGCTGGCCTGGTAGAAGACCGTCTCCGGCTCGGCGCCCTCCTGGCCCTGCTGCCCCCGCAGCAACGGACAGCGGTAGTGCTGCGCCACTATGGTGATCTGCCGGAAAGACAGGTCGCCGAAGAACTGAACTGTGCCCCAGGGACCGTCTCGTCGCTCACCTCACGAGGCATTCCGATGCTGCGGTCGCTGATCGCCCGCACCGAGGTCGGCCCGTCAGCGTGAGCGGTGCGGTGTCCGCCTCGCCGTGTCGGCTGCTCAGGCCGTCAGGCCGGCGCTGATCAGCCAGATGTGCTCACAAGTGGCGGACGCCGTTTCCAACTGCTCGCGGGATTCCTGCGAGGCGTGGTAGAAGGTCCGCTCGATCATCCAGCACAGGGAGCGTGCCATCGCCGGTGCTTGTTCCGGTCCGCTGCCGGTCTCGATACCCGCTCGTTCCAGGACGGAGGTGATGGCGGTGATGAACAAGTCCGCTGTGCGCCGGCACAACTCGCCGATCTCCGGCACGGTCAGCGACAGATCGATTGCCGTGCGCATGACCACGCCGTGCTCGCTCCACAGCTCGACCGTGCGCCGCATGGCCGCCGTGACGGCCGGGCCAGGCTCCTCCGTCCGAGCGGTCGCCCCGGACCGCTCCCACAGGTGCTCCACAGTCCGGGCCACGAGTGCCGTGACCACTTCCTGCTTGGAGCCGAAGTAGAAGTACAGGGCGCCGCGTGTGATGCCGGCGCCCTGGGCGATGTCGCCGACGGTCATGGCCTCGTAGCCCTTCCGCGCCAGCAGCGTCTCACAGGTGTCCAGAATGGCCCGCTCCCGCACGTCGCCCTTGCGTACGGTGGTGCGACGGCCGCGTGCGGGGCGGTGACCAGGCATCAGAGTTGAGCGCCCTCGGCGAAAAGTCGGTCGTACGGGAGAGCGTCTCCCACGCGCGGATATCCTCGTCCACGGCCGTGCGCGCGGCGGTGACCAGTCGCAGCGCGTCCGAGCCCAGGACGAGGTGGGCCGGCGGTTTGTCGACCGAGGTGATGTGCACGACGGCGTCCCCGGCCCTGGCCGGGTTACCGAGCTGGTTCCCGCTGGCCTTCCGCCGCGCTTCACGGATGGGGGTGAACAACTCGTCGTAGTCGTCGACGGAGCGCGCGGCGCGTGTCATGGACCGTCCGGCCCAGTCGGTGCGGAAGGACCCGGGCTCGATCGCCGCCACATGGATCCCACACTGCGCGACCTCCTTGCCCAGCGCCTCCAGGATCCCTTCCAGGGCGAACTTGCTGCCGCAGTAGGCGGACATGCCGGGCACGGCCATGAGCCCCCCCATGGAGGTGACGGCCATCAGGTGTCCGCGGCGGCGCCGGCGCATGTGGGGCAGGGCCGCCTGCAGAGTGGCCACTGCCCCGAACACGTTGACCTCGAACTGCCGCCGCACCTCGGCCAGCGGGGTCTCCTCGAAGATGCCCTCCAGGCCGTAGCCGGCGTTGGCGATGACGACATCCAGAGCCCCGACGCTCCGCTCCACCTCAGCGACCACCCGTGAGACGGCGTCGCCGTCCATCACATCCAGGATGCGCCCGTGCGCGTACCCGGCTTCGAGCTCCTCGAAGGCCCGCAGATCCCTCTCCGAGCGGACCGTGCCGACGACGGTGTGCCCGGCGGCCAGGGCCGCTTGGGCGAAGGCACGTCCAAGGCCCGTGCTGACGCCGGTGATGAGCCACTTCTGTTCCTGCTCCCGGACCGCTCCCGCCGGCCCCGGGCTGGTGATCCGGCGGGAGAACGCCGACGACCCACGTCGCCGTCGTCGACGGCCGGGTGGTCGGGCATGTGCTGCTGAGCGCGACGCGGCTGGACGCTCCGCGCCGGATCGTGGACGTTCTATCGCTGTCACCGCTGGGCGTGGTCTCGGAGTTCCGGCGTCGGGGCATCGGTACGCGGCTCATCGCCCACGCCCTCGAGGCGGCCGCAAGCCAAGGTGTGCCGGGCACCTTCGGCCGCCGGTGGGCGGCCGAGGACGCCGCGACGATCCGCACCGTCCTCGCCCGGCCCACCGCAGACGAGGTCCGCACCCAGCTCGACACCGTGGAAGACCTGACCGCGGCCGCGGACGTCCCCCACCAGCATTGGGAGAAAATCCATTCCACCAACCCGCTGGAACGGCTGAACCGGGAGTTCAAGCGTCGCGCCGACGTCGTCCAGATCTTCCCGAACCCAATCGCAGTCCTCTGCCCGGTCACCGTGGTCCTCGCCGAACTCCACGGCGGCGAATGGATCGCCTTCCCCCGCCGCTACCTCTCCAACGAGAGCATGGACGCCTTCTGTCGCGACGGCACAATCGTCCTGTCGGGCGCGTCGAATGACTGATCTCCTGCACCGCGTCAAGGGGCATGACCCGTGGCTGATCGCGCGGCGGCTGCGCGGAGGCGGGTGACCGCGGATTCGTGCCCCCAGAACGCGGTCGACGAGGTGCGTGCCCTCGCGGCTGACCGGGCCGGGCCCGCCGACGTCGCGGTGACCGGGCCCGTCGGGATCGCCACCGACACCGTGAAGGTCTTCAGCGGCGGTGACAAAGTCCTGCTGCTGGCCGCCAGCGTGCTCGTCCTGATCATCCTGCTGGCGATCGACCGCTCGCCCCTGATGGCGCTCGTGCCGCTTCTTGCCGTGGGCGTGGCTATGCGCGTGGCGGAGACGCTCGGGGACGCCGGAGTCATCACGGTCAATTCCCAGACCGCCTCGATCATGACCGTGCTGCTGTTCGGGGTGGGCACGGACTACGCGCTGATCATCACCGCCCGCTACCGTGAGACCCTGTTCGACGAGCCGGACCGCGCCCGCGCGATGCAGACCGCCGTGCGCCGCACCGCCGAGTCCGTCCTCGCCAGCGCCTCAACCCATCGTGCTCGCCATGTACGCACGGGCCGGGGCGGCCGGTCCGCCGGGTCAGGTCCGCTCGCGGTGGACCTTCGTGTTGGACGCCTGGGCGCGCGGCCGGACCACCAGCAGGTCGATGTTGACGTGGCTGGGCCGGGTCACCGCCCAGGTGATGGTGTCGGCGACGTCGGCGGCGGTCAGCGGCTCGGCGACATCCTCGTAGACCTTGGCGGCCTTCTCCGTGTCGCCGCCGAAGCGGGTGAGCGCGAACTCGTCGGTCTTCACCATGCCGGGCGCGATCTCGACGACGCGCACCGGACGGCCGACGATCTCCAGCCGCAGCGTCTCGGCGAGGACGTGCTCGGCGTGCTTGGCGGCCACGTAGCCCGCACCGCCCTCGTAGGTGGCGAAGCCCGCCGTGGACGACACGATCACCACGGTGCCGTCGCCGCTCGCCTCCAGCTTGGGCAGCAGCGCCTGGGTGAGATGCAGGGTGCCGATGACGTTCGTCTCGTACATCCGGCGCCAGTCGTCCGGGTCGCCGGTCGCCACCGGGTCGGCGCCCAGCGCGCCGCCGGCGTTGTTGACCAGCACGCCGACCGTCCGGAAGGCCGTGGCGAACTCGTCGACCGCCGCGCGGTCGGTGACGTCCAGCGGGTAGGCCGTCGCCGAGTGCCCGGCCGCCGTCAGTTCCTCGGCGAGCGCCTCGACGCGGTCCTTGCGGCGCGCGGCGAGCACGACGCGGTACCCGGCCTCGGCCAGCCCGCGCGCGGTGGCGGCCCCGATGCCGCTGCTCGCCCCGGTGACGACGGCAATCCGCGAGGCGGCGGACGGTGCGGCGGCGCTGGGCATGGGCTGCTCCTCGGGCTGGGGCGGACGGCTGCCGCCCAGCATAGACGGGGCGCCGACGGCGGCGGGGGCGGGCACCTGCGGGGCACTCCCAGGACAACCTGCGCTCCAGCCCCGCACGCGCCGACATTGCCACCGCGCTCACCGACGCCGATCACGTCGGCCGTGTCGCAGTTCCCCGCATGGGCAAGGACGGCAAGACCGTCTTCTACGACGTCGTCTCGACCTCGACCCCTACAGCTCGAAGGCCCTCGACGCGATCGGTCCCCTCAAGCAGGCCACACAATCCGCGGCCCAGGCCGCCGGAGTGCAGGACGCCACGGTGCTCATCGGCGGCGAGACCGCACAGAACGCCGACATCCGCTCCGCCCTCGACCGCGACACGACCCTTATCGTGCTCCTGGTCCCAGCCATCGTCACCGCGGTTCTCGTCCCGCTGCTCCGCTCGCTCTTTGCCCCGCTCCACCTGGTCGCAACCCTGATCCCGTCGTTCCCGGCCACCCTGGGCGCCACCACCTTTTTCACCGTGACCGTCCTCGGTGACGACGGCATCGGCAACCGCGTCACCGCGTACATCTTCGTCTTCCTCGTCATGCTCGGCGTCGACTACAACATCTTCATCATGAGCCGGTTCACGCAGGAACTGCGCACCCAGCCCTCAGCGAAAGCGATCACCGCCGCCCTGACACGCACCGGTGGCGTCATCTCCTCCGCGGGCCTCATCCTCACCGTCCTGGTGACCCAGCCGATCCGCGAACTGTTCCAGGTCGGCTTCGCCATGGCCTTCGGCATCCTGCTGGACACCTTCCTCATCCGCCCCCTCCTGGTCCCCGCCATCGTCCGCCTGCTCGGCGACCGCGCCTGTGGCCCGCACGCCCCGGCACCCCGCAGACGCCCTCCACTCCCATCTCCGAACCGCCTTCCGCCGACGTGCCGGCCGCACGGGCTGCCGAAACCGGCTCCGGGCGTCTGCTGCGCGCGTTCACCTGGATCGCGGTCATCGAAGCGTGCACGTGGGCAAGTCTGCCGGCCGGGATGTACCTCAAATACATTCCCGAAACCACCGAACTCGGCGTACGGATCTTCGGCACCCTCCACGGTGCCGCCTTCATCGTCTACGTGTCCCTGACCGTCCTGGTCGCCATCCGGCTGAAGTGGCGGCTGGGCCGGACCACGATCTTCGCCCTGCTGGCCGCCGTACCCCCGTTCATGACTGTCGCGTTCGAAATCTGGGCCCGCCGCACAGGCAGGCTCCCTCAGCCGGCCGCGGCCCCGAGCCCAACTCCAGCCCTGTAACCGCACCCCGCAGAGGGGCTCCAACGGACACGCGGTGCACATCATCCTCATCGCCATGCGGGCCCCGGCCGGGCGGGACAGCCACCGACATCACGCCAACCGAAAGAAGACAGGAATGATCACCGCCGTCACCGAGTTCACCGTCGCCGCGCCCGCCCAGGGCGCGTTCGAGGACAACTTCACCGCCAGCATGCGCGCCACCCTTACCGACGTGCCGGGGCTGCGCAACGCACGGCCGCCGTCATCGACCTGATCACCCGCCTCACCCACCATCACGGTTCGTGCTCTTGGACGAGTGCCCGGCAAACTCTGAGAGCTGGTTGATCTTCCGGAGAGCCCGCCGATCACGCACTCGGACGCTCTCGTGGCGGCTGGAGCGCCAAGGTCCACCTGGCCGCCGACGGCGGTGCACGACCGCTGGCCTTCACCATCACCGCGGGACAAGCCGGTGACGCCCCCGCTTTCGAGACGATGATGGCCCGCATTTCGCGTGCCTCGAAGCGGTCCGGGCAGGCCGCGAACCCGCCCCGTCGCCGTGCTGGCCGACCGGGCCTACTCATCCCGCACCATCCGCAGTCACCTGCGACGCCGGGCAATCGGTGGAGACGTTCACCGGTCTGCGGATGGATCAGTTCGGCCGGCTGCTGAAAGCGGTCCGGGAGCGCGGTGGCGAGGGTTGCGGATGGGGTCGCCCGTGGCGGTCGCCGTTGGCCGAGCGGGTGCTGCTGGTGACCGTGTACTACCGCACGAACCTCACCATGCGGCAGCTCGCCCCGCTGTGCGGCGTCTCACCCGCGACGGTGTGCCGGGTGATCCAAAGGCTCGGCCCGCTGCACGCAATCGAGCCGGCTCGGACCCCTGCCGACGCCGCCGAGCGGCTGTGGATCGTGGACGGCAGCCTCGTCCCGGTCCGCGACCGCACGGTCGGCGCGTCCTCACGAAACTACCGGTTCTCGGCGAACGTGCAGGTCATCGTCAATGCTGAGTCCCGCCTGGTGGTGGCCACGGCCCGTCCGGTGCCCGGCAACACCGCGGACGCGAAGCCTGGCGGGACTCCGGCCTGGCCCAGCACTGCGAAGGAGTGACGGTCCGCGGAGAGTCCCGCACCGCATGAACGAACGCGCCCAAACACCGCTTCAACCTGCGTGATCACGGCCTTCTGCACCACCCTGCAGCCGTTCTCGCGACGGGTGTAGCCCTCGGGCGGCAGGATCGCTTAGACAGGAGATGCATATTTAGATTCTTCTGCTAGATTGTCGTCGCCTGCCAGGGCGTCCGGCTGATCCGGGCTCGCCACGGTATCCTCCGAGGCTGTCGTGGCGGCTGTGGCAGGGCTTGACGCAAAGAGGGAAACCACGATGGCCGACCGCTTCCGAATCGAGTTTCTGTACACCGGAGGCACGGTCGGGATGCTCGAGTCGCCGCGGGGCTTCGAACCCGGTGCGGATGTGCAGGGGGCGGTCACGAGGGTGCTCGTTGCCAGTGGCCTGGATGTGGACTTCGTGTTCAGTGAGGTCGACCGGATCGTCGATTCCTCGAACATCACACCGGCCGACTGGCAGGTCATGGCGGACCACCTCCGTCGCCGCCGTGAGGAGTTCGACGGTTTTGTCGTACTGCACGGCACGAACACGCTCGCGCACTCCGCCGCTGCCGTGTCCTTCGCGCTGACCGGTTTCGGCAAACCCGTGGTGTTCACCGGCTCGCAGATTCCACTGGGGCTGCCGGGCTCGGACGCGCCGACGAACATACTCGGCGCAGTTGAGGAGGTGACCTCGGGTGTTTCGCGGAGGGCCACTGTCTCCTTCGGCGGGGATTTGTTCGCGAGTGCGCGGGTGATCAAGAGCTCGGCCACCGAGCTGCGCGCCTTCACCAGCCCAAATGCCGCGAAGCTGTCGCGGCGGGCGGCCGCGGTGCATACGCCCGCATCCTCCCCCGGCTGGTGCGGCTGGGACGACCCACTGCCGTACAGCGCCCATGACATCGTCGCCGTCACTGCCGTGCCAGGTCTGAGCGCGAGCCGGTTCCGCTTCATGACCACTCCCGCGCCCGATGCGGTGATCTTCCGTACGTACGGAGCCGGAGAAGGATCGAGCGAGGAGCAAGGGCTGTTCGAGGCCGTCAGGGAACTGGTGGCATCCGGAACGCCTGTCGTGGTCGTGAGCCAGTCCCCGCAGGCCCGGATCGAGATGACCAAGTGTGCCGCAGGGGAGTTCCTGCATCTGGGCCGGTGCCGTCGGCGCGGAGGACATGACCTTCGAAGCCGTGCACGCCAAGCTCACGTTCCTGCTCAGCCACGGGGTTCCGCCGGACGAGCTGGGCCGGTGGCTCTTGACCGACCTGGCCGGCGAGATCACTGCACCCGTACCTGTGCGCCGACGCGTCGGCTGATGATCCGCTGGGCGGGAGTCGAACGATGTTGGTCTACGTGTCCAGAGATGGAAAGTGAATCCAAGCCGGAGCTGAAAGGGACCTCATGGAACACCTCGCAGACAGTGCGGGAGGGGCCGAGCACAAGGGCGCCTCTGCCGGAGGCTCGGCCGAGGCGGACGAGCATCTCGTCCGTGAGGCGGCGAAGATTGCTGTTGCGCTGGGGCGGATGTTCCCGGGTCTGTGCGAGGTGGTGCTGCACGATCTGCGTGACCCACGGCAGGCGATCCGGGTGATCGAGAACAACCTCTCCGGCCGTGAGATCGGAGACTCCGCGACCGAGCTCGGCCTGGCCCGTATCGCCGATCCCGAGTACCCGAGCGTCATCCAGAACTATCCGAACCAGTTCCCCGACGGCCGCCCCGCGAAGAGCACGTCCATCGGCATCAGGAACGCCGCCGGCCGGTACATCGCGGCGCTCTGCCTGAACCTCGACGTGTCCGTGCTATCACCCGTGACGCTCGCATTGTCGAACCTCGTGGCCACGGACACCGAACATCGCAAGCATCCCCTGGAGACGCTTCGGGACCGCACGGCACGAGAGCTGCGCCGGACCGTCGAGGCACTGGCGGCGGAGCGCGCCGCCGCCCCACGCTCGCTGAGCCGGGAGGACAAGAAGGCGCTCGTGCGGCAGCTGCACCGGGACGGCTACTTCGATTCGCGGGACGCCGCGCAGACCATCGCGGACCTGCTCGGTGTGTCCCGGGCGACCGTCTACAACTACGCGAAGTGAAGGACCTCTCATGACCACCTCCGGATCGTCCCCCGACCTTGCGCTCGCTTCCTCGGCCGGCTTCGGCCAGGAGCGGGGCGCGAGCAGTCTGCTGCATATCACCGAGGAGCAGACCGCCGCGCTCGTGAACGAGGAGCTGGCCCGCGAAGCGGCCCGTGCCGCTTTTGCCGCGACGGTGGATGGCACGGTTTTCCCCAGTCTGGCAGTGCACGGCTCCGATCCGCGCAACCGGTTCACCCTCAACCCGTCCGCGTCCGCGACGCACGCCGGGAGGAAGATCGGCACCTACTGG
This sequence comes from Streptomyces malachitofuscus, assembly GCF_055571035.1. Taxonomy (NCBI): domain Bacteria; kingdom Bacillati; phylum Actinomycetota; class Actinomycetes; order Kitasatosporales; family Streptomycetaceae; genus Streptomyces; species Streptomyces malachitofuscus. The sequence goes on along the minus strand of NZ_JBVIGA010000052.1, from coordinate 6,154 downwards.
CCGGGCAACCCACAACACGGGCTGCCGCGTCACCACTCCACTCTGCTCTGCTGCTGTTCGACCAGACGATCGGCCGGATCGCGGCTGTCCTGGAGGTCGGCACCGCCAACGCCTACCGGACCGCCGCCGCGGACGCCCTTGCTGTCGACCTACTGGCCCACCCCGAAGCCGCCACCCTGGCCGTCTTCGGCACCGGCCACCAGGCCGCCCATGAGGTGCGGGTCGTCAGCCGCATCCGGGCCATCGGCGAGTCCCGGTCGTGGGTCGCACCGCGGAACGCGCCCGGCAGATGGTGGCCGTGCTGGCGGCCGAGGGCCATGACGCTCGTGCCGTCGGCGCCGAAGAAGCCTGCGCCCGGGCCGATGTGATCGTAACCGTCACCACCCCCGGCACCGACACCCCACCCCTCTTCCAGGCCGACTGGGCCCGCCCGGCACCCACATCTCCTGCATGGGCGCCGACGCTCCCGGTAAGCGGGAACTCGCGCCGGAGCTGTTCGACCGTGCAATTGTCTTCTGCGACCTGCCCGAGCAGGCCCGCCGCAGGGCGAGAGCCAGCACGCGTCCGCGGAGACAGTCCTCACTCCGCTCGGAGAAGTCCTCGTCGGCCACGCCGCAGGACGCCTTGCCGCAAGCGACGTCACGATCTTCGACAGCTCCGGATCGGCCTGCAGGACTTCCACCTCGGTCTGGCCCTCCTCGAGAAAATGGACGTATCCCTGTGAACACCGCCCCCTCCGCCGTCGGCACGCTGACCGATCCCGGCACCCCGTTCGCGGTCGTCGACGTCCACAAGGTCCGGCGGAACATCGACCGCCTCGCGGCCAAGGCCGACCGACTCGGCGTCACCCTGCGCCCGCACATGAAGACGGCCAAGAGCCTCGACGCCGCCTCCCTTCTGCACGACGGCACCCCCTGCCCGATCACCGTCTCCACCCTCGCCGAGGCCGAAGCCTTCTCCGACGGCGGCTACACCGACATCACGTACGCCGTCGGCATCGACCCCCACAAGCTGCCCCGCGTGATCGCCCTCGCACGCCGCGGGACCACTCTGCGCATTCTGCTCGACAGTCACGAACAGGCCGCCTTCGTCACCGACGTCGCCCGCACAGCCGGCATCGCCATACCCACACAGATCGAGGTCGACTGCGACGGTCACCGCGGCGGCGTCAAGTGCGACGACCCCGCGCTCACCGAGATCGGCCGCACCCTGCACGACGCGGGCTGTCTGGACGGGGTGCTGGTCCACGCGGGCGGGTCCTACTTCGCCCACACGCCCGTAGAGCAGCGACTGGCGGCGAAGAACGAACGTGACATCGCGGTCGCCGCCGCCGACACGCTGCGCGCGGCCGGCCTGCCCGTGCACACCGTCAGCGTCGGTTCCACCCCCACCGCCCACGCGGCCGGCGACCTTACCGGCGTCACCGAACTACGCGCCGGCAACTACCTCTTCTTCGACCTGGTCATGTCCGGTCTCGGGGTGTGCCAGGTGGACGACCTCGCGCTGTCGGTGGTCGTCACGGTCATCGGCCATCGCCCCGAGTACGGATGGATCGTCACCGACGGCGGCTGGACGGCCATGTCCCGCGACCGTGGCACTGCCGCCCAGCCCCAGGACCAAGGCTACGGACTCGTCACCGACCTACAGGGCAACCTCATCCCTGACCTGGTCATGAGCGACGCCAGCCAGGAACACGGCACCCTCACCGCCCGCGACGGCGCCGACCTTCCCGACCTGCCCATCGGCACCCGCCTGCGCATCCTGCCCAACCACGCCTGCGCCACCGCCGCCCAGCACCACGGCTACCACATCATCGACAGCACCCGACCGATGAACGACACACCCGCCATACAAGCCTTCTGGAACCGCGTCATCGGCTGGTGACGAGCCACCCGACCCCATGTGCATTCGCCCTCCTCACCACCGCCAGGAGCCACAATGACCTCCACACCGCCCGTTTCGTTCGACGACGTCCGCGAGGCCGCCGCACGTCTCAGAGGCGTCGCGCATCGCACCCCCGTCCTCACTTCTCGGACCTTGAACGCCCTGGTCGGAGCCGAGGTGTTCATCAAGTGTGAGAACTTCCAGCGGATCGGGGCATTCAAATTCCGCGGTGCCTACAACGCCGCAGCCCAACTGCCTCCCGAGCAACTGGCCAAGGGCATCGCGGCTTACTCCTCCGGCAACCACGCCCAGGCCGCCGCCCTGGCCGCGCGCGAACTGGGCACCACCGCTGTCATCCTGATGCCCGAGGACGCCCCCCGTTCGAAGCTGGAGGCGACCGCCGGATACGGAGCGGACATCGTCACCTATGACCGCTACACCCAGGACCGCACCGCACTCGGCGAGGCCCTGGCCGCAGACCGCGGCCTCGCCCTCATCCCGCCCTACGACCATCCCCATGTCATCGCCGGCCAGGGCACCGCCGCGCTCGAACTCTTGGAGGAGACCGGCGCACTTGACGCCCTCGTCGTGCCTGTCGGAGGCGGCGGCCTCATCGCTGGCAGCGCCACCACCGCCAAGGCCCTGCACCTCGGTATCCAGGTCATCGGCGTGGAACCGGAGGCTGGCGACGACACCAAGCGCTCTCTGGAAAGCGGCGAACGCGTCACCGTCCCTGTCCCCCGCACGATCGCCGATGGTCAGGCCCCGCCCGCCCCCGGCGAGATCACGTTCGCCATCAACCGGCGCCTGGTCGACGCCATCGCCCTCGTCAGCGACGAGGAAATCGTTCACGCCATGCGGTTCGCTTTCGAGCGCCTGAAGATCGTCCTTGAGCCCAGCGGTGCCTCTGCTCTTGCCGCGCTCATGGCCGGACGCGTCGACAGCCCGCCACGTCGGATCGGCGTCATCGCCTCCGGCGGCAACATAGATGTCCGCAGGTTCACGGAACTCGTCAGTGACCGAGAGAGCAGTATGTGAGTGCACCGGCGATTTGTCGCCACTTGAACGTATGGCAGGACGGCATCCCGGCCGGCCAGCGGCCATCACGGTCGGTGTGCGCTGCGGGAAATCGTCAACGCGCTGCTCGCTGTCAGCCGGCGCGACGGACCAGAAGGACGCAATCCCGACGTTGAGCGGCGGCCTTGAGCCGTTGCAGACCACCAGGCGCGCGTCGTCCCGTTCGCGAACTCGTACGGGACGGCGCAAGGAAGAATCACATCGGACCGCTGCGGCCCGCCTCGCGCTCGGCTTCCTCGTCTTCCGGGGACTGATCGTTCGACTCTCCCGTCGGCACGAGGCGGTCCGTGTCCGAGAGCTCCAGGGCTCGGTGGATGCCGCCGATGGGCGGCGAGTCGTTGTCAGTGACGATGACCTGCAGACGGTTGAAACGGCTGGTGGAACGGGGCTGGCTGGTCGAAGAGAAGCCGGGCAGCAGATTCATGCTGCCCGCGCCGGAGCAAGACGCTGGGCGGCCAGGCGGCGACTCATGAGCATGGTCATCGACCACAGGATGACGGCCTCGCTGGTGTCGGTGCGTCGCTCGTAGTCACGGACCAGGCGCCGGCTGCGCAGGAACCAGGCGAAGGACCTCTCGACGACCCAGCGGCGGGGCAGGACCTGAAAACCCTGGACGTCGTCGCTGCGGCGGACGATGTCGAGAATGACTCCGAGGTGCTGGGTGGTCCAGTCGGTGAGGTGGCCGGTGTAACCGCCGTCGGCCCAGATGCGGACCAGCTGCCGAAAGTGATCCTTTGCTACGGGTAGCAGGCTGCGGGCGGCGTCCCGGTCGGTCGTGGACGCCGGCGTGACCCGCACAGCCAGAAGCAGTCCGAGGGTGTCGGTGAGCAGGTGCCGCTTACGCCCGTTGATCTTCTTCCCGGCGTCGAAATCTCGCGATGCATGGGTGACGGTGGCGTCCGCCTTCACCGACTGCCGTCACCTATGTCTTCGACGAAGAGCTCGACTTCGTCTGACCGTCCCGGTCCGTCCGCTTCACACCGGAGGGTGATATGTGTCTCTCCGCCGTGTCTGTCTGCTCTACGCCGTGGCGTGGGAATGGTCACGGACCGGATGGCCTCGCACCCAGGTGGCTGGGCTGTCGGGCACGACTGCACGTCACCCGCCGCCGTGTCAAGCCCTACGTCGTCTCTGTACTCCCCCGGATCTTCGCCCTCGCACAACTACGCCGTGAACGCCCGGCATCTCTGTACGGGCGAGCCGTACACACCCCTCGCAGTTACGGGGGACTCAGCAGAGCACGTGCGGCGGCGAGGTGGGGCCAGCGTGGGGACAGTCGGCCCAGCAGGCCGCGAAGCTCATGGCTGACCGTTGCACGGGCGACGGTCAGGGCCTCTGCCAGCAGTGGGGACGCAAGTGACTCCGCGGTGTCGGACCGGCCGACACAAGCGTGACAGTCGGCCAGCCGCAGACCGAGAAGAATCGCCGAAGGGCGCTGCTGCACCGGTACCAGCGACATCGAGCGTTCGGTGGCGGCAAGTGCCTCGCGAGCGAGTCCGCGGTCCGCTGTTGCCACGGCGGCATCCCGCAGCGCCCCACCGATTCCGGCCTCCACCAGAGCCAGTCCCTGCTCGGCCATGATCCAGTCGGGGCACGGAGCAGAGACATCGGCCGAGTCCTCAAACGCGGCACGGGATTGGGCGACCAGACGAACGGTTTCCTGGGCATCACCCAGCAACGCGTGACCCCGGGCCAGGTGGAGGCAGGCGAGAGACCTGACCCAGCTCAGGTCGCCGGCGATAGAGAGCAGCGCCCGGGCGTGGCCGACGGCGCTCGCGCCATCGTGCTCAAGGCGGGCCAGTGCATTCATGTCGCACAGGACCGTGGCCTCGAGCGCTGTGTCGCCACTGCGCGAGGCCCATCTCAGCCCCCTCTCGTAGAAGGCCATCGCCGCTCCCAGTTGCCCACGGAGCATTCTCAGCTGCCCGGCCAGGGACGCGTACCCGGCGGCCAGGCGAGTCAAGGCCGGGTTGGGCCGGCCGGCGGACTGACGCCGTCCGTCGATGAGCAGGCACATCGCCTCTTCGACCATCGGACTGCTGAAAGCCGCGAAGCCCGGGGCCTCGGTCCTGAGAGCCTCTGCACCAAGGTGGGCAGCAAGGATATGGATAACGTCCTCATTCAGGGCTCTCGACGGATCGGCGGTGAAGGCGTGCCACAGGGACACCACCCGCTCAGGCGAGGGCACGGCACAGCCTTCTGTCCCATGTAACGGACAGGCCACGCCGTGGTGAGGCAGGGTTGAGGGCCAGGAGCCGTCGCGGACGAGCGAATCGCTGCTGCCGGGTTCGAACGAACCGCGGGACGGCGATGTGTACGGCCATGAGAGGACCCATGGGTCGTCCTCATCTTCAGTGCACAGCCTCGTGAGTCGGCCACCCGTGTGCAACAAGTCGTCGATTCGTCCCAGTTGGTTCAGAGGGGGATTGCGGTTACCTTTCTCCCAACGACTGATCACACTGTGGTGGTACCCCAGTTCCGATGCAAGCCGGACCTGGGACCAGCCTGCCTGCAAGCGCAGTTGCCGAAGTATGCTCCCGAAGGATGTCGGTGCTCTGGGACAGTCGGCATCTGTGGCCATGACTCTCACCGTTCTCTCCCGCCGGTGAAGAGGGTTGAGGACCACGAGAGTGTGCCGCAGGTTACGGCCGCACACAACGAGTAGGGCCAAAGACCTACGTGCGGAACCTGGAACCTGCACTTCTGGCTATCGCCAACAACTCCCTGATCTCGCTGCTCCAGGAGGGGGCACGGCGCCTGGTCGCCACCACTCCCCCGGTTCAGGTCATGGACGCGCACGGCGCGCAGGGTGGACGGGCAGCATCCGACGCTGGAGAAGAAGCGTCGGGAAGAGTGTGAGGAACCAGCGGGTGAGACGGACTCCTATAGTGATGTCGGATATGTGGCCTGTGGCGTGGCCTACGGCTTCGACAGCAACGATGAGCACAGCGGGGCTAATCGCGTGCATGCCGACGCGCCCAGAGGAGGCCACTCCTTTCTGACAACCAGCTCGCGCACGGCGGCATGGAATCCACGGAGGACGCTGATGCGGTGGCGGGCGAGGCGGAGGAGGGCCTGGGTGGGGGTCTTTCCGCGGCCTCGGCAGCGGTCGTAGTAGGTCCGGGAGGCGGGATCATGGAGTGCTGCGAACGCGGAGAGGAACATCGCCCGTTTCAGCTGCCGGTTGCCGCCT
>NZ_JBVIGA010000051.1:0-27495 GCF_055571035.1 Streptomyces malachitofuscus | reverse complement strand
CGGCAAGACCGCCCCTGACGTGCCAGCAGCCAACTACACTCCCGACGACGCCTCTGACCAGGCCAGATAGCGAAACGCTGCTGGAGTACTAGAAGACTCATGAAGATCTTGGGGTTCTGGCCCCGCCACGTGGGCGGATTCAACAAATCGTCGCGACACGTTGAGTGTTGGGGTCGTTCACCAGGAGGCCGATGAAGCGCTCGGCTGGGGTGCCCCAGCCGAGCGTCTTCCGTGGCCTTCGGTTCAGCTCGTCGGCAGCGGCGTCCAGGTCTGCCTTGATGTACTTGGACAGATCCGTCCCCTTCGGGAAGTGCTGCCTCAGCAGGCCGTTTGTGTTCTCGTTCGTGCCTCGCTGCCAGGACATCGCCGGACGGGTGCTGCGCCTGGAGTACACCTCGGTCAGTCTCAACCCGCAGGCGAGGCTGTTCAGCCGGCGCAGCCTGCTGGAGCAGTTCGACTCCGGCCGGGCCGCTGACCGGCCCGTCCTCGCCGCCTACGAGGAGGAGCTCACCTGGGCGCTGTATCACGCGGCGCATCCTGCCGGTGTCGAAGGCGGATCCAACCCGCCGCGGGAGGCCGATGCGCTCGGTGGAGCGGGTTCACGTGGGCCGCGCGTCTGCTCTGGGCCGGAGGCTGCGCACCGTCTCGGAGCGGCATGGCTATCCCGTCGAGGTCGACGAGCGCTACGGGCGGGTGCGGACATGGTTGCGGCGCTGGGAGCGGGAGCTGCCCACGGCGCTGATGATGACCGCCCCCTACCACGTCCAGAACAAGCAGGTGGGCCACTCCGAACGGGAATGGGGGGCGCACTCATGGCGAGGTCTGCGCCGGCGAGATTGACACCTAACCTTCAAGCGCGCATTATTGATTACGTGAAGCCGGCGGCAAAAAGCGGTGGTCGGCGAAAGGCACCCCCTTACGGGGGGTGTCGACCCAGGGCGGCAACCCCGGCCGAACGTCCCGCCGACCACCTTCACCAACTCGACTCGCCCGCCGGCGCGTGAGCGCCAGAGGAACACAGAAGAGCAGGCCTCAAGTATAGGCGGAGAACGCAATGCCCAAGCCCCTGAACCCGCAGCGTCGCGTCATCGGCGGCCGTGCCGTGGTCAACCGCGACTGGATCCGCGAGTTCACCGGCGCCAGCGTCGGCACCGCGGCCCGCTGGTACAAAATCCGGCTTGAGCAGCCGAAAGAGCACCGCCACCCGGAGAAGGAGCGCATCGACGGCGCCGACTTCTACGACGAGACGCAGTTCCGCGACTTCTACACGTGGTTCCAGAACGAGAAACAGAGCAAGGTCCTCAAGGCCGACCCCGAGCTGTACAAGCTCGACCAGGAGACCATCGTCTCCATCAACAAGGCCGCCCAGCTGCTGGGCTTCCAGGGCCCCTCGACGATCCGCAAGTACGTGAAGGACAACCCCGGCTACTTCCCGGACTCCGCCGGCCAGGTCGAGGGCCCGACCGGCCGGATGATCCCCGGCTTCCGCGTCGGCGACCTGCAGGACTTCGACCGGAAGCGCACCGGAGACAAACTCGGCAAGGCCGGCCGCCGTACCGGGCCGCAGGAGGAGGCACCCGTCGGCCGGCCTTCGGCCCTCGAGGAGGTTCTCGCGGCCGAGCTGAGCGCCCGAGCCGAGGGTGAGCCTCTCACCGCCACGCAGCTCGCCGAGCAGTTCGCCGCCGAGGCGATCGATCGCGACGGCTACCACCCGGGCCTGGCCGCGGAGCTCAGCGTGCAGTACGGCGGTCCGCAAAGGTCCTGGGAGTACGTCGTACGCAACGCCCTCGAGCATCGCCCTGCAGCCGCGCCGCACCGCTTGGAAGCCGACCAGCGGGCAGCCATCGCCCTGGCCGCCATGCGCGAGCGCGGCGACGTCCGGGGGCTCGCCGCCTCTCTCGCCCGCGAGCACGGAGGCAGCCGCGACGTCTGGGAGCGCGCCGTGAAAGCAGCACGCAGGCTCACCGACCCCACCACCTGACCGCCCCACCCCGCGAAGGACAATCCAGATGCCCACCAGCTACCAGCTCCGTAACACCGCCACGCGGCAGCTCCTCGCCCGGGACCTGGCCGACTACTCCGCGGCCGAAGCCGCGCTCGACCGCATCGACGACCAACTGGAAGAAGACCTGCAGCGCAACGGCGAGGGTGCCGGGCGCATCCGGCTGCGCCTGGACGTCGAGAAGGTCACCGACGGAGTCCCCGAGGCCGTCGGTCACCACGTCCTGCTCCTTGGCGTCGACGATGCACCCGGCCTGCTGCCCTCAGCCTGATCGTGCCCCCCGGCCTACCGGGGGGCCGCAGCTGTGAATAGGGGGTTGCCATAGAGCGTGTAATTGATTTTAAGTTCCAGGCGGCAATCTGGAGCGGTATCCATTCCCTTCCGTCGGCCGGGCGCGGCAACGCCGGCCGACGGTCTCACCAACTTCATTCGCCAAGGAGGCAACCGTACAGCGGTACGCCCCGGTTCTCACCCCATCCGAACTGGCACGCCTCAAGGCCACGCTGGGGCCCATCCCCTTCGTCGACCTCTTCAGCGGCTGTGGCGGCAGCAGCCACGGCCTGGAGGAAGCGGGCTATCTGCTGCTCCTGGGGATGAACCACGACCCCGTCGCCGTACGGACCCACCGCGCCAACCACCCGCACGCCGACCACAAGTGCGAGGACATCCACACCTACGACAAGCTCAACCTGCCGTCCGCCCGGGTCTACTGGGCGTCCATCCTGTGCACCGAGGCCAGCAAGGCCGGCGGCCGGAAGCGCTACCGCGGCCAGGGGCGCCTCAGCCTCACCGGCAAGGACGAAGGCGCCAAGGCCGCAACCTTCGTACAGACCAGGGCCTCGGCCTTGGACGTCCTGGCAGTCGCCGAGTTGCACCGCCCGACGCCCTTGTGATCGAGAACGTGGCCGAGTTCGCCACCGACTGGGAGCTGTTCGACTGGTGGCTGCGCGGTATGGAACTGCTCGGCTACAACGTACAGATCGTCAACGCGTCCTCGGCGCACTTGGACGGCGGGGACAACCTGCTCGCGCCGCAGCTGCGCGACCGCATCTACATCGTCTTCACCCGCAAGGGCCTCCCCTTGCCCGACCTGCGGGTGCGCCCGGAGGCCATCTGCCCGGAGTGCGGGCCGGTGCTGGCCAACCAGGTGTGGAAGGACCCGAAAGCGCGCCGCATCGGCAAGTGGGGCGAGCAGTACGACTTCCGCTGCCCCAACCAGGCGTGCCGGCACCTGAAGGTGACCCCGGTGACCCGACCGGTCGCCGACATCATCGACTGGGACCGTCCGGGCCAGCGTGTCGGTGACGGCCGGCCGGACCGCAAGAAGTTCACCCCGTACGCGGCCTCGACCCGGGCACGGATCGCGGTGGGCCTGGAGCGGTTCGGCACCGACCCGTACATCGTCATGCTCCGCAACCACGGCACGGCCTTGCCGATCAGCGGCCCCGTGCCCGCGCTGGCCGCGCAAGGCCGGCATCACGCGCTGATCGTCCCGATCGGCCGCAAGGGTGCTCCGCGCATCACCGCCGAGCCGTTGACCACGGTTGCGTGCAAGCCGCACCACTCGCTGGTCATCCCGGCCCCGACCGTGGACGAATGCACGCTGCGGATGCTGGCGGTGGAAGAGCTCAAGCTGGTTCAGCGCTTCCCGGCCGACTTCATCATCCACGGCAACCAGACCGAGGCGATCCTGCAGATCGGCAACGCGGTCAGCGTCAACGCCGCGCGTTGGTTCGGCGAACGGCTCCTTCCCAGCCTGGCCTTCGCCTTGGCCGCCTGACCCGCCACCACCGCGGTCCGGGACCCACTCGGTCCCGGACCGCCTCCTCACCCGTCGGCCAGGTGCGGCAACGCCTGGACGGCGGTTTCACCGACTCATCCCGAGGGAGCTCCCCTCATGTCCCAGCACACACCCCCGGACGCCGGCCCCTCACCGTCCGGCGGCACGTTGTCCAGTTCAGCGGCGGCATCGGGTCCTTCGCCGTTGCCGTCCGCGTCGCCCGAAGGTTCGGCACCCGCAACCTCACCCTCCTGATCGCCGACACCGGCATCGAGGACGACGATCTGTGGAGGTTCGCCGACGACACCAGCAGGCTTCTCGGCGTGCCGCTGACGAAGGTCGCCGACGGGCGCACCCCCTGGGAGGTGTTCCACGACGTTCGGTTCCTCGGAAACGACCGGTTGGCCCCCTGCACCCGCCTGCTCAAACAGGTGCCGTGCCGGGAGTGGATGGACCAGCACGCCGACCCCACCGACACGCTCGTGTACGTCGGGATCGAGAACACAAAGCGCGACCGGACACGGATCCCGGCGATCGCCCGCAACTGGAAGCCCTGGGACACGCGCTTTCCTCTGTGCGGAAAGTGGGAGCCGCACCGGACCAAGGAGCAACTCCTGACCGAGACGCGGGCCCTGGGCGTCTCACCGCCCCGCCTGTACGAGCTCGGCTTCTCCCACAACAACTGCGGGGGCACCTGCGTGCGCGCGGACCAGCGCCAGTGGAAACACCTTCTGGAAACCCTGCCCGAGCGGTACGCGTACGCCCAAGAGCGGGAGGAGGAACTGCGGCAAGAACTCGGCGACGTCAGCATCCTCCGTGACCGCCGCGGGGGCGAGGTTCGCCCCCTCCCGCTGAGCCTGCTGCGCGAGAGATAGGCAGAGCCCCTGCGACGCCCCAGGCACATGACCTGGGGCGTCGGTGTTCACGCGCCAGGCGGGCTGCCCTTGCGCCGGTGGACGAGCCGATGCAGTAGGCGCCGCAGATCTGCCCAGACGGCGCGCGATTCGTATCCGAACATCATGAGCTCCCGTCGACAGCGGCCGGGCTCTTCCTCAGGTCCGCCGGTCCAGCGGGGGCAGGAGGCTGTCCCCCGGCCAGAACGGCCGCTCGGTCGCAACGCCGGTGAGGAACATGCCGACCTCGTCCAGGACCACGGCACGCTCCGCAGAGCCGTAGATGACGAAGTCACCGGCTGCGGCGTCATACGCACGGACCTGACCGTGTGGCCCCGTGCACAGGAGAGCGCGCGCCATGTCGGGCAGGCCGAGGCTGAGGGCGTCGCACCGCCCTGCGTGGACGAGCTGCACCAGGTCGGTGGTGACACCCTCCCAGTCGCCGACCTCGGGCCAGTCGGCGCCGCCGTTCAGTTCGTGGGTGAGGGTGGCCAGTGGGATGATCTCGCCCGGCTGCCGTCCCTGGACAAGAAGGTCGTGGATCCGGACTCCGTCGGGCTGGCGCACCTGCGGGTGCCGCAGAGAGCCAGCGGCGACCACAGTGGTGTTGATCTCCTGGGTGCCGGGGCCCGGGTAGTAGGGCTCGTGCGCGAACAGCAGGTAGACGTCCGGAGTGCGGGTGGCCTGGCTGGATTCGGGCTGGGGCTGGGGCATGAGGGCACTTCCCTTCAACGGTGTTGTGCTGGACGTGCGGCCAGGTGTCGTCTGGCGGAAGCCCGGCGGATACGGGCCCAGTGGCCGCCCGGTCTCGCGGGGCTGGTCCGCATCGGCGGCGTCCTCGCGTGCGGTGCGCTCGGTGATCTGGGCGACCTGGTCGGCGAGTTGGAGCATCAGCCGTTCACGGGTGATGAGGCCCGCGGAGGCCGAGAGGGTGTCGTGGGTCTGGAACATGTCGGCGGCGTCCCACAGCAGGTTGTGGCCGACCTCGGCCGAGCGGCGCAGTTCGTAGCGGTCGCTGCCCTCGGCGGCCTGGACGAGCGAGGTGTGCAGGGTGGCGAGGCGCTGCAGGTAGCGGCAGGCGTTGACGCCTTCGACCTTGCGGACCTGCTCGTCGGCCCGGGCGTCCAGCCGACCCGGCAGGTGCTCGGCCAGGAGTGGAGCGAGCAGCATCGCGGCAGTGCGACGTCGACGGGGACGCCGTGGCGCATGGCGAACAGCCCGACGACCACGGTGATGAGCGCGACGGCAGCGGCCGAGAAGCGCAGGGAACCGGGGACGGTGTCGAGAGCGATGCGCTGGGCGGGGCGCCTGGTTAGGCAGCGCAGCGCCAGACGCTGGGTACGCGTCGAGGCCGGGGTAAGCACCCCGATCTGCTGGGGGACCTCGGGCAGCGTGCCGTCGCCGGGGACAGTCCAGGTGGGCCAGCCCCACGGGAGGCGTTCGTGCACGAGCACGGGCTGGCACGCGGGCGAGCACGTGCTGTCGCGGACGTGGCCGGCGCGCAAGGCGCGGCTGCTTTCCCTCTCCCACCGGCCCGGGTCGCGAGTGAAGGGGCGTTTGTGATGCGCGGCCGCGGTCTGCGGCGGTGTGCGGAGCGTCTGTGTCACGGGGTGCTTCCTTCCAAGTGGTCGATAAACACGGAGGCGCACGTGGTGCAGCGGCCGTCGCCGTCGGGGTGAGCTCGGCGGGGGGTCGGCCCCGGGCAGGTGCGGCATGGCGGCCAGCCCAGGCAGGCCGGGCACAGGTCCTCGCCGGGGGCGGTTCCGGGCACGCCGCAGCCGGCGCATTCGACGAGGGCCCGGTAGGTCAGGGCCTCGCTCACCGTGCGCGCGGCGGCGGAGGTGGTTGAGTGCGGTGGCGGGTCCTCCCACGCAGGCGTGTCGTGGTGGTCGGCCACGGCGGCGGGTGGTGGGTAGGCCTGGGCGGCGCGGAGCCGGGCGGCGATGATCGCGCCGACGGTGGTGCGGACCGGGCTCGGTAGAGGGCGGTCGCTGATGACGTGCTGAAGCTGCTCGCGCGTCCAGCCGGAGTCGAGCATCGCGGTGACGGTGCGCCCCTGCTCGGCGAGAACCTGGTCGGTCAGCAGCAGCTCGGGGCGCTGTGCGCCGATCGTAAGCAGCAGGCGGATGCCCGGTTCTAGGTCCGCGGGCGCCGGTGCCGTCCGTGGCGTGGGCGGCGCTTCGCCGCGCGGTCGCGCTGCGCGGGCGCGGGGAGGGAAGGGTCTGGTGTTCTGCTGAGTGGTCTTCTTTCTGTTGGTGTTCTTAGTGGGCCGATCAGCCAACGTAGGGTCATCCACTGGTGGAAAACCCGACTCTGGTTGCGACCTGCTGTTTTGCAGAGCGGGCAGGTCGGTGATGAAGTACGCGGCCGCGCCGAGGGTTCCGTCCTCGCCGCGCTCGCGTTCCCGGACGAGGAACCCGTGCTTCTCCAGCTCCTTCAGCCCGCTCTTGACGGCTGACTCACCGTCGCGGCCCCGGCGGGCGATGTCGGTGACGGTCATCCGCCAGCCCTCCCGGTGCGTGGAGAGCAGTCCGAACAGTCCCTTGGCCTTGTAGGACAACTCGGTGGTGCGGAACAGGCCGTTGGCGATCTGGGTGAACTGGTCGGCGGCCATCACGCCCCGACGGATCCCCGCACCGAACCCGCCGGCGTGCCCGGCCTCCGGGGGCGCGATCACCAGGTCGGCTTCGATCAGCGCGATGTCCGGGGTGGCCGGGCGGTCGGTGATGCAGTAGACGATCTCGCCGAGGGTGCCGTCCGGGCGGCGCAGGCGCTCACGGATCAGGTAGCCGTGCGCCTCCAGCTCCTTCAGCCCAGTGCGCACCGCTTCCCGTCCGTCCGGACCCAGGCGGACGAGGTCGGCGATCGTCACCTGCCAGCCGTTGGCGTGTGTACTGACGTACCCGAAGATCCCCTTGGCTTTGAACGACAACTGGGAGTCACGGAACAGCGCGTTGGCAACCTGGGTGAACTGATCGGCCGCCATCACGCCCCGACGGATCCCCGCCCCGAAGCGGCTCACCGCCGTGCCTTCGGCGCCGGCCGCGCGCGGTGGCCACGACGGCGACCCCGGCTCGCCGGGGTGGGGCTGCCGGTGGTCCCGGGCGTGGAAGCGCGCATGTGTTCCATGCCGACAGCTCACTCGCCGACCCCGACCAGGCTGACGGCCACCAGCCCCGACCATCGGTCACGATCCGGCAACGCAGCCGTCTAGCTGCCGTGGTCGGGCTCATGGTCGGTGCGACCACGCGCCTTCAGCCGAGGGCTGTGCAGGGTGCGCCGCCCGATTGCGCATCGCCGGACGGGCGGTTGCGCAACGGGTCTGCGCAACCGGTCGAGGGTCGTGCGCAGTCGGGTGGTGCTGAGCGGTTGCGCAGTCCGCCCGAGGCTTCCTGATCTTTTCGTGCGCAGGTTCGGGTGTCGCACTGCGCAGGCTCTGCCGAGGCCCCTGGCGGCGACCGTCTGCGCACTGGTGCGGGGGTCCGGCGGCCGTGCGGCAGGGAGGCCTCACCGCGGCCATCGACGCTGCGGGCTTGGGCATCCAGGATGCGCCGGTTCCCACTCGCGGCTGGCCCATGGTCGGGCCTGTGGTCGGGCCGACCATGACCCCGACCATGGACTTCGTGTCCCCATCGTGACCGTGGTCGGGGGTTCGTGGTCGGTGGTCGGGTCGGGGCCCGCGGGTTTTCTCAAGGTCAGAAACATTCGTTCTGACCTGGGAGTTTGACCATGTCTTCTGGCAAGCAGGCCTCGGAACGCGAGGCCGCTGCTCCGATGGCGGCAGGCGCCCGGCTGGAGGCGATGCGGCGCCGAGTGCGTCTGTCGCGCCTGGCGGTCTGGACCGTCATCGCGGCCGGCCCGATCGCTCTGGGCGTCGCCATCACCTCGAGCCCGACCGCAGTCGAGGCGGCCACCCCGTCCAAGCCCACCGCCGCAGTGCGCACCACGGCGCAGGCCGCCGATCCGGCCGGCTATGCGCAGCTGTTCGTGAACGCGTGGTTGCGCAACAGCGCGGACGACGCCTCGAGTGCGCAGGCGCGGCTTGCGCAGTCGATGGCGCCGGACGTCGAACTGCCCGACCCGGCTGCGGATGTGGATGCCCAGTCGACGCCTCAGTCCGTGACGGCAGTGCGCAGTGCGCAGCGCGCGGATGGCGCGTGGTCGGTGACGGTGGCTGCGCAGTACGGCGACGGATCGGTGCGGTACTACGCCGTGCCAGTGACCGCCGATCGCGCGGGCGCCTCGTTCGCCGTGACCGGTGCGCCCGGTGTGGTGGCTGGCCCGGTCCGGGCCGAGGTGCCGAAGTCGTCGTACGGCGTGAGTGTCCCGGAGGGTGAGCTGTCGGCGGCCGTCGGGGAGTTCCTCGCCGCCTACCTGACCGGTACGGGCGAGGTGGACCGCTACCTCGCCCCCGGCGTGAGCCTGTCGCCGGTCTCCCCCGCCCCGTACACGGCGGTGGCGGTGCAGCAGGTGTCCGCCGTCGAGCAGGCCGCGGCCTCCGAGCAGGTGCCGGCCGACGGCACGAAGGTCCGTGTCCTGGCACAGGTGGAAGCCCGGGACACCGGCGGGCGGTGGCCGCTGGGTTACGAGCTCGCACTCACGGCCCGCTCGGGCCGCTGGGAAGTCTCGGCGCTTGAGTCCGGGACTGCCCGGGACGGGGGTGCCCGGTGAACACGGTGAACACGGTGAACACGGTGAACACGGTGAACACGGTGAACAGCGTGATCCTCGCCGGTCAGTTGGACGACCTCGGCGACAGCTGGATCAACATGTTCAAGGACTGGGCAACCAAGGGCCTGCAGGCCGGGCTGCTCGTACTCGTCGTCGTCATCATGATCCAGAAGTTCAGCCTCAAGGCCGGGATCGGCGCCTTGCTGCTGATGATCATCGCGCTGGGGTTGTACAACTCCCGCGAAGACCTTTCGGACATGTTCGAGGACGAGGTCAAGAACCCTGCCAAGGGCGCGCCCGCTGTCCCCGGCATCGTGCACGGTTCTGAGCCCGTCGTACGAGAGCACTCCCCTGGCGTTGGAGGCTGGCTGTGAGCGCCGCGGCGGCCGCGGGCCGGACGGGGCGCTTCTACACCGCCGCCCGTCGCCATCCATGGGTGCTGGGGAAGGTCGCGGACTGGAAGATCCCGCTCGGCCCGTATACGCCCGCGCAGATCGCGGTTGCCGTCGGTGGCGGCTTCCTTCTGATCAGGACGATCAGCTGGTGGTCGTGGATGGGGCCGATCCCGATCGCGGCCTGGCTGCTGTCGATCTGGGCAGTTCGCCGTCCGAAGATCGCTGGCCGTGCCCCGCTGCAGGCAGCGCTGGGCTGGGTGCTGCTTCTCTGTCAGCCCCAGGGAGGGCGGATCGGCGGGCGTGCTGCCCGTGACCGCGCTCCCCACCCGCTGATCGGCGGCTTCACGATCGAGGACGCGCCCGGCCATGCTCCGGCCGCCGCTCCGTCCCCTGCGGTGCGGCCGCGTACCGACCGGGCGCCGCACCCGAGCCCGGCCGCCGGCCGCTCGGCCGCGCTCCGCCGCAACGAGCCGACTGCTCGGGACGTGCCGGTGGGGCCGGTGTCGGGTGTTCAGCAGCTGCTCGAGCTCGCCGAGCAGGGCGGGGGTGTGCGGTGAGGGTTCCGATCCGTCACATCGCCGGGCATTTGGTCTGGTCGACGCACGGCAGTGTGTGGGCCGTCTACCGCCTGCGCCCAGGCCCGGACGCGCAAGGGCAGCACGAGGAGACCGTTCAGGGCACCTACGTGCCCGCCGCGGTCCGTGACGAACAGCTCGCCAAGATCACACATTTGGTGCGGTCGCTGTCCGGGGCGCCGCGGCTGTTCGGGCTGTGTGCGCAGGTCGACCCCGGAGAGATCGCCCTACGCATGATCGAGGGCATCGAGCCGGCCGACACAGTGCCGGGTGCAGGCGCGCATCCATGGGTGGAGAACGTCGAGGCGACCCTGGATCTTTTGGATGACCAGGAGATGCACCACCGCACCCTGTGGCTGGCGGTGCCGCTGCAGACCGAGACAACCAGTCTTCAGGTGTCGGCTTCCCTCGGCGCGGCATGGGCGGAGCTGACTCCGATGCTCGGCATGCGCCCGGCGCCGGTGGCGCAGCGGGAGGTGACTGCCTACCGCGAGCAGGCCTCCCGGGTGGAGGCCGCGCTCGCCGGCGGCATCGCCTTCCGCCCGGCCCGCCCTGCGGAGATCGTGTGGATGATCCAGCACGCCCTTCACCGGGGCCTGGCCGAGCCGCTGCTGGCGGAAGCCGAGACCAGCGACCTGTACGGCGGGCATCTGCGTGACGGTGTGCTGCGCTCCCCCAGTTATGCCGACCTCGGTCAAGTACGTCTGCAGGAAGGCGGCATCGACCCCGACCTGGACGACATCGCCGAGCTCAAGAGCTCCGGCTGGATCACGAGGTCCGGGCGGAAGGCGTGGTGGCGGCTGAACAGCGGCTCGCCGCTCGGGCGGCGCTGGCTGCAGGTCGAATCCGACGCCGGGGTGGGCTACCAGGTGCAGCTCGCTTTGGCCGAGTGCCCGCCCGCGGTCAGCCAGGACGCCGCCGACCTGTTCGCCCAGCTAGAGACCCTCGACTTCCCCGTCGACCTCGCGCTCGTCCCGGCGGAGAAGGCCCGCGACCAGGTGCGGCGCAAGAAGAACGAACTCATCGACCAGGCCGACCAGTACGACGCCCGCCCCACTGGCATGCCGGCCTCGCTGACCGAGGCCGCCCGTGATCTGGGCGAGCTGGACGCCCGCCTGTCGCGCACATCCGTGGAGGTCGAGGTGCAGTCCGTGACCGTGCTGACGGTGTGGGGGCCGACCGCCGCCGTGTGCGACGCCCGGGCGCGCGCACTGGCGGCGCTGCTGGGTGGCGCCGACTACCGCGCCGTGCGCCCGGCCGGCCTGCAAGAGGCTCTGTTCACGCTCGGCCTGCCCGGCACCGTACGCCCGGGTGTGGTGCGGGAGTTCACCCAGCACCAAATCTCCGAGGACTGGGCGCTCGGCGGGGCCTTCACCGCCTCCGAGGTCGGCGACCCGAACGGCATGTTCCTCGGCATCGACCTGGACAGCGGCACCACCCGCCCGGTCATGATCAACGTAGCTGATGCGCCCAAGGTGGACGCGTCAGCGTCCATGGGCATCGTCGGGGACCTCGGCGCGGGCAAGAGCGTCCTGCAGAAGCTGATCGCGGAGGCGGTGTGGGCGCGCGGCGGGTGCGCCATCTGCATCGACCGCACCCCCGTGCGCGAGTGGGCGACCTTCGCTCGCACCGCGGCCAGGGGGCGCGTCCAGATCATCGACGCTGCCCAGGCCGAGGTGTCCATCGACCCCTTGAGGATGTTCGACGGGCCTGAGGGCCGCCACTACGCCCTGTCCTACCTCACTCTGCAGCTCGGGATCGGCCCGATGAGCACCAACGGGGAGGTCCTGCACCACGCCGTCGAGCAGACCGCCGCAAGCGACGCCCCGTCTATGCACCGCGTGCTGGAGGTCCTCGAGGAGATGGCCACGAGGGAGGTGGGCAAGCGGCAGGACGCGGCCGCCACCCTCGCCGGTCTCGTCCGCGTGGTCGCCACCAACTCCCTGGCGCGGATGGTGTTCGACCCCGCGCTGCCGCCGGTGCACCTGGACGCGTCCAGTACATCCGACATGATCGTGATCACGACGGCGGGTCTGAAGTTGCCGCCGAAGGCCGCGTTCGACAACCCGGAGGTCCTGCACCAGCAGCCGCTGGAGGCCCTGATCGGCCGTGCGGTGCTGTACCTGATCGCCGCGATCGCCAGGCAGACCGCGTTCGAGGACCCCGAACGGTTCACCGCCGTGGTCGCCGACGAGCTGTACTGGCTGACGTCGTCGGCTGAAGGCACCGCGCTGGTCCACGAAATCCTCCACGACGGCCGCAAGCACGGTGCCGGACTCTTCGCCGCCTCCCACGACGCCGAGGAACTCGGCCCTGACCGCGGCCTGATGGCCTACCGCGCGCTCGCCCGCACCGCCGACCGCGAGCGCGCCCGCCGCGGTCTGGAGTTCGTGGGCCTCGACCCGAACGACGGCGAACTGCTGCGGCTGGTGACCACCGGCTTGTCCCCCGTCGGCCGCAAGGGCCGCGAGGGCGAGTTCCTGCTGACCTGCCCGCGGCAGAACACCGGCCGGGTCAAGGTCTCCATCCCCCCCATCCCGCGCATCACCACGTCCATCACGACCACACCGGGACGTCGCCCGAGCGCTCCTTCGCAGCCCGCGGGTGAGCCGCTCGCCGGTGAGGCCACTGGGCTCCGTCCGAAGGAACTCGTCCGATGACCTCTTCACTCTGGGACCGCTCCCGGCGCCTCGCCGCAGCCGCGCGTGTCCTCACGGTCATCGCTGTAGCGGTCGGCGTGCTCGCTCTGGCCGTCAGAGTGAGTGTGCCGGAGGCATGGTGGCCCCACACCGGCCAGGCCTTCGCCGCAGACGCCCATCCCGCGGACCAGGACCGGTGCGCAAGGATCGTGGGTCCGGCCAAGGACTACTGCGAGCGCGGCGTCACGACGACCACCTCCGCCGGGCAATCGGGCGTTGCCGGAGCTGCGTGGCGGCTCGTGCCGGCTGGTGCCGGTGTGGCCGCCCTCGTGCTGTGGCGACTCCGGAGTTCTGCTGGGCAAAGGCGGCGTTGAAAATGTTCCATCCAGACCGCGCGACCCTCCGCTCGGCCAGCTTCGTCGTGCTGCTCACCGGGGTGTTTCTCATGGTGAACAGCCAGGTCGTGTACGCGGCCAGCAGCAGCGAGCCGGAAGATCTTCTCGCCCCGCTGAACATCACTTCGTCTGAGGGCGTGCCCGTCGAGGGGTACGACCTGAACGCTTCGGGCGGTTCCATCATCGCCCTCAAGACGCAGGCCCTGGCCTTCGGCCTGTCGGGGCTGTTCACCCTGATCCGGCTGCTGGTCGGACTGGCCGGCTGGGCAATCGAGGTGGCCTTCCGGTTCCCACTGCTGAAGATCCTCACCCACCCTGCACAGAAGGTCGCCGCCACCTACGACACTGTGGTCGTCGACACGCTGGGGTTGAAAGGGCTGCTGCTCGCGTGGGCCTTCGTCTTCGCCGGATTCATGATAGTGCGCGGGCGAGTCGGTCGCGGCCTGGGCGAAATCTTCCTCACCCTCCTCATCGGTGCCATCGCCACCTCTGCCCTCATCCGCCCCGACACCCTGCTCGGCACAAGTGGTCCTCTGGGGCAGTCCCAGCAGGTGGCCGCCGAGGTCGCCCGGCACAGCGTCAACTCCTACGACTGGGGCGGCAAGCTTTCCAGCTACGACCCCTGCTCCCACAGGACAGGCGACGCCGAGTTCGAGTGCGCGCAACGCGACGGCGAATCACCCGTCTCGTCAACGGAAGTGGCACGCCCCATTCAGGACTCGGTTACCAACGCCCTGATCGTCAAGCCCTTCATGCTGCTGCAGTACGGGCGGATCCTCGACCCCGCCAACAGCTCCGACCGCGAGGCTTACACCGTCCATCTCAAGTGGGTCAGCGGAGCCTACACAGCGGGAGAGGCCAGGGTCTCGGCACGCGGAAAGGACATCTGCAGCAAGATCAAAGGGCCCGCCCGGGCCTACTGCGAGCGCGGCTACCAGGAAGGCGTGGTCAGCGAAGACAGCACTGACCTTCCGGAGGCGACCCCGGCACTTCCCCCGGGTCCTGCCAGAGAGCTGGAGGACGCCGCTGTCAGTGACGACGACCGCGAGTTCGCCGCGTTCCTCGCTGACATGAAGGAGGCCGGCGACGTCGGCAAGGCGTGCGCCGCCTACGCCGAGAAGCCCACCTGGTGGCGGCTCGGCGGAGCCCTGCTGCTGCTGATCGCCGCACTGTTCGTCTGCGGCATGCTGCTGTCCAGTGTCATTGTCCTTCTCGGGACCCAGGGCATCTGTGCTGCTGCGGCGGCCGTCGGCGGCGTCACCTTCATCGCCGCAACACTGCCCGGGCCTCCGCGGCAGTCTGTATGGAAGTGGCTGTCTGTGTGGGGCATCGCGTGCCTCGCCGTAGTCGGGATCTGCGCGTTCATCCCCTTCTTCGGGATCGCTGTCGATGCCACCATCACCGACGGGCCCGACCTTGTCGTGGAGCGGATCCTGCTCATCGACGTCCTCGCCATCGCCGGCGCGGCCGGACACCGTCGGCTCCTGACCGGCATCGCCTCCTTCGGCCGTCGCATGGCGATGCGGATGCGCTACGCCAAGGTCGGCGGCACTCACATGCCCGGTGACACCTCCGAACTTGGCGCGGCACTCGCTATGAATTCCCCCGCTGCGACGGGAGGTTTCGGAGGCGGGCTGCGTGCCTTCTCGGGTGGCGGAGGCCGGTATGGAATGCTCGGCACCCGACAGCGGTTGATGGGCGCACTCACGTCGCTGGCCGACGGTGCGGGCATGCCGGTCGACACCGGCCGCGTCCTCGCCGATGCCACGGCCGAAGCCGGACGGGGCCTTGCACCGCTCACCGCGGCCGCAGCCGTGGGAGGGCTGGGCGCGCGGCTCGGTGGGAAGGGTGCGCACTGGCTGCTGATCGGGCGCAGGCCGGACAGGGAGCAGTTGGCCAAGTGGCGCAAGCCCGCCGCCGACGGCGACCCTGGCTCGGGCGGCCCGGCTGGCGGCCGGGACGGTAGTTCGGGAGGCGGAGGGGGTCCGCGCCGTCCTGGCGGTCCGCCCGACCGCTACCGCGACGAGGACGGTCAGGTCGTGGACCGCCGCTCGGGTCAGGTGCTGCACGACCAGAACAGTGATCGCACGCTGCTGTCGACGCGGGCCCACAACCGGCTGGTCCGCTTCCGCGGCTACCGCGTCCTCCACCGGGGAGGCCGCGCCGCGTACGGGGCGACGGTCGGTCTGCCGGCCAACGTCCGCAGGGCCCGGGCTGGAGGCTCGCGTTACTCCCAGGACGCCCGCCAGCAGGTGCGGGTATGGGGCAATACGGTCCGCGAGGACGGACAGGCCTGGGCCGACACGGGCCGTCATGTGTCCCGTGTCCTGCGTGAGCACGCGGACGACAGCGGCGGTCCCGGCCCCTTTTCCAGTCGCCGCCTGCCAGCCCGTCCGGCACCCACTCCCCGTCCTTCCGGTTCCTCCGGTTCCCCAAGCCGCACTCGGTCAGCCTCCCCGCGGGCCAGTGCGCCCGCATCTTCGACCGCCTCTGCAGTCAGCACCCGGCCGAGCGGACCGCCGACGTCCCCGACGCGGCTTGGAGGCGGTGGACCCCGGCGTCCGGCCGATCCTGCAGCAGACAGGTCCAGGCCGGTCTTTCCCGGAGGGGGCGGTGCTCGCAGCGGCACCCGTGACGAGGCCCGCGCCCGGTTCCAGGAGCTGATGCGCAGGACCGAGCCCGAGGCTCAGCGCCTGCGTCGGGAGCGGGCCCGGCGGCAGCCGGAGGACGGTGAGGAGGAGTGAGGACGATCCGGCGCCGGATGGCGCGGTGGGGCTGTGTGGTGGTGCTGTTGCTGTTCGCCGCGGTGTGCTGTGCCGCACCGGTAGGCAACGCGATCAGCGCGTACGTCGCGCTGAAGTCGGGTTCCCAGGACGACGGCGGGATCGCCGAGGGCGGCAGCGCCGCGGACATCCCAGCCCGGATGCTGACCGCGTACAAGAAGGCCGTCCAGCAGGTCGGCAAGCATGTGCCGAAGTGCCGGGGCATGCGCTGGCCGATCCTCGCCGGGATCGCCAAGGTCGAGTCCAACCACGCCGTGGGCCGGAACATCGCCGACAACGGTGACATCCACCCGAAGATCTACGGGGTGCTCCTCAACGGCTCCGGCCAGGGCGGCAACACCACTGTCTTCCCCGACACCGACAACGGCCGCTGGGACGGCACCGCGAGCGCGGAGCGTGCTGTCGGCCCTTTCCAGTTCCTGCCCTCCACCTGGGAAGGCGTCGGCAAGGACGCCAATGGTGACAAGGCCGCCGACCCGCACAACGCCGACGATGCCGCGCTTGGCGCCGCGATCTACCTGTGCGGAAACGGCCGTGACCTGACGAAGCGGTCGCAGCTGAAGGCCGCGTTCTTCCAGTACAACCGGTCGCAGGAGTACGTCGCCAACGTGCTGGGCTGGGTCGACCAGTACACGGCTGCCGCCAAGGACCCGGACCTGAAGAACGTCACGGGAAAGGTCCGCACCGTCATCGAGGCCGCACTCTCCCAGCGCGGCGTCCCCTACTCGTGGGGCGGCGGCAACGCGGGCGGCAAGTCGACCGGCATCTGCTGCTCCCCCAGCGGGAAGAGCGGCGTGGGCATCAAGGGATTCGACTGCTCCGGGTTGACCCAGTACGCGTACGCGAAGGTCGGCATCAGCCTGCCGCGCGTCGCGGCCTCCCAGGCCGGTGTCGGCCAGCGGATCCCGGCCAGCCTCGGCACGAGCGCGCTCAAGGCTGGTGACCTCGTCTTCTACGCCACCGCTCCCGGACGCGATTCCACGATCTATCACGTCGGGATCTACGTGGGCGGCGGAAAGATGGTCAACGCTCCCCGCCCGGGGACCGTGGTGCGCCTGGACTCCGTCAACGCGATGTCTGGCTTTGCGGGGGGAGCGCGGCTGCTGTGACCACTAACCCGCGCTCACCGCGCCTGCTGTTGCTGAGCACCGTCATCCTCGCCGTCGGGGGTGTGGCCCTACTGGGCGTGCCGCACGGTCAGGAGCAACCCGTCCCGGCGTCGACGGCGCACGCGACCACGGACCCGTCATCGCCAGCCACAGTGCCTCCCGCCAGCAAGCCGACCGCTGGCACGGCTCCCTCCGCGACGTCCGCCGCATCGGCTCCGTCGTCCGTCGAGTCCGCTCTGCCGCCGCACGGCGAGGGCGTGGCCGGCGACCCGGCGGTTCAGCGGAACCTGGAGGCCGCCTGGCCCGCCGACGTTCCCTCCAACGACGAACGGGAACTACTTGCCGCCGGTCGCTCTCTGCTGCGCGCGGACGCCACGGGAGTCGGCCGAGCGAAGTGGCCAGAGGTTTTCGGCGACTCGGGCCGGGCGGTGGCCCCGGCGTTCGCCACCGCTCGCTTCCGTATCCAGGCCGCGATCGCCCGCCGCGACGGCAGCCCGGACAAGGCGGTGGTCCATCTGGTGTGGGCCGGCATGGACCGCGGCGGCACCTTCACCGACCTCCGCATCACCGACTGGTTCTTCACCCGCGCTATCAAGAAGGGAGCAGCGACGTGGATTCCGCAGCCCCGTACCTGACGGACCGGGCCGATGACACGGCCGCTGGTCAGGTCCTTGGCCTGGTCACCGGCCTGGTCGACGCCGCCGACTGGCTCTACGACCACTGGTACCTGCTCGCTCTGGCGATCGCCGTGTGCTGGGGTGTGGGCGAGTTGGTGGTGCGTCGACTCGCGGCCAAGGCTTCGGCCGAGCGGATGGCCCTGGAGCTCGTATCCAACCGGCATTTCGACCCGAGCCTGGAGGAAATCTTCCGGCGAGGCGTTCAGCTCGCCCGCGCATCGACGGCCATGCCCTGGTGGGCGCCACGCAGAGCCAAGGCCGTACAGATCCGGCTGCGCGCGGACGGCAGTGCACCGTTGCGCTACCGCATCGAGGGCCCGGCGGGCGGCGAACGCCTGTTGTCCATCACCCCGTTCGGGCCGGACGTCACCGTCAACCGCGCCCGGCCGATCGTCGACGAGCCGCGGACGCACACGGTGCGAGCCGAGTTCATCCTGCGGGGCAAGCTCACCTCTCCGCTGCGCGAGGTGCCGCTCACTCCCGACCCGCTTCAGCCGCTCGTCGACGCCGTGGCCGACCTGCGCGCCGAGCTCGGCGACCTCGCCGAGATCCGGCTCGACATCCAGCGCGCCCCCAAGTGGGCGTTGAGGGCTCGCCGCCTGCAGCTGATGAGCGCCGCGCGCCGGTCCGAACGCCGGGAGGCCCAGCGGTCCGCGCGCTGGCTGCGGCAGGACGCCAGCGGAATCGAGGACTCCCTGGGCTGGCAGATGCAGCAGCTCCTCAGCGACAAGCCCGGCTCGGGGTCCGGACGGCGGCTGGTGATGCCGCCCATACCCCGTCGAGTGGAGCCGGCCGAGGCGCTGGGCAAGCTCGCCGAGGACGACCACTTGGTGCGGGTCCAGCTGCTCGTGATGTGCGCCTCGAACACCGAAGGCCGCGCCCAGGCCCGGCTCGCCCAGCTCCAGGCCGCATTCGACGTGTTCGGCGGCCGCTCCCGGTGGGCCATGCGCGGCTGGCGGCTGGGACCGTGGCGGGTGGGCGCCGACCACTGGCCCACCCGGCACGGCTTCGAGCGCCGCTGGAATCTGGGGCACTGTCAGCCGCCCCGCGCGAACTGGGTCCGGCTGGAGGAGTTGTGCGGCCTGCTCAAGCCCCCGACTACGCACTGCCGTCTCCCGGTTCTTGCCGGTGATCTGCCGACCTTCGAATTCGGCGATCCGGAGTTGCTCCTGCAGGGCATCTACCGAGGCCCCGACGGCAGGGAGCGGATGGTCGCCACCTATGCCGAGGAGACGCTGTTCGAGGTCGGGGTCGGCAAGGCGGGTGGCGGGAAGACGGAGCGTGCCCTGGCGCAGGCGATCGGCTGGGCGCACGCGGGCGGAGGGCTGATCTTCGTCGACCCGCACCGCGACTCCTGGCCGCGGGCCACCACGTTCCTGGCACACGAGACCCTGATGCCGCGGATCGCGTTGATCGACCTCAACGGCCTGGGCCCCAACCCGCGGGTGAGTTCGTGGAATCCGCTCGGCATGCACCAGGGTCAGGCAGCGCACGAGGTCGTCGAAGCGATCGCCGACGCCTACGCCTCCGCACTGGCCTGGGACGACGTGACCGCTCCGCGTGCGCTGACCATCCTGACCGCCGCGCTGACCGTCCTGGTCGCGGTCAACGAGGCGGCCTGCCAGGCCGGCCAGCCGGAGGACCAGGCCACGATCTTCCACGTACGGGCCCTGCTCGCCGACGCCAAGTTCCGCAAGGCAGCGCTCGCCGCGGTGGCGGGCCGCCTGGATGAGGAGACGCGTTCGTGGTGGCAGGCGGTGTTCCCGACCCTGCCGCCGGACGCGTTCGCCGTGGTCCTCAACCCGATCGCCCGGCTGGCCGCCAACCCGATCACTCGCGCCTTCCTCGGTCAGCCGATGGGCGTTTACAACGTCCGTGCCGCGATGGACTCCAAGATGATCGTGTGGGTGTGCCCGGGCGGCAATGGGCCCACCGACCGTCTCTTGACCGCGCTCCTCGCCCGCGACCTGCTGCGCGCCGCACGCTCCCGGCGCGATACGCCTGAGGAGAAGCGGGTGCCGTTCCGCCCGTACTTCGACGAGCTGATCACGCTGACCGGCGCGGCCCCGGAGACCATCGCGAGCATGTTCGAGGATCTGCGGAAGTACCGGTGCCACATCCATGGCATGACCCAGCTGCTGGCCCGCCTCCCGTCCGCGGTGCGGCTGTCCCTGGTGCAGAACGCGTCCACGCTGGCCACGACCGCCGGTTCGAAGTCTGCGATCGCGCCCATCACCGCAGAGTGGGGCGACACCCCCAGCCCCGACCGGGTCGCCACCATGGAGCGGTTCGAGCACTTCGTGTCCATGAACGTGCACGGCCGCCGTATCGGGCCCATCCAGCTGCGCGGGCCCCATCTCAATGACGTCTTCGCCGCCCAGGCCCGCCCGAAGGACGTCCCCGCGCTGGAGCGGGCCGCCCAGGCGAACGCCCAAGCGCTCCCACTGGACCAGCTCACGGACCGCGCCGCCGGACAGCTCGGCCGTGTCGCTGCGTTCCTTGGCGAGCACTCCCCTGCCGGCGCTGACGCTGTCGACCTGTCGAAGGAGAACGAG
The DNA here is from genome assembly GCF_055571035.1 of Streptomyces malachitofuscus. Taxonomy (NCBI): domain Bacteria; kingdom Bacillati; phylum Actinomycetota; class Actinomycetes; order Kitasatosporales; family Streptomycetaceae; genus Streptomyces; species Streptomyces malachitofuscus. Next base: position 7,021 of record NZ_JBVIGA010000051.1, on the reverse strand, counting down.
TTCGGATGACCACCACCCAGCCGGAGGGCCGTACGACGGCCGGCTTCACGCCCAGTCCTGTGGAGCCGCTCGCGCATCAGATCCTGGCCACCCTCGCCCAGCACCGCATGGCCTCCACCAATCAACTGCACGTCCTGCTGCGGCCCAACCGCTCCCGCCAGTCAGTCTCGGAGCGCCTGAACGAGCTGCTCGGCAAGCGCCTGGTCGACTTCGTGGTGCTGCCGCAGTCGAACCGCACCCGGGTCTGGTACCTCACGCCGAAGGGCGCCCGCCTGACGAGAGACTGGCCCGCACTGCGCGGCCGCCCGCCCTACCCGATCACCTCCGCGACGGCCGCCTCGCTGAAAACCCCCCACACCCTCACCGTCCTGCGCACGCATCTGGAGTTCGTCGCCGATGCCCGCCGCCGCGGCGCATGGCGTCACCGCTCCTGAAGGAAACTGATGCGCACCACCCCCTCCCCCGCCGCGACGGCCGGCCGCACCCTGGCCCGGGTCCTCAAGGCCGTGCTGAGCTTGATCGTCCTGGCCGCCGCAGTCGCCGGGCTACCGCTGCTGCTGGCCTGGGCAACCCCGGCCATCTGGGGTGCCACCCACGACGACCTCATGCACTTGCTGGACCGGCAGGACACCGGGGCGGTGTTTCTGCTGCTGCTCGTCGCGGTGGGCTGGATCGGGTGGGCGCAGTTCGCGTTCTGCGCCGTCCGCGAGCTGATCGCGCAACTGCGGGGCCGGACCTGGCACGCCCCACGCGGTCTGGGCTCCTCACAGCGGGCCGCCGCCCTGCTCATCGGCAGCATCCTGGTCCTGCTGCCCACGAGCTCGGCTCTGGCCTCCGACGCGCAGGCCGCACCAGCCACGACCGGAGCCCTCATCCCCGGCCAGGCGACGCAGACCCCGCAAGCCACCGAAGCCGATCAGCCCCCAGCATCCGCCACCTCGACGTCCCCCACGGTGTACACGGTGCGCGAGATGCGGCCCGCGGAGAGCCTGTGGGGCATCGCCAAAAGGGAGTTGGGGGACGGCGAACGGTGGCGGGAGATCGCCGACCTGAACGAGGGCCGGACCATGGTCGATGGCCAGGTCTTCCGCGCGAACAGCTTTCTGCAGCCCGGCTGGCAGCTGGAGATGCCCGATACCGCCGATACCGCAGGAGGCGTCCGTACGCAGCTGAGGGACGGAGCCCCGGCTGCTGACGAGATGGGCGAGCACGCCATCACGGTCCACTCCGGCGACTACCTGTCGAAGATCGCGGAGGAAGAGCTCGGCGACGGTGACGAGTGGCCTCAGTTGTTCGAGGCCAGCCGAGGCAAGCCGCAGCCTGACGGCCTGCCCGCTATCACCGACCCGGACCTCATCCGCCCAGGGCAGCGGGTCACTGTGCCCGGCGCCCAGCCCGACCAGACGCCCCAAGACCGTGACCAAGGTGGTGAGTCGGAGAGCCGAGAGACCACTCCCCCGGCCACGCAGAAGCCCGACGGTGAGCAGACGCCGGGCGGGGGTACAGGGGATGAACAGGTGCCCGTGCCCAGCCACACCGCTGCACCTGCACCTGCACCTGCACCTGCACCTGCACCTGCACCAGAAGCGTCAATCCCCAGCGCTCAGACGAGCCGCCCTGCCCAGGAGGGGAGGCAGGATCAAACCTCTCCCTTCGCATCAGCTTCCGCGACGCCCGGGCCCAGCAACAGCGTCTCGCCTTCTGCCGCCTCACCATCGGCTGAGTCATCCGGCCCCGCTACCTCAGCACCCGCTACCACGACGTCCGAGACCCCGGCGACCGCCCCGGCCAGCAGCCCGCTGAACCTGCGCACCGTTCTCGGCGCCGGCGCGCTCCTGGCCGCCGCCATCACCGGTGCCCTCGCCCTGCGCAGGACGCTGCAGCGCCGCCGCCGCAAGCCCGGCGAGAAGATCGCTATCGCGTCGGAGACATCCACCGCAGAGGCCCAGTTGGCGGCGGCCGCCGAGCCGGACGGCGCTGCCCGGCTGGACGTGGCGCTGCGGACCCTGGCCCACCGGGCGGCTCAGGAGGAGGGCACCGCGCTCGTGCCCCCGCTGCGGGCCGCACGGATCGGGGCCTGCGCGGTGGAGGTGCTGCCCGAGGACCTCTCCCAGGAGGCGCAGGCGCCCTTCGTCTCCGGCCAGGGCGGGTGGTGGGTCCTGGCCCCGGATGCGGTCCTCCTGGACGAGGAGGCCGCCCGCGAGGTGCCGGCGCCGTATCCAGGGCTGGTCACGGTCGGCAGCGCCAAAGCGGGTGAGCTTGTGCTGCTCAACCTCGCGCAGTTGCCCGCGCTGCTGCTGGACGGCAACCCGGTCCACATCTCCGAGGTGTGCACCTCGCTGGCCCTGGAGCTCGGGATGAGTCCGTGGGCGAGTGAGGTTGAGGTCGTGACGATCGGGTTCGGCGAGGACCTGCCGCAGCTGCTGCCCACCGCGCGGATCGCCCACATGCGGCAGGCCGCTCACGCGCTGCGTGATCTGTCCGAGCGGCTACTGGAAGCGCACCAGATGCCCGAGACCCAGCATCAGCCGTATCTGCTGCTGTGCGCATCGTCTCTGGACGCGGACACGGCCTGGCAGTTCGCCGATGTCATCGACAAGTCCGGCACGGTGCCTGTCACTCTGGTCGCCCCGGCGAGTTCGGCGGCCGCGCACTTCCCTGAGGCGGAGATCCTCAACGCCTCACTCAGCGAGCCGCAGAACCTCGAGTACGCCGGTATCGACATCACGGTGCAGCGCCTGGAGCACGCCACCTACATGCAGATCACCACCGCGCTGAAGGTTTCCGGGCAACCGTCCCACCCGGCCGGGGGCCCTTGGCAGGGCGTCCCGGACGAGCCCGACAGGGTGCAGCAGCCGGATCCACCGGTATCGGAGGAACCCATCGCGCCTACGCCCGCTGCCACGAGCACTTCGTCGGCAGCGGCAGCGGACTCGGGCGGCGAGGTGTTCCCGGCTCTGCTCGCCGCCACCACCGATCCCTCCGGACTGCGCCTCCTGCCCACGACGCGGGCTCAGGCCGACGCTGAGACCGGCCCAGAGACCAAGACTGCGCCCACGGCCCCCGTGTCACTGACGGCCACGGACACCGGCGGGGAAGAGGCCGGGGAAGCTGACGACCGCGAGAACTCCGCCGAGGAGCGCAAGCCAGAGACGCAGGAGTGCGAGGCGCACGACCTGCACGCGCCGGAGATCCGGGTCCTGGGCGCGGTCGAGGTGACCGGCGTGGACAGCACCGGCCACGGCCCGCGGATGGCACAACTCGCCGCTTTGTTGTTCTTCCGGCCCGGGCGGAGCGCCGACGCCTTGTGTTCGGACATGGATCCCGTCAGCCCTTGGTCGCTGAGCACCCTCAACGCCCGGATGCAGGGCCTGCGTCGATCTTTGGGGAACGACCCGGCCGGCGACCCCTATGTGCCGCGCCGCAAGACCGGCGAGAGCCCTTACCAGCTCTCCCCCGGCATGCGCTGCGACTGGACCCGCTTCCTCCAGCTGGTCGAGCGTGCCCTGCCGCTTGGCCCGGCTGGCCTGACCGATCTGGAGAGGGCGCTCACTTTGGTGCGAGGCCGGCCGTTCGGCGGCAAGCCCCTGCCCTGGGCCGAGCCGTACCAGCAGGAAATGATCACGCGCGTCATCGACGTCGCGCACACCGTGGCCACCTACCGCACGCCCGCAGGTCCGCACCACGACCTCAGCACGGCTCGTCAGGCCGTCGCGACCGGTCTCGGCGTCGACGACACAGCCGAGCTGTTGTATCGGGACTGGCTGCGGATCGAGCATGCGGCCGGGAATCGGCAGGGACTGCATACCGCCATCACACGGGTGCAACAGGTCAACCGGTCGTTGGACTGCTCGCTGGAGACGGAGACCGAGACCCTCATCCACGAACTCCTCAACGGCTCGGGTACGTCGATGCGCAAGGTCCTCTAGTCGGTGAGTGGTCCGAGGCCGCAGCCCGCGAGAGGCCACGTCGCGCGCCGCGTAAGCGAGGAGTTCACTGACGGCGGTCTCGTTGGAGACCGGAGGGCGTGCACGCCACTCGGACAGCGTGTCGCGGACGGTCTGCGCAACGTCCTTCGCGTGCTGAACAAGGTCGCTGTCGAGTGCCGCCATGTCCCCGCTCGCGGTTCGGCCCGTGATGACGATGGGACGGGCCAGCGGGTACCTGTAGCAGCGGCTGCACCTGGTCCTCGGAGAGCGGGTCACCGTATCCCGTGGAAATCCCATACGTGTCACGGAGCCAGTAGGCCCCCTGCGTCGGGGTCGGCTCAGCGCTGAACTGGGCGAGGAACGCCTGTATGCCCACGGCGAACCGCTCAGCGGCTTCCGCGGTCGATTCCTGTGGATCCTCCGGCAGCTCAGTCGCTGGAGTTGAGACTGGAGACTGGACCGGTTCCACCTCTGCGCTCTCCAGCTCGGCCGCTGGCTGTTCGTGCTCCGCCGCAGCGTCGCGTACCAAGTCTTCCGGCCGTGTGGGGGGGGACCGCTCAACGGCGAACTGGATCGGCGGCTCCTCGATGCCAGCTGCGGCGAGAACGGCAGGCGCGGTTTCGGCGAACGGGACGCCGTAACGGGCCAGTCGCAGCGGCATCAGCGCCTCGACGGGGGCCTTGCCCCGCCACCCGCGGCCCAAGCAGGAGCGGACGGCTGCCTGGTAGACGAGACGTTCCTGCTCGAGCTTGATGACCTGCTCGTCGGAGCGAAGCTCCCAAAGCGTCATGCGCCGCCAGAGCAGGAACGTGGGCACGGGCGAGAGGATCCAGCGGGTGAGGCGCACACCCTCCATGTGCTTGTCCGCCGTGATGTCCGCCATGCAACAGCGGGAACGGGATGCGGATCCAGATCAGGAGGAGGTCCAGGGCGAGCAGGACCCAGATGCCCGCGTCGATGCCGATAGGGAAGGCGTAGGAGAAGTTCCCAAAGCCCTTCACGGTACGCCGCTCACGTCCGAGGACTCGCTCGGCTGACCCCCGGAGTGCTTGCAGAGCACTCGGGCCGACTCTGGTGGCGGAGCCAGCCACGACACCGAACGCACTGGCGCCCCGGCGTCGGAGGGCGGGCGCCATATCCGGACGACTCCGGCCCTGCCGCAACAGATGTGGACGACCAGGGCTGACGTCCCGGGCGTGAATCGTAAACCCTACGGCTGGTAGTGCTCCCGCCAGGCGCGGCGCAGTGCGTTGGAGGACCATCGCCACCATCTCGCTGCTCACCGACAGCGCGACCCCCAGCTCCCGCACTGCTCCGGCGCTAACTGTTCCAGCAGGCTCTGCAGGTGGCCGGCGACCGCCGCGTTCACCGCGCTCAACGGAGGCCGCTCGAATTTGGGAAGCTCCGGGTGGCCCCACAGGTGGGCCAGCTTCCACAGCTCCAGCAACTCGCGGACATCGACCAGGCCCTCCAGCTCCTCGGCGTAGGCCAGGGCCGCGTAGACCACAGCGAGGGTGGCCGTGCTGCGCTCTGCGTGGACGTGACCGACGAACCGGCACAACGCTGACGACCGGCCGCCGACCGGACCCAGCACCACGCCGCTGGGACTGGTGGAGGAGGCGGCAGCCGGACGCCGTGAGTTCCAGGCACGGACGATGGCGGAGTACGAGGCCGAGAGGTGGCTGGACGACGATCGGGTCGGCGACGCCGTGGACGTGCTGCTGCTGGAAGCCCCCGGCGACTGGCCACCGCTGCAGCGCGCCGCCCTGACACTGGCCCTGCTCTGGGACGTTGCTGACCTGATCGCGTACGCGGCAGAGCTGTCGACGGTGGACGTGCTGCCCACCCCTCTGCTGTGGCGGGCCCACAGGGCCGACCACGTCTGTGCCAGCTCGCGAGTCCCCGTGCCGGGAACCGACCTCTTGGTGTGGACCACGATCGACCCGGCGCCGTTCGGCTCACGCCCGCTATGGAGCCAGGCCGCGAGGGGACTGTGGCGCTGGTCGCTCGACTGGCACGCGGACGGCACACCCGCGCTCTACACGGGCGGGCGTGCCCCGAGTCCGGCCGCCGCACGCTGGCGAGCCCAATGGGCAATGCAGAACCTGCTCACCGACCCCGTATCGGGCCAAGAGCCCCGTGACGGGCGATCCACTGATCACTCCACACTGAACACAAAATCTGCGACGGCGTGACTGACCAATGAGACTGGGAAGGCGGTATGGCGAAGAGGTTCGAGAGTGTCGAGGACACTGGTGCGGTTGTCCCCCCGTATGGAGCGCCGGGCGTGCGTCCGGGGGGTGGGCGTCGTATGGTCCGAGTGCCCGGCTCGGACAGGACGGCCGGAATTTGCGGTCCCGCGTTCCTTCGCACGTTGCGCGGGACCGCTCCCTGTCCTCGAGGAGGAATAGGCGCGAGCGCTCGGCTGCTCGGACCTGGGTCCTCGCCATTCTCACGCCGACGCCCAACGGCTCTCCAGGCCAGTCACCACCGGTTCGTTCTCCCCAGCCCACTGATCGGCGGTGGGTGCCTTGGGCCCGTAGTGGATGCCTTGGGCCTTGGATTGTCGACACACCAGCGCAGAACGTCCAGCATCAACCCGACCGCCCGGTCTGCCGACTCCGTCGAGTAGGCGACGTACTCCGGCCGGTGTGCGTGCCCAGGGCTGGATGGGGGACTGTCTCCTCGGGTTTTTCCTCGTGGTGGACTGAAGCGTCCCGAAGCTCGAACAGCCACGTGAACTCGCTGACCCAGGTGGTGTTGCGAGGTCCGGTAGCGAACACGAGCTTCAGGCCCTCGCGACCGCCGAGCGCCGCGGGGTGTGCTTGCGCCTCCACTCGGCCCGGTTTCCTCCGGCACCACCGAGCCATACAGGGCATCCAGTGTGTGCGCCGAAGCAGCGGCGGCGACCAACGCAGCGTCGAACTCATCATTCAGCGCGGAATACCTCGCAGCGAGGTCGTTCGCCTACAGCCCGCTCACGAGCCGCGCGGGGCCGCTAGTGTCCTGAGTCAGGAATTCGGTTCAGATATCCGGCGAGGCGTTCGAGGATGTCGTCCGCGGTCTTCGTCCAGACGAAGGGTTTCGGGTCT
>NZ_JBVIGA010000050.1:0-31232 GCF_055571035.1 Streptomyces malachitofuscus | reverse complement strand
AAGCGCCCCCTCCGACCCACCCCACACCACATCCCGCACCGGCGCATCCCACAAGGAACACACCTCATCAAACGCCCCCGCGAACACCGGAAACGTCTCATACAACCCCCGCCCCATCCCCAACCGCTGCGCCCCCTGACCCGCGAACACCACACCCAGACGCACACCGTCACGTGCGCGGCCGGTCACCACGTTCGGGGCGGGTCGGTCGTCCGCCACGGCTGTCAGGCCGGTCAGGGCCTCGGACATGGCGTCGGCGGCGATGAGGGCGCGGTGTTCCAGGAGAGCGCGGGTACGGGTCAGGGAGACGGCAAGCTCCGGCAGGCCGGTCTCGGGGTGGTCCGACAGGAAGGCGGCCACGCGGCGAGCCTGGTCGCGCAGCCCTTGGGCCGATCGTGCCGAGAGCGCCAGCGGCAGGGCGTGCGCGGGAGGGCGGTCGGCGGATGCCGGTTCGGTCCCGGTTCCGTCAAGGGCCCTTTCCTGTGGCGTCTGTCGGGGTGCTTCCTCCACGATCACATGGGCGTTCGTCCCGCTGATGCCGAAGGACGAGACGCCCGCGCGGCGGACGCGGTCACCGCGCCGCCACGGCCGTGTCTCGGTGAGCAGCCGGACGGCGCCGGCCTCCCAGTCGACGTGCGGTGTCGGCTCGTCCACGTGCAGTGTCGCCGGGAGGGTGTCGTGGCGCAGGGCCATCACGGTCTTGATCAGCCCGGCCATCCCCGCGGCCGCCGCGGCGTGGCCGATGTTGGACTTCACCGAGCCCAGCCACAGTGGGCGGTCGGGGGCGCGACCGGCCCCGTACGTTGCCAGCAGTGCCTGGGCCTCGATGGGGTCGCCGAGGACGGTTCCGGTGCCGTGGGCCTCGACCGCGTCGATGTCGTCGCAGGAGAGTCGTGCGTCGGTGAGCGCGGCGCGGATGACACGTTGCTGCGCGGGTCCGTTGGGCGCGGTCATGCCGTTGGAGGCGCCGTCCTGGTTCACGGCGGAGCCCCGTACGACCGCCAGCACCCGGTGTCCCTTGGCCACGGCGTCGCAGAGACGTTCCGCGAGCACCAGGCCGATGCCCTCGGACCAGCCGGCGCCGTCGGCCGCCGCCGCGAACGACTTGCAGCGTCCGTCCGGGGCGAGACCGCCCTGCCTGCTGAACTCGACGAAGGCGATGGGCGTCGGCATGACGGCCGCGCCACCGACGACGGCCATCGAGCACTCTCCGGCACGCAGCGATCGCATGGCCAGGTGCAGGGCCACGAGCGACGACGAACAGGCGGTGTCCACCGTGATGGCCGGCCCCTCCAGGCCCAGCGTGTAGGCGAGTCGGCCCGAGGCGACACTGGTGGTGTTGCCGGTGCTCATGTAGCCGAGCAGGTCCTTGGGCACGTCGCGCACCTGCGTCCCGTAGCCGGACGGCACGGCGCCGACGAAGATGCCGGTCCGGCTGTTGCGCAGGGAGTCCGGGCCGAGACCCGAGCGTTCGGCGAGTTCCCAGGCTGCCTCCAGCAGCAGGCGCTGCTGTGGGTCCATGGCCAGGGCCTCGCGTGGTGAGATGCCGAAGAACTCGGCGTCGAAGTCGGCGATGTCGGACAGGAACCCGCCCTGCGCGGTGACCGAGGCCCCGCCGCTGCCGAGCGCGTCCAGGTCCCAGCCGCGGTCCGCGGGGAACTCGGTGATGGCGTCGCCGCCGGAGACCACCAGGTCCCACAGTGCCTCCGGCGAGTCCACGCCGCCCGGATACCGGCAGGCCATCGCGATCAGGGCGATCGGCTCGGCGTCGTCCGCGGTGGCCGCGCCGGTCGTGGGCGTGTCGGGCGCGGCGGCGGTGCCGGACAGCTCGGACCACAGATGGGCGGCCAGCGCCTCGGGCGTGGGATGGTCGAAGGTCAGCGTGGCCGGCAGCCGTCGGCCCAGATCGGCCGAGAGCCGGTTGCGCAGTTCGACCGCGGCCAGCGAGTCGAACCCCGCCTCACGGAAGGTCCGGCCGGGCGGAACGGAGGTGCCCGGGGTGTAGCCGAGCACGGTGACCATGTGTCCGACCACCAGATCGAGAGTGCGCCGACGCCCCTCGTGTTCCGGCAGCCCCGCCAGCCGTCGCACCGCGTCGCCGCCCGCCTCGGCGGCGGAGGACCGGGGCTCGGCCACACGGCGTACGGGCTCCCGCAGCAGGCGCCCGCACAGCGTCCTGAGCGCGGAGCCTTCCGGCTGCTGCGCGACCGCGTCCGTGTCGAGGCGGACCGGCACCAGCACGGGCTCGTCGGTGCGGCACGCGGCGTCGAAGGCGGCCAGGCCCTGGTCGCCGGAGAAGGGCAGCAGCCCGCCCCGGGACATCCGGGTCAGCTCAGCCTCGGTCAGTGCCCCGGTCAGGGCGCTGGCGGGCTGCCAGTAGCCCCATGCGAGGGACAGCGCGGCCAGCCCCTGGGCGCGGCGGTGGGCGGCCAGGGCGTCCAGGAACGCGTTGGCCGCCGCGTAGTTCCCCTGGCCGGGGCTGCCGACCACGCCGGCGGCGGACGAGTACAGGACGAACTCGTTCAGCCCTCGGTCCCGGGTGAGTTCGTGCAGATGCACGGCGGCATCCAGCTTGGGGCGCAGCACCCGGTCGATCTGGTCGGAGTTCAGGGCCGCGACGGTGGCGTCGTCGAGGACTCCGGCGGCGTGCACGACTCCGGTCAACGGCAGGTCGGCGGGGACGGCGTCCAGGAGGTCTTCGAGCTGCCCGCGGTCGGCGACATCGCATGCGGCAACGGTGACCCGGGTTCCCAACTCTTCCAACTCTGCCTTGAGTTCGGCGGCTCCCGGGGTCCGCAGGCCTTGTCGGCCGCAGAGCAGGAGGTGGGGTACGCGGTGGTGGGTGGCCAGATGCCGGGCGGCCAGGCCGCCGAGCGTGCCCAGACCGCCGGTGACGAGGACGGTGCCCGAGTCCGCCCAGGGGCGGCGCGGCACGGTCAGCACGAGCTTGCCGATGTGCTGCGCCTGGCTCATCTCCCGGAACGCGTCCCCCGCCCGGCGCATGTCGCGCGCGCTCATGGGCAGGGTCTGCAGCTCTCCCGCTTCGAGCAGGCCGACGATCCGCCGTAACAGGGCGCCGAGAACGTCGGGACCGGCATCGGCCATCAGGTCGAACGCCCGGTACCGCACGCCGGGGTGGTCGGCGGCGACCTGGTCGGCGTCGCGCAGGTCGGTCTTGCCCATCTCCACGAACCTGCCGCCGTGCAACAGCAGCCGGAGGGACGACTCGATGTACTCCCCCGTCAGGGAGTTGAGCACGATGTCCACGGCCGGGAAGCGGTCGGCGAACTCGGTGGTGCGGGACGAGGCGATGTGGTCGTCGTCGAGGCCCAGGGCGCGCAGCGCGTCCCATTTCCCCTCGCCGGCGGTGCCGTACACCTCGGCGCCCAGGTGGCGGGCGATGCGCACGGCGGCCGTACCGACTCCGCCGGCGGCCGCGTGCACCAGCACCCTGCTTCCGGCGGTGAGTCCGCCCAGGTCGACCAGGCCGTACCAGGCGGTCAGGTACGCGATCGGGACCGAGGCGGCGCGTTCGAACGACCAGTCGTCCGGGATGCGGGTGAGCAGGCGGTGGTCGGTGACGGTCCGGTCGGCGAAAGCCGTCGGCATCAGTCCGAGTACCCGGTCGCCGACCGTGATCCCTTCGACGCCCTGTCCCACGGCGGTCACCACGCCGGCGGCCTCGCTGCCCATGCGTCCGCCGCCGGGGTACAGGCCCAACGCCAGCAGTACGTCACGGAAGTTGAGGCCTGCGGCCCGCACGGCGACGCTGACCTGGCCGGGGCCGAGGGGTTCGTCCGGTTCCTCGGACGTGGGGACGAGCGCCAAGCTCGTCAGCGTGTCGCCTCCTCGGGTGGACAACTCCCAGCCGTCGCGCGCCGGCAGCGCGAGCCCACCGCCGGCGCGGGCTCGGCGCAGGCGCGGCGTCAGGAGGGTGCCGGCCCGGACGGCGATCTGGGGCTTCCCCGAGGCGACCGCGGCGGCAAGCGAGGCGGCGATCCCGTGGCCACCGTCCTCGTCGAGGTCGACCAGGACGATCCGGCCCGGGTGTTCGGACTGCGCGCTGCGCAGCAGACCCCAGACGGGGGCATGCGCGAGGTCCGCCACGTCGTCGCCCGGTGCGGCCGCGACCGCCGAGCGCGTCACGACGACCAGTCGTGCCGCGTCCCTCGCTTCATCGGCGGCCCACTCTCGGACCAGCGCCACCGCGTCGGCGAGGAGGGCGCGCGCCACGTCGACCGGCCGACGGTCGAGGCACGCCGTGACCACGACCTCCGCCGACGCCGGCACGTCGGCCAGGGAGGCGGCCACGCCACAGCCCAGGCCCAGGTCGTCGCCGCCGAGAACGGTCCACGTGTCCGGAGCGGTGGCGGAGGCCGCCTCTGCGACCGGCACCCAGTCCAGACGGAAGAGGTCCTCGTCGTCGCGGTCGGTCACGAGGGAACCGGCGGCCACCGGCCGGACCACGACCTTCTCCACCGAGGCCACCGGACGGCCGGACAAGTCGGTCACCAGCACGGAGAGCGCGCCGTCGGTGGCGCCGCCGCACTCCGCGACTCGGACCCGCAGTGCTGCCGCGCCTGCCGCGTGGAGCGCCACGCCGTTCCAGGAGAACGGCAGCCGGACCCGGCCGTCGTCGCCGAAGAAGCCGCCGAACCCGCTCGCCTGGAGCGCGGCGTCCAACAGGGCGGGGTGCAGTCCGAACCGGGATGCCACCAAGAGCTGTTCGTCGCCCAGCGCGACCTCCGCGTACACCGCGTCGTCATGGCGCCAGGCCGCACGCAGCCCCTGGAAGGCGGGGCCGTAGCCGTATCCCGCCTCCGCTGTGCGGGCGTAGAAGTCGTCCAGGTCGATCGGCGTGGCCTCCGGCGGTGGCCAGGTCTCCAGTCCCGGCGGGCTGTCCGGCGGCTCTTCGGTCAGGACGCCGACCGCGTGCCGGTGCCAGGTCTCCCCCAGAGCGTCGTCGGAGCAGGCGGACACGGTGAGCATGCGTCGACCGTCGTCGTCCCTGGCCCCGACGCGTACCTGGACGAAGGCGCAGCCGTGGTCGGGCAGGACCAGGGGTTGTTGCAGGGCCAGTTCCTCGACCTGCGCGCAGCCGACCTCGTCGGCGGCGCGCAGCGCCATCTCCAGAAAGGCCGCACCGGGCAACAGCGCCTTGTCGAGCACCGTGTGGTCGGCGAGCCAGGAGTGGCTGTAGCGGGAGAGCCGTCCGGTCATGACGTACTCGTCGGTGTCGGCCAGCCGGATCGCGGCGCCGAGCAGAGGATGGTGGGCCCCGCGCACGCCCGCGGCGGCCACCCAGTCGGTGGGGACGCTGCCGATGCCGCCCTCCAGCCAGTAGTGGCGGTGCTGGAAGGCGTACGTGGGCAGCTCGACCGTCCGTGCGTCCGTGCCCGCGAAGGCAGCGGACCAGTCGACGTCCACGCCTCGCACGAACACCTCGGCCAGCGAGGTGAGCACCCGCGGGACACCGCCGTCGCCGCGGCGCAGAGTCCCGGTCACCACCACGTCCGACAGCCCGGCCGTCTCCTCCACACCCACCGTCAGCACCGGATGCGGACTGACCTCCGTGAACACCCTGTTCCCCCGCTCCAGCGCGGTGGCGACCGCGTCCTGGAAGCGCACCGTCCGGCGCAGGTTGGTCACCCAGTACTCCGCATCCAGACCGACCGTGTCCAGCACCTCACCGGTCACACTGGAAATGAAGGGGATCTCACCGGTACGCGGCGTGATGCCGTCCAAAGCGTCACGAATGTCGTCGGCGATCCGGTCCACATGCGAGGAATGCGAGGCATAGTCCACCGGGATCCGCCGCGCCTCCGGCACCCGGACAAGCAGCTCCTCCAACGCCGCCACATCACCCGACACCACCGTCGACGACGGCCCGTTGACCGCAGCCACCGACAACCCCAGCCCAGCAGCAAGCTCCGACGCCCACTCCACCGCGAGCGGCAGCGACACCATCCCGCCCGAACCCGCCAACTCCCGCAACGCACGACTACGCAACGCCACCACCCGCGCCCCGTCCTCCAAAGACAGGCCACCGGCCACCACCGCAGCCGCGATCTCCCCCTGCGAATGCCCCACCACCGCGGACGGCCGCACCCCGAACGACTCCCACACCCCCGCCAGCGACACCATCACCGCCCACAACGCCGGCTGCACCACATCCACCCGATCCAGATCACCGGCCAGCACCTCACGCAACGACCAGTCCACCAACGGGGCCAGCGCCGCCTCACACTCCGCCATCCGCTCACCGAACACCGGCAAGCCGTCCCACAACTCAAGCCCCATCCCCGCCCACTGCGCCCCCTGCCCCGGAAACACCAACACCGGAGACCCCGACACATCCGCCACACCGGTCACCCCGGCAGTGGGTGTGCTCGACAGGGCCTCCAGCAGCTGGGTCCCGTCGGAAGCGACGATCACGGTGCGATGTGTCAGGCGGGCACGGGTGGACGCCAAGGACCAGGCCACGTCGGTGAGTCGGGCGGCGTCGTTCCCGAGGAAGTCGCGAAGGCGGGCGGCTTGGGCGTCGAGGGCGTCCATCGAACCGCCGGAGAGCACGAACGGCAACGGCCGGCCCTCGGGCCGGTGCTCTTCGGCGTCGTGGGGCGGAGTCTCGGGCGCCTCCTCCAGGATCACGTGGGCGTTGGTGCCGCCGTAACCGAAGGAGGAGACGGCGGCCCTACGGGGGCGGCCGTCGACGGGCGTCCAGGGGTGGGGTTCGGTCAGCAGGCGCACCTGTCCCCGGTCCCAGTTCACCTGGGCGGACGGTGCGTCGATGTGCAGGGTGCGGGGCAGCACCCCGTTCCTCAGCGCCATCACGGTCTTGATGACGCCCGCGACGCCGGCCGCCGCCTGGGTGTGCCCTATGTTGGACTTGACCGACCCCAGCCACAGGGGAGCGCGCTCACCACGCTCCCGGCCGTAGGTGGCCAGCAGTGCCTCGGCCTCGATGGGGTCGCCGAGGGTCGTGCCGGTCCCGTGCCCCTCGACGGCGTCGATCTCCGAGGGGCTGAGGCGGGCGTCGGCCAGCGCGGCCCGGATCACGGCCTCCTGGGACGGGCCGTTGGGTGCGGTGAGCCCGTTGGACGCGCCGTCCTGGTTGACCGCCGAGCCCCGCACCACCGCCAGGACCCGATGCCCTCGCGCCACTGCGTCCGCCAGCCGTTCCAGCACGAGAACGCCCACGCCCTCGGACATGCCGGTGCCGTCGGCGCCGTCGGCGAACGCCCTGCACCGGCCGTCCGCGGACAGGCCTCGCTGATGGCTGAGGGACATGAAGACCTCGGGTTCGGCGATGACCGAGGCACCGCCGACCAGCGCCAGGGAGCACTCCCCGGCGCGCAGGGAGGTGACGGCCAGGTGCAGTGCCACCAGCGACGACGAGCAGGCGGTGTCGACGGCGATCGACGGTCCGACCAGGCCCAGGGCGTAGGAGATCCTTCCACACAGGGTGGAGGAGGCATTTCCGGTGGTGAGGTAGCCGGCGACGTCGGCGGGCGGTTCCTTGAGGATGTCGTTGTAGCCGTTGGGAAAGGTGCCGGCGAACACACCGGTGCGCGTTCCTTTGAGGGCCGTGGGGTCCAGGCCGGACCGTTCGAGCGCCTCCCAGCAGGTCTCCAGCAGCAGCCGCTGCTGGGGGTCCATGGCCAGGGCCTCCTTCGGCGACACGCCGAAGAGTTCGGCGTCGAAGCCACCGGCGTTCGCCAGAAAGCCGCCCTGGAGGACGTACGACGTGCCGACGCGGCCGGAGTCGGTGTCGTGGAGCGCCCCGAGGTCCCAGCCGCGATCGTCCGGAAACGGGCCGATCGCGTCGCCTCCCGACGACACCAGGTCCCACAGCGCTTCCGGCGTGTCGGCTCCGCCGGGCAGGCGGCACGCCATGCCGACGACGGCCAGGGGCGTGCTCTCCTCCAGCTCCTCCACCCGGCGGCGCGCCGTCAGGAGGTCGGCGGTGGCGCGCCGCAGATAGTCCCGGAGCCTCGCCTCGTTGTCCGCCGGTGAGGTCACGCCTCCAGCTCCTTGTCCAGCAGCTCGAAGAGTTCGACGTCGCTCGCCTCGCGGACCTGGTCGTGTGTGTCGCCGTGGGGTCGGACCTCGCGCCAGGTGGCGATCAGGCCGCGTAGGCGGTCTCCCACGGCGCTGTGGGCGCGGTCGTCCGACGGGTCGATCCGGGCGAGGGCCGCCTCCAGCTGTTCGATCTCCAGGAGGCCGGGGATCGGGTCGCCCTCGCCGAAGAGCTCCAGGCGCAAATGGCGGGCGAGTTCGGCGGGGGTCGGGTGGTCGAAGACGACGGAGGCGGGCAGGCTGAGCCCGGTGGCGGCGCCGAGCCGGTTGCGCAGTTCGACACCGCTCAGGGAGTCCACACCCAGTTCCCTGAAGGCCCGGTCGGGCTGGACGGCTTCCGCGGAGCCATGTCCCGAGGTGCCGTGTGCCAGCACCGCGGCGGCCTGCTTGCGGACCAGGTCGAGCAGTGCCTGGTCACGTTCGGCGGTGCCGAGTCCGGCGAGCCGGTCGACCAGCCCGGAGGTGTCGTCGGCCGTGGTGTCGTCGGCCGCGGGGGTCTGCGCGTCGGTGGTGGTCTCGTGCAGACGCTTGGCGTCCGGCAGCAGGTCGAACAGGCGGGTCGGCCGGTCGGGGTCGATGCCGAGGGTGAAGTCGTCCCACCGGATGTCCACGATCACGGGGCGGCTCTCGTCGTGGTCGAGGGCGCGTTGCAGGGAGTCGACGGCAAGCTTGGGGTCGATCTCGTACAGGCCCTGCATGCGGGCGCGTTCACCCGCGCCGCCCGCGGCCATTCCCGCGCCGGCCCAGGTTCCCCACGCGACGGTCGTGGCGGACAGTCCCTCGGCGCGGCGGTACTCGGCGAAGGCGTCGAGGAACGCGTTGCCGGGGGCGTAGTTGGCCAGGCCGGCGGAGGCGTGGCTCGCCCCGAAGGAGGAGAACATCACGAACGCCGACAGGTCGCGGTCCCGGGTGAGTTCGTGCAGGTTGAGGGTGCCCCGCACCTTGGCGCGCAGGACGTTCGCCATGCGCGCGGGGGTGAGTGAGTCGATGACGCAGTCGTCGAGGGCGGCGGCGGTGTGCACGACCGCGGTGAGCGGCTGGTCCGCGGGGAGGGCCGCGAGCCGGCCGGCCAGGGCGTCCCGGTCGGCGATGTCGCAGGCGGCGACCGTGACCCGGTCCCCGAACTCGGCCGTGAGTTCCGCCGCCGCCGGGGCGTCCGGGCCGCTGCGGCTGAGCAACAGGACGTGCGGGGCGCCGGCCTGCACCAGCCAGCGCGCCACATGGCGGCCGAGGGCGCCGGTGCCACCGGTGACGAGTACGGTTCCCTCGGGCCGCCAGGTGCGCAGCGCGGGGGTGTCGCCGAGCGGGTCGCGCACGAGCCTGCGGACCAGGACGTCCCAGGACCGCACTGCGATCTCGTCCTCACCGTCGATGCCCGCCAGGACGGCCGACAGCCGTTCGCGCACCGGGTCGCTCATTTCCTGAGGCAGGTCGACGAGTCCGCCCCACAACCGCGGGTGCTCGCGCGCCGCGACCCGCCCCAGGCCCCAGGTCAAGGCCTGTTGGGGGTGGCTGACCCGGTCGATCCTGGTGGCGGAGACCGCGCCCTGGGTGAGGAACCACAGCTGCGCCGCCGTGCCGGTGGCGTCCGCGGCACGGGCCAGGGCCCGGATGAGAGCGGCGTTGCCGGCGAGTCCGGCCTGCACCACTTCGGCGGCCGGGTGGGGGCGGTCGTCCACGGCCAGCAGGGACACCACTCCGTGGAGGCCGGGGGTGGTCTCGACGATCTCGGCGACGCGGTCGGCCAGGGTGTCGTCGACGGTGTCCTGCGGTGCGACGCCCAGGTACATCGATTCGGCGCCGTGCTCGCTGAGGGTCTTGGCGCAGGCCGTGACCAGGTCCTCGGCTCCGGCGTCGGGGGCGACGAGCAGCCAGGTCCCCGACAGGTCCCCGCCCGAACGGACGACCTCGGAGACGGACCAGACGTTCTGGTACCGCAGGACGTCGGTGGCCGCGTTGCGGCGCTGCCGGCGCCGCCATTGGGTGAGGGAGGGCAGCGCGGGCGCCAGGGCCTGGCCGTCGCCCAGGTCCAGCAGCTCGGCGAGGGAGTTCAGGTCCTCGTTCTCGACCGCGGCCCAGAACTCGTCCTGGCCGGCGTCGGCGGCGCTGTCCGTGGTGCCTGCCGGCGGCTCGGTGTCCGGCGACTCCAGCCAGTACCGTTCGCGCTGGAACGCGTAGCCGGGCAGGGCGACACGGCGGGCTCCGCTGCCCTCGAACCAGGGGTTCCAGTCCACGGGGAGGCCCGCCGCCCAGGCCCGGCCGAGGGAGCTCAGCAGTTGGGGCAGGCCGCCCTGATCGCGCCGCAGCGTGCCGATCACCGCGGCCTCGGTTCCCGCGTCGTGCAGCGTGTCCTCGATCCCGACGCTGAGGACGGGGTGGGGGCCGACCTCGACGAAGGCGCGGCATCCCAGGTCGAGCGCGGTGTGCACCGCGGTCTCGAACTGCACGGTCTTGCGGAGGTTGGCGATCCAGTAGTCGGCGTCCAGCTGCCGGGTGTCCAGGACCTCTCCGGAGACGCTGGAGATGAAGGGGACCTCGCTGCGGCGCGGTGAGACGTCGGAGAGCGCCTGGCGCATGTCGTCGACGATGAGATCGACGTGCGCGGAGTGCGAGGCGTAGTCGACGGGGATCCGGGTGGCTCGGACACCCAGCCGTTCGGACTGCGCGAGGAGGTCCTCCACGGCGGCCACGTCGCCGGCGACCACCGTGGAGGACGGGCCGTTGACGGCCGCGATCGTCAGGCGGCCGTCCCACGAGGCCAGCAGGTCCCGGGTGCGTTCGGCGGACTCGGCGAGCGAGACCATGCCGCCGAGGCCGCTCAACCAGATCAGTGCCTGGCTGCGGCGGGCCACGACCTTGGCGCCGTCCTCCAGGCTGAGGGCGCCGGCGACGACGGCCGCGGCGATCTCGCCCTGGGAGTGGCCGGCGACGGCGGCCGGGACGACGCCTGACGCGCGCCACACGTCGGCCAGGGAGACCATGGTGGCCCACAGGACCGGCTGCAACTTGTCGACGTGCTGCAGCCAGTCGGCGTCGGGATCGCGCAGGACGTCCAGCAGGGACCAGCCGACGAACGGCCGCAGGGCCTGGTCGCAGCGGCCCATGCCGGCGGCGAACACCGGTGAGGTGTCGAGCAGTTCGACGGCCATGCCCGCCCACTGCGAGCCCTGCCCGGGGAACACGAGCGCCACCCGGCTGTCGTCGGCGGCCCCGCCCGCGGGTGTCGGTGCGGTCGGTTCACCGTCGGTCAGCGCGGACAGGCCGCTCAGTGCCTCGGCGCGGTCGGAGGCGACCACCACGGCGCGGTGCGAGTGCGTCGGCCGGGTCGCCGCCAGCGACCAGGCGACGTCGGCCAGGCGCAGGTCCGGATGGTCGACGAGGAACCGGCGCAGCCGATCGGCCTGGGCGCGCAGGCCGGCGTCGCCGCGTCCGGAGACCGTCAGGGACACCGCGGCAGGGGCTCGGCCGGGTTCCGGGGCGGCGGACCGGTCGTCGGCGGTCGGCTCCTCGAGGATGACGTGGACGTTGGTGCCGCTGACGCCGAAGGAGGACACGCCGGCACGCCGGGGCCGCTCGTCCGGCACGGACCACGGTTCGGACTCGGTCAGCAGCGACACCGCTCCCGCTTCCCAGTCCACCTGCGTGGACGGGCGGTCGATGTGCAGCGTCCTCGGCATGACACCGTGTCGCAGGGACATCACCGTCTTGATGACGCCGGCGACGCCGGCGGCCGGCCCGGAGTGGCCGAGGTTGGACTTGATGGAGCCCAGCCGCAGCGGCGGGCCGTCGCCCCGGTCCTGGCCGTAGGTCGCCAGGAGGGCCTGTGCCTCGATCGGGTCACCGAGTGCGGTGCCGGTGCCATGACCTTCGACCATGTCCACGTCCCCGGTGCCGAGTCCGGCGTTGGCCAGTGCCGTGCGGATGACCTCGCGCTGACTCAGTTCGCTGGGGGCCGACAGCCCGTTGCTCGCCCCGTCCTGGTTGGCGGCCGAGCCCGCGATGACCGCGAGCACGGTGTGGCCGTTGCGCCGTGCGTCGGACAGCTTCTCCACGAGGAGCATGCCGGCGCCCTCCGACCACGTGGTGCCGTCGGCGGTGTCGGCGTACGACTTGCAGCGTCCGTCGGCGGCCAGCGCCCGCTGCCGGCTGTACTCCACGAATCCCGCCGGGGACGGCATGACGGCGACGCCTCCGGCGAGTGCCAGTGAGCACTCGCCGTTGCGAAGGGACTGGCAGGCCAGGTGGAGTGCGACGAGCGAGGAGGAGCAGGCGGTGTCGACGCTGATCGCCGGGCCTTCCAGGCCGAAGGTGTAGGCGACCCGTCCGGAGGTGACGCTGGTCATGCTGCCGGTGGCGAGGTAGCCCTCCATGCCGTCGGGCACCCGGTCCAGGCGGGTGAAGTAGTCGGTGGTGACCGCGCCGACGAAGACACCCGTCTTGCTGCCCCTGAGCCCGGCGGGGTCGATGCCGGCGCTTTCGAAGGCGTGCCACGCGGACTCCAGGGCCAGCCGCTGCTGGGGGTCCATGGCCAGGGCCTCGCGCGGTGAGATACCGAAGAAGGCGGGGTCGAAGTCGGCGGCGCCCTCGATGAAGCCGCCCTCGCGGACGTAGCTCTTGCCGGTCCGGTCGGGGTCGGGGTCGTAGAGGTCCTGGGGCCAGCCGCGGTCCGTCGGGAAGGGCGCTATGGCGTCGCGTCCGTCGTGGACCAGATCCCACAGCTCCTCCGGCGAACTCACTCCGCCGGGAAAACGACATGCCATTCCGACGATGGCGATCGGTTCTCGCCCGGCCTGGGAGACTTCGAGAAGGCGTTCCCGTGTCTGACCGAGTTCGGCCGTGACCCGCTTGAGATAGTCACGGAGTTTTTCCTCGTTCTCCATCGCCATATCAACCCCACCAGGTGAGCCTGTCGAATTACGGTCGCGTACGGGAACCGATGTCCTCGCCGTGGGCCTTTTCCGATCGCACGGCGTTTCCATCACTGTTGCTTCGCGCCTTTGGCGGTCCTCTATTTCTGTGCGCCTCCGGCGGTCACCGCGGTGGACTCCCGGGCCGGGCCGACCGATTTCGCGGTCCGGGCGAAATCGACCACCTGGGCGGCGACCTGGGAAAGCTGTCCGAGTACACCGGGGTCGGGGGCCAGCTCGTCGTCGTCGGCGCGCTTGCCGCCTTCGAGGGGGGTCGCCGCCCCGTTCACGGCGACGCCGAGGGGGGTGGGCCAGCCGCGCAGGGCGTGGACGGTGGCGCGCAGGGTGTGCAGGGTGCCGACGGCCGCCTGCCAGCCATGGGCGACGGTGATGCATCCGACCGGCATGCCGTCCAGGTAGGGGCGGTCGTCGTGGCGCAGTGCCTCCAGATGGTCCAGGGCGTTCTTGACCAGCCCGGAGATGGTGCCGTGGTAGCCCGGCGAGCACAGCAGCAGGGCGTCCGCGGAGCGGACCCGGGCCAACAGCCGGCGGGCCTCGGCGGACCGTGCGGCGGACCC
The DNA here is from genome assembly GCF_055571035.1 of Streptomyces malachitofuscus. Lineage (NCBI taxonomy): Bacteria > Bacillati > Actinomycetota > Actinomycetes > Kitasatosporales > Streptomycetaceae > Streptomyces > Streptomyces malachitofuscus. The sequence goes on along the minus strand of NZ_JBVIGA010000050.1, from coordinate 17,668 downwards.
CGGTTCGTACATGGGCAGCACCAGGTCGCGGCCGGTGAGCAACGAGACGGTGGCGCCGCGGAGTTCGGCCATGGCCGCGGTGCGGGCCAGGGCGAGTCCGGAGGACGACCGCGGTCGGATGGAGCCGCCGAGGGCCAGGACGCGGACCGGTGGCGGACTCGGGAAGGTATCGGGCCTCGTGGGAGTGTCGTTGTCCATGGTCGTCTCAGGCCAGGAACTCGAGAGTGCGACGTGAAACCCGTTCCCTCTGTTCCACGTGCGGATAGTGGCCCGCGGCGGGCACGATCTCGCAGGTGGCGGAGGGCAGTCGGCGGGCGAAGTCCTCGGCGTACACGGGCGGGACCAGGCCGTCGTCGGCTCCCCATATCAGGAGCGTGTCGGCGGTGATGCGGCGCAGCCGCTTCACCAGGCCCCGTTCGGGGATGGGATAGCTGAAGTGGGCGGTGCTGGCCACGGCCCCGAAGCGGCGGAGCAGCCGCGCGTGCGACTCCTCGACGTCCTCGGGTACGGCCCGGAAGGCTGCCACCGCCGATTCCGTCCGGTCGTGCCAGAGTTGGCTGTCCAGGGTCTCGGGCGCGACGGTGACGAACTCGTTGACGGGGGCGTCGTCTCGCCACAGGCCCATGGCGCCGATCAGCACCAGTCGCCGGACCCGCGCCGGGTAGGCCGCCGCGTACTCGGCGGCCACCATGCCACCGTAGGAATGGCCGACCAGGTCGACGGTGCCGAGGCCGAGCCGGTCGAACAGCTCGTCGTAGTAGAGGACGAGGTCCCAGAGGTGGTCCAGCAGACGCAGGTCGGCGGGGTCGTCGGCGCCGGGGTTGGCGGGGGCGTACACACGGCGGCGCGCGGCCAGGTCGTCCAGGTAGCCGGACCATTCCTGGCCGAACGGCCCGTGCAGGTACACCAGGGGGCTGCCGTCGCCGTGCGCCATCACGGGGTTGGGGGCGAGTCCGCCGCCGAGTTCGAGGAGGGTCGTGGTCGCCTGGTTCATCGGACCGCGCCTCCCGCCGGGCTGCCTTCCATCGGTGCGGTGTTGCGGGTCGCGCCGCTGGGCCACCAGTGGTCCTCGTACGGGGTGTCCCGCCAGATGCGCTGGATGCGGGGCATGACCTTCTCGGCGAACAGTTTGGTGCTGTGCTTGGTCAGGTCGGTGGGCATCGACTGGATCTGCATGATGGTGATCAGATGGCCGATCCGCAGCCCCTTGATCATCTCCGTGAGGCGGTGCGCGACCGTGTCGGGGCTGCCGGCGATGACCGCGCCCTGCTTCTCGACGATGCTGTCCCAGGTGGGCCGGGCATCGACGGGTGCCGCCCCGAACGTGCTGGCCGCGCCGGTCTTCTGGAGCATCTTCTCCACGCTCTCACGGGACATGTAGCCCGGGACGCGGGAGAAGTGCGGCGCGATGTACATCGACTTGTTGAAGAAGTTCAGGACGTGCTTCTCGTAGAGCCGGCGGGCCTCGGCGTCGGTGTCGGCCACGCAGACGAGCTGGGCGAACCCCGCCCGGTAGGGGTTGTCGTCGAGGCCGTGGTGCTCGGCTGTGAGCCAGAAGCTCTGCATCAGCGCGCGGGCCATCTGGTAGCCGGCGAAACTCAGGTAGTTGAAGGTGTAGTTGTTCTGCGCCGCGAAGTGATAGGTCTCCAGGGAGCCGCCGCCGGCCATCCAGATCGGGGGATGCGGCCGCTGAAGGGGCTTGGGCCACGGATTGACGTGGCGGAGCTTGGTGTACTTGCCGTTGAAGGGGAACGGACCGGGCCTGGTCCAGGCGGCCTTGATCAGGTCGTGCGCCTCGTAGTAGCGGGGGCGCACCTCGTCCGGTGGGATCCCGAAGTTGCCGACGGTGTCCATCGACGTGCCCACCGGCCAGCCCGTGATCAGCCGTCCGCCGCTCATGCAGTCGAGCATCGCCAGTTCCTCGGCGGCCCGCAGCGGGTGGTAGGTCGGCAGCGTGGTCCCCAGCAGACAGATCGCCGCGTCCGACTTCCGGCGCGCCAGGACGGAGGCGGTCATATGAGGGGAGACCGGAAACCCGTATCCGTTCTGATGGTGTTCGTTGGTGCCGATTCCATCGAATCCCAGATCGTCCGCGTACTCCAGCTCGTCGAGATTCCAGTTCAGATATCGACCAGCGGTCTCCGGGTCGCACAACTCGTCGTTCGGCGCGGTCACCCAGACGCTTTCATAGCGGTCCTGTAAATCGTCCGGAAGATCGCGGTACCCCTGCATGTGAAACCAAATGACCCTCATGAGCCCCTCTTTCTTCCCGTCTCAGGATAGGGAGACGGCCCTCCGGTGCGTACCCCTATTCGCCCCTTACCAGGTCAGTCGGACAAGCCTGCTGTAGCGGCGGAGTCCGGGGTGCAGATACATCACGCCGGAGATGAGGATCGACAGCGGCGGCATCCGGAGAATGTGCCGGGAGCCGACGAGGTACCACTCCCGGTCGTACGTCAGTCCGGGCGCCCACTGCTCGAAAGTGCGAGCGTCGTCGATACCCCAGGTGGGTCCGGTGCCGACGGCCTGGAATGTGGGGTGCTTCCGCATGGTCTGCACGGCGAGGGGGGTGTACGCGTCGAACAGGAGGCAGCCGTGCGGGTAGCGTGCGACGACTCCCGCGACGAGGGCACGCATCGACTGCTCGTCGAGGAACATCGTCAGCGCCTCGGCGACCACGAGAACCGACGGGCGCTCCGGCAGGCACTCCTGCCAGTCCGGGTCGGTGACGGAGCGGGCCAGCCACTGGTGGCCGGGTAGGGGGTCGAACAGCCGCCGGCACAGCTCGACCGTCTCGGGCAGGTCGACGTCGTACCAGTCACGGCCGATCGCCGCGGGCAGCCGCTCCACCCGCCGGTCCAGCCCACACCCCAGGTGCAGGACGTCGGCTTCCGGATGCCCGTCGAGGAACTCCTGGCTCCAGCGGTCAAGTTGGGCCGCGCGCGCCACGGTGGCGACCGCGTCGTCGCGCCGCAGCTTCAGGCTGCGGAAGTCGTGGTCGATACGACGGACGGTGGCGGCGGCGCCCCGGTCGCCCAGTACGGGTCGCTTGACCACGCTGTCGAGGGCCTTGGCGTAGAGCGAGACCAGTGAGGTGAGTTGCAGTGGGGGGAGGTCGACCTTCTCGCGGCCGGTCGTGTCAGTCATCACGGTCCTTCCTGTGCTCGGGTGCGTCGGTCGGGCGCCGGTCGGTCCTGCCCGAGAAGGCACGGATCTCCGTGATGGTCCCGGCCGGGCCGACCCGGAAGAGACCGAGCGCGTCGACGACCTCCGCGGTCGTGGACACCGTGTACGGCACGGCCACCTGTTCCTCGTCATGGGAAGCCACGAGAGTGCCGGGGGTCAGCCGGGCCCCCCGGGCCACCTGCTCGCTCACATACGCCTCGCGGGCGGTGGCCCCCTCGTGGGCCGGGTGGCCCACCGGGTCCTCGATTCGGGCGTTGTCCGCGAACAGGGCGAGCACTCCGGGCACATCGCCGGCGTCGAGACGACGGAAGTACTCGTCGACCACCTGCTTGCGACGCAGTTCTGCCTTCACCGGTTCGGTCTCCATGGCTCCCTCGTCAGCCGGTTCCCAGTTGTCGGTCGATCAGGTCGAACATCTCGTCGTCGCTCACCGCGTCCAGGTCGGTGGTGCCGAGTCCGCCGTCCGCTTCGTCACCGGCACGGGCCTTCCACAGCAGCGCCTCCATGCGGCGCAGAACGCGGTCACGGGTCCCGGCGCCCAGCGCGTCACCGCTCAGGGCCCGCTCCAACCGGTCCAGTTCGGCCTGGCCGGGCTCTTCGGCCCCGGCCCCCGGGCCGGTGCTCCGGGCCAGCTGCTCGTCCAGGTACGCGGCCAGGTCGCCCATGGTGGGATACGTGAACACCAGAGCGGACGGCAGACTCAGTCCGGTCTCTGCGCTCAGCCGGTTGCGCAGCCGCACCCCGCTGAGTGAGTCGAACCCCAGGTCGCTGAAGGGCCGTCGCGGGTCCAGGGCGTCGGCCTCCTCATGTCCGAGGACGCCGGCCACCTGCTCCCGCACCAGCTGCAGGAACAGACCTCGCCGGGCATCGGCGGACACCCCGTCGAGCCGCCGCGCCCACCGCGGGGCGCCCTGCGCGGAGGCGGCGCCGACCCGTCGGCGTGCGGCCCCGCCGAACAGGCCGCGCAGTACCGGCGGAAGCGGCTCCTCCGCGGCTCTGGCCCGGATGGCCGTGGCGTCGAACCGCACCGGTATCAACAGCGCCTCGGCCTGTGCGAGGGCGGCGTCGAAGGCCTCCAGCGCGGCATCGACCGGCCAGGGCAGCAGCCCCGAACGTTCACGGGTCACCGGGTCGGTGGCGGCGCCGATCCCCTCCGTTTCGGCCTCGTCCGGCGACCAGGGTCCCCAGGCGAGCGCGCAGGTCGACAATCCGTGCGCCAGCCGGTGTGCGGCCAGCCCGTCCAGGAAGGCGTTGGCGGCCGCGTAGTTGGTCTGCCCGGCGGGTCCGAGCTGGGCCGCGAGGGAGGAGAACAGCACCAGGGGCGCCGCGTCCGGCTCGTCCAGGAGCCGGTGCAGATGGAGGGCGCCGCGCACCTTGGGGTCGAGTACGCGGTCCAGGCGCTCGGGTGTGAGGGACGCGAGGGTGGCGTCGTCGAGCGTTCCGGCGAGGTGCAGCACGGCGCCGAGCGGACGGTCGGCGGGGACGGCGGCGAGCGCGGCGGCGAGTTGTTCCCGCTCCGTCACATCGCAGGCGATCACGGTCGTCTCCGCGCCCAGCTCCGCCAGTTCGGCGCGGAGGGCGGCGGCGCCCGGGGCCCGCGGTCCGCGCCTGCTCAGCAGGATCAGCTGGCGCGCTCCGTAGCGCGTGACCATGTGGCGGGCGAGGACCGGGCCCAGCGCACCGGTGCCGCCGGTGATGACGACGGTCCCGTCGGCGACGCGATCGGCCAGGCTCCGCGTCCGGTCGGACGTGGCGGGCGTGCCGGGCAGTCGCGTCAGACGCGGCACCAGTGCTCTGCCCCGGCGCAACGCGACCTGGTTCTCGTCCGCCTCGACGGCGGCGGCCACCGCCGCCTCCAACGCGTTCCGCGACTCATCCGTACCGTCCACGTCGACGAGCAGCAGGCGTCCGGGGTACTCGGCCTGCGCGGACCTGATCAGCCCCCAGACAGGTGCCGCGGCCAGGGAGGGCGCGTCGCCCGGTGCGGCGGCCACCGCGCGCTCGGTGACCAGCACCAGACGCGATCCGTCGAAACGCCGGTCCGCCAGCCGGCGTTGCAGGCTGGTGAGCACGTCGGCCGTGGTGCGCCCGACGACATCGGCCGGTTCGTCCCCGTCCGCCGTCCTGACCGGCAGCACGACCAGGCCGGGAACGGTCTCGGCGTCCGTGACCGTGTCGCCGAGCTCGCCCCGGTCCTCCTCCGCCACGCTCCCCGTCGCCGCGGGCAGCTGACGCCACTCCACACGGTGCAGCACGCTGCCCGCCGCCTCGGCCGGCCGGGCCGCCGTGACCGGCTTCCACTCCACGGCCTCGGCGGCGGCCACCGGGGCACCCGTTGCATCGGCGAGCAGCAGGGACATGGTCTGGGGGCCGCCGTGCACGGCCTGTACCCGAACCTCGGTGGCGCCGTCGGCGAACAAGGTCACCCCGCGCCAGACGTGCGGCTCCCAGGTCTGGCCGTCGGCCTCCTCCAGCAGGCTGCGGCTTTCCGCCAGGGCGGCGTCGAGGAGCAGCGGATGCAGCCCGTAGCCGTCGGCCCGGGTGCGTTGTCCGTCGTCGAGAGCGGCTTCGGAATACACGGTCGTCCCCTCCCGCCACGCGGCGGGCGGCCACGGGGTCAGGCCGGCGGGGCTCGCCCCGGGGACCGGGCCGAGCCGTCCGGTGGCCCGCCGTGTCCAGGTGTCGCCCAGGGCGTCGGGGCCGGAGTGCACGGTCAGCGGCCGTCGGCCCTGGTCGTCCGGTGCCCCCACCCAGACCTGGCAGGTGACCGCGGTGCCCGTGGACGCCGGCGCCGCGTCGACGGTCAGCTCGTCCAGCCGTGGGCAGCCCGTCTCCTGGCCTGCGCGCAGGGCCAGTTCGACGAGGCTCGTACCCGTCAGCAGGCTCTCGTCCGGCAGCCGGGAGACGAACAGGTGCTGCTCGCCGTGCGCCACCCGCGTGCCGGCCGCCAGCAGAGGGTGGTCGGTCTCGGCGAGTCCGGCGGCCGCGACGTCCGCGGACCCACGGTCGTGGTCCGGCAGCCAGTAGCGCCTGCGCTGGAAGGCGTAGGTGGGCAGGTCGACGACGGTGGCCTCGGTGCCCGCGAACAGGGCCGTCCAGTCGATCGGCACGCCGCGCACATAGGCCTCGGCCAGGGCGGTGACGAGGCGCGGCAGACCGCCGTCGGACCGGTGCAGCGTACTGATCACGGCGGCCTCGACGCCCTGGTCCGCGGCGGTCTCCTCGACGCCGGGGGCGAGCACCGGATGCGGCGAGCACTCGATGAACACCCGGTGCCCCTGCCCCAGTACGGCACCCACGGTGTCGTGGAAGCGGACGCGGCCCCGCAGGTTGTCCACCCAGTACCGGGGGTTCAGGCCGGCCGGGTCGTGAGTCCCCCCGGTGACGCAGGAGAAGAAGGGCAAGGGACCCGGACGCGGCGCGATCCCGTCCAGGGCCCGCAGAATGTCGTCGCCGATGCCGTCGACCTGCGCGGAGTGGGAGGCGTAGTCGACCGGGATCCGCCGGGCCTGCGGTACCCGGGCGATCAGATCGTCGATCTCCTGAGTGCCTCCGGAGACGACGGTCGCGGAAGGACCGTTGACGGCCGCGATCGACAGGTCGGTGTCCGCGATCAGTTCCTTGACGTGCTCCGCGGCGAACGGCAGGGAGGCCATGCCGCCCCCGCCCGACAGGGCCAGCAGCTCCCTGCTGCGCAGTGCGACCACCCGTGCGCCGTCCTCCAGCGTGAGCGCCCCGGCCGTGACGGCTGCGGCGATCTCGCCCTGGGAGTGACCGAGGACGGCGGCGGGCACCGCTCCGAAGGAACGCCACAATCCGGCCAGCGAGACCATGACGGCCCACAGCACCGGCTGCACCACGTCGACCCGTTCCAGGCCGTTGCCGTCCGGATCGGCCAGGACGTCGCCGAGCGACCAGGTGACGTACGGTGCCAGCGCCTCCTCGCACTGCCTCATCCGCTCCGCGAAGACCGGGGAGTGGGCCATCAGCTCGGTGGCCATGCCGACCCACTGCGAGCCTTGGCCGGGAAAGACCATCACCACACCGCTGACGAACCGGGTGACACCGGTGACGACGTTGCCGGCGGGCCTTCCCTCGGCGAGGGCGGTGAGTCCGTCGAGCGCCGTGGCGCGATCATCGGCGATCACGACACCCCGGTGGGCCCGCGCCGACCGGGTCGAGGCCGTGGAGAACGCGCAGTCCGCGAGCGGCAGTTCGGGGTGGGCCGTCAGGTGATCGCGCAACCGCGCGGCCTGGGCGCGCAGCGCGTCCGGGCCGGCACCGGACAGCACGATCGGCACGGGTGCGAGGGCAGGACCACCGGCGGACTCCGTGGACACCGAGTCCCGCACGGGGGCCACCGGTTCGTTCTCCGGCCACCCCGTGTCCTCGGTCCGCGGCGCTTCCTCCAGGATCACGTGGGCGTTCGTGCCGCTGATCCCGAAGGCCGACACCCCGGCCCGCCGTGTCCGGTCGCCGCGTGTCCAGGGCCGGGCCTCGCGCAGCAGCTCCACGCCGCCGACGGACCAGTCCACGCGCGGTGAGGGCTCCTGAGCGTGCAGGGTCCTCGGCAGCAGTTCGCGGCGGAGCGCCATGACCGTCTTGATCACACCGGCGACGCCCGCCGCGGACCCGGTGTGCCCGATGTTCGACTTGACCGACCCCAGCCACAGCGGTCGGTCGGAGCCCCGCCCGCGGCCGTAGGCGGCCAGCAGGGCCTGAGCCTCGATCGGGTCGCCCAGGGTGGTGCCGGTGCCGTGGGCCTCGACGGCGTCGACGTCGGCCGGGGCGAGCCGCGCCGACGCCAGTGCCTGCTCGATGACCCGCTCCTGGGCGGGGCCGTTGGGGGCGGTCAGCCCGTTGGAGGCGCCGTCCTGGTTGACGGCCGAGCCCCGTACCACGGCCAGTACCGGACGTCCGCCGCGACGGGCGTCGGACAGCCGCTCCAGGAGCAGTACGCCGACGCCCTCGGAGGGTCCGAAGCCGTCCGCGCCCGCCCCGAACGCCTTGCACCGGCCGTCGGCGGCGAGGACGCGCTGCCGGCTGAACTCGACGAACCCGGTGATGCCGCACATCAGGGTGACCCCGGCCGCGAGCGCCATCGCGCACTCGCCGTTGCGCAGGGCCTGGCAGGCCAGGTGCAGGGCGACCAGCGACGACGAGCACGCCGTGTCGAGCGAGACGGCCGGGCCCTCCAGACCGAAGAAGTAGGCGATGCGGCCGGACATGATGCTGGCCATCTGGCCGGTGCCCATGTGGCCTTCCATCCCGTCGGGGAGCCGACGCACGTCGGTGGCGTAGTCGCCGTTGTTGAAGCCGACGAACGTGCCGACCGACGCACCGCGCAGGGACAGGGGCGGGATCCTCGCCCCTTCGATGGCCTCCCAGGAAGTCTCCAGCAGCAACCGCTGCTGCGGATCCATGGCCAGCGCCTCGCGCGGTGAAACCCCGAACGCCTCGGCATCGAACTCGGCCGCCTCGTGCAGGAACCCGGCCTGTCGTACGTACGTCCGGCCGGGCCGGTCCGGGTCCGGGTCGTAGGTACCGGCCACGTCCCAGCCGCGGTTGTCGGGGAAGTCGGAGATGGCGTCGCCACCCGCCGCCACCAGCTCCCACAGTTCCTCCGGAGAGTGCACCCCACCGGGGAAGCGACAGGCCATCCCTGTGATCGCGACGGGTTCCGTGGACTTCTCCTCGACCTGGCGCAACCGTTGCTGGGTCTGGCGCAGCTCGGTCGTCGCGCGTCGGAGGTACGTCAGCAGCTTCTCTTCGTCGTGCGTCATCGGCCCGTTTCCCCTCACGCCCCGAGCTCACGGTCGATCATGTCGAACAGGTCTTCCGCCGACGCCTCGCCGAGATCGACGTCGCCGGACGCGGTGGCCGCCGCCCCGTCCCCACCCAGCCGCCACAGCAGCGTCTGCAACCGGCGAACCGTCTGGGACGGCACCTGCGCGCCCGACGGCAAGGCGGCCACGGCCTCCTCCAGCCGGTCCAGTTCACCGAGGACCGTCCGGTCCGGCCCCTCCTCCCCCGGCGACGGCGGCAGTGCGGCACACAGCAGATCCACGACGGCCGACGGGGTCGGGTGGTCGAAGATCAGCGACGCCGGCAGGCGCAGTCCGATGGCGGTCTGGAGCCGGTTGCGCAGTTCGACGGCCGTCAGCGATTCGAATCCGAGATCCTTGAAGGGCCGTCCGGGTTCGATCTCGTCAGGGGAGGCGTGCCCGAGCACGGCGGCCGCCTCGGCCGCCACCAACGCGGAAAGCACCGTGTCCCGTTCGGCGGTGGAGGCACGGGCCAACCGCTCGGCGAGTTCCGTTCCTCCTTCGCTCTCGGGCTCCTCGGTCTGCGACAACCGGCGGATCTCCGGGAGTTCGCCGATCAGCGGGCTGGGGCGGCCGGAGGTGAAGCCCATGCCGAACCGCTCCCAGTCCATGGCGGCGACGGCCACGAAGGCATCGTCGTGCTCGACCGCCGCGGCCATCGCAGTGATCGCCAGGTCGGGGTCCATCTCCAACACCCCACGGCGGTTGAGGTATTCGGCATACCCGTCATCGGCCAGCAGACCGCCCGCCCCCCAGTTGCCCCAGGCCACGGAGGTGCAGGTCAGTCCGCGGGCCCGGCGCTGCTCGGCGAACGCGTCCAGGTAGGCGTTGGCGGCCGCGTACGCGCCGTGTCGGCCGCTGCCCCAGACCCCGGAGTTGGAGGAGAACAGCACGAAGGCGTCGAGCGGACGGTCACCCAGCGCCATGTCCAGTGCCTCGACTCCGGCCGCCTTGCCCGCCATGATCCCGGCGAACTCCGGGAGACCGGTCTCCTCGACCGTCGTGGACTGGCCGACACCCGCCGCGTGAACCACCGCGGTCAACGGCTGCTCGGCCGGTACGGCGGCCAGCATGGCCTCCACGGCCTTCCTGTCCGTGACATCGCATGCGGCAGCCGTGACCGGCACGCCCAACTCCGCCAGCTCCGCCGTCAGCTCCCCCACTCCGGGAGACTGTTCACCGCGGCGCCCGGCGAGCAGCACGTGCCCGGCGCCGTGGTGCGCGAACCAACGGGCCAACCGCATCCCGATCGCGCCCGCTCCGCCGGTGATCAGAACCGTGCCGCCCGGTCGCCACGCCCGTACGGGGGAGCGTTCCCCGAGCGGCGCCGGCACCAGCCTCCGGCCGAACACCCCGGCCGACCGGATCGCCACCTGGTCCTCGCCCCCACCCCCCGCCAGCACGGCGCACAGCTTCTCCAGCGCGTCACTGTCGGCATCGTCGGCCAGGTCCACGAGGCCGCCCCACGCCCGGGGCCGCTCCAGTGCGACGACGCGCCCGAACCCCCACAGCGCGGCCTGGTCAGGCCGTGCGGGCCCGTCGGCGTCCCCTGTCGACACGGCCCCCCGGGTCACGCACCACACAGGTGCCCCGGCGCCGAGATCGCCGAGCGCCTGGACGAGTGCGACCGTCGCCGCCAGCCCCGTCCTCAACCAGGCCCGCCCCGCCCAGGGCAGGTCATCCGCCGCGAGCAGCGAGAGGACGCCCGTCGCGCTCTCCACGCCCGCCTCGCGCAGCCGCCCGGCCAGCGCCTCACGGTCCACGTCGGCCGACGACACGACGAGCCGCCGGACTTCGGCACCCCAGGCCATGAGTGCCCGCTCCACGTCGTCGCCGACGTCAGCCCGGGGCACTGCCAGCAGCCAGGTGCCGGACAGGACGGGCCCGGCCCCGGCTCCTGGGCCGAGTTCCAGGGGGCGCCACTGGACCCGGTAGCGCCAGCTGTCCACCGTGGCCAGCTCGCGCCGCTGCCGCCGCCAGGTCGACAGCGTCGGCAGGACATCCGCCATCCCGTTCACCGACGGCACACCCAACAGGTCGGCGAGCCCCTGCGAGTCCAGGCGCTCCACCGCCTCCCAGAACCGGCTCTCGTCCTTGTCCGGGGCGTCGGGCCCCTGCGCCGCGACCGGTTCGAGCCAGTAGCGGCGGTGCTGGAAGGCGTAGGTGGGCAGCTCGGCCCGGCGTACGCCACTGCCCGTGAACGCCGACGGCCAGTCGACCGGAACGCCCCGCACATGGACTTCGGCGAGCGAGGTCAGCAGGCGCGCCATGCCGCCGTCGTCGCGGCGCAGGGTCCCGGCGGCCAGGGCGTCGACCCCCACGGCTTCGGCCGTCTCCATCACGCCCATCGAGAGGATGGGGTGCGGGCCGGCCTCGACGAACACCTGATGACCGGCGGCGAGCGCGGTGGCCACGGCGTCACGGAAGCGCACCGTCCGGCGCAGGTTGGTCACCCAGTACTCCGCATCCAGACCGACCGTGTCCAGCACCTCGCCCGTCACACTGGAGATGAACGGGACCTCACCGGTGCGGGGGGCGACGCCGTCCAGGGCATCACGGATGTCGTCGGCGATCCGGTCCACATGCGAGGAATGCGAGGCATAGTCGACGGGGATGCGTCGCGCCTGCGGTACGCGGGCCAGCAGCTCTTCCAACGCGGCCACGTCACCTGAGACGACCGTCGACGACGGCCCGTTGACGGCCGCCACCGACAACCCCAGCCCAGCAGCAAGCTCCGACACCTCCTCCACCGCGAGCGGCAGCGACACCATCCCGCCCGAACCCGCCAACTCGCGCAACGCACGACTGCGCAACGCCACCACCCGCGCCCCGTCCTCCAACGACAGGCCACCGGCCACCACCGCAGCCGCGATCTCCCCCTGCGAATGCCCCACCACCGCGGACGGCCGCACCCCGAACGACTCCCACACCCCCGCCAGCGACACCATCACCGCCCACAACGCCGGCTGCACCACATCCACCCGATCCAGATCACCGGCCAGCACCTCACGCAACGACCAGTCCACCAACGGGGCCAGCGCCGCCTCACACTCCGCCATCCGCTCACCGAACACCGGCAACGCATCCCACAGCCCCAACCCCATCCCCGCCCACTGCGCCCCCTGCCCCGGAAACACCAACACGGTGCTGCCGCGGAGGTCGGCGCGACCTTGGACGAGATTCGGGGCGGAGACGCCGTCGATCAACGCGGCGAGCGTGTTGGCCAGTTCGGCCTTCCGCGCGCCGATCACGACGGCGCGGTGATCGAGCGGGGTCCGTGCGGAGGCGAGGGTGAGCCCGGTGTCCGCGGCGTCGGGGGCACTGTCGTGAGCGAGGTGTGCAGCCAGTCGCCCGGCCTGTGCGCGCAGCGCGTCCGCGGACTTTCCGTAGAGCGCCCAGGGGACGGCACCGGTCGGCCGGTCCTGCGCCGAGGGCGACTCCTCGGGCTCGGCCGTCTCGGACGGCGCTTCTTCAAGGATGACGTGGGCGTTGGTCCCGCTGATGCCGAACGACGACACGCCCGCCCGGCGCGGGCGGCCCTCGCTGCGCCACGGCACCGCTTCCGTGAGCAGGGACACCGCGCCGGACTCCCAGTCGACGTGCGGGGACGGCTCGTCCACGTGCAGGGTCCGGGGCAGCAGCTCGTTGCGCAGCGCCATCACCGTCTTGATCACGCCCGCGACGCCGGCGGCCGTCTGGGTGTGCCCGATGTTCGACTTGACCGACCCCAGCCACAGCGGACGGTCGGCGGGCCGGTCGGCACCGTAGGTCGCGAGCAGTGCCTGCGCCTCGATGGGGTCGCCGAGTTCGGTGCCCGTGCCGTGCGCCTCGACGGCGTCGACCTCGGCCGTGGTGAGCTTGGCGTCGGCCAGCGCGCGACGGATGACCCTCTGCTGCGAGGGCCCGTTGGGTGCGGTGAGGCCGTTGGAGGCCCCGTCCTGGTTGACGGCCGAACCGCGGATCACCGCGAGCACGGGGTGACCGTTGCGCACCGCGTCGGAGAGCCGCTCGATGACCAGGACTCCGGCCCCCTCCGCGAGGCCCAGGCCGTCGGCGGTGGAAGCGAACGCCTTGCAGCGGCCGTCGGTTGCCAGCGCCCTCTGACGGCTGAACTCCACGAACGGGTCGGGCAGGACCATCACGTGCGAACCGCCGGCGAGCGCGAGGGAGCTCTCGCCGTCCCGCAGCGAGCGCACGGCCAGGTGCAACGCGACCAGGGACGAGGAACAGGCGGTGTCCACCGTCACGGCCGGGCCCTCCAGGCCGAGCGTGTAGGAGACCCGGCCGGAGGTCACACTCGTCGACACACCTGTGACCAGGTATCCCTCGATCTCTTCGGGCACCGTGCGCGGGTCGGAGGCGTATCCGGAGGCAGCCACACCCGCGAAGACCCCGGTCTGGGTGCCCTTGAGCGAGAGCGGGGCGATACCGGCGCGCTCCAGGGCCTCCCAGGAGGTCTCCAGCAACAGCCGTTGCTGGGGGTCCATGGCCAGAGCCTCGCGGGGTGAGATTCCGAAGAGGCCTGCGTCGAAGCCCGCCGCGTCCTTGAGGAAGCCACCCGCGCGCACATAGCTGCGGTGCGGGCGTCCGGGGGTGGGGTCGTACAGGCCGTCGACATCCCAACCACGGTCCACGGGCAGGCCGGTGACCGCGTCGGTGCCGTCGGCCACCAGCCGCCACAGATCCTCAGGGGACTCCACGCCCCCCGGGTAGCGGCATGCCATGCCGATGATGGCAATGGGTTCGTCAGCGGGGGTGCGGGAGGAGAGGTCGCCGGGGGCGGTGGCATCGGCGCGCGCCCCCACCAGCTCGTCGAGCAGCCAACGGGCCAGGGCGGCCGGAGTGGGGTGGTCGAAAGCCGCCGTGGCGGGCAGCCTGAGACCGGTCGCCGTGCCCAGGCGGTTGCGCAGCTCGACGGCGATCAAGGAGTCGAATCCGAGTTCGCGGAAGGAGCGTTCCGGTTCGATCGCCTCCGGCGAGGTGTGTGTCAGCGCCTTGGCCGCGTGTTCGCAGACCAGGGTCAGCAGGGTGCGTTCCCGGTCGGGCGGGGCCATGGACAGCAGACGCTCGTGCAAGCCTGTGCCGTCGCTCGGGGCCACGGTGCGGTGCGCCACGGTTCGGACCAGTCCTCGGGCCACCGGGGGCAGTTCGCCGGCCTGCGCACGGGCACGGAGGGTGCCCAGGTCGAGCCGTACCGGTGCGAGCAGCGGCAGATCCGATTCCGCGGCGGCGTCGAGCAGCGCGAGCCCTTGGTCCGCGGTGACCGGGAGCATGCCGCTTCCCGTCAGACGGGTCATGCCGCTTCCGTCGAGTCCGCCGGTCATCTCGCTGGTGGGCGCCCACAGCCCCCACGCCAGGGACTGCGCGGCCAGACCACGGGTGCGCCGGTGGTGGGCCAAGTGGTCCAAGTAGGCGTTGGCGGCCGCGTAGTTGCCCTGCCCCGGGGTGCCGTAGATACCGGCGGCCGAGGAGAAGAGCACGAACGCGGTCAGGTCGAGGTCACGGGTGAGCTCGTGCAGGTTCCAGGCCGCCTCCACCTTCGGCCGCAGAACGGCCCGCAACCGCTCCGGAGTCAGAGCACTCACCACACCGTCATCGAGCACACCCGCCGCATGCACCACCCCACGCAACGGACGCTCAGCCGGAATCGCCGCCAGCACCGCGGCGAGTTCCTCCCGGTCGGCGGCATCACACCGCACAACCCGCACCACAGCGCCCAACTCGCCCAACTCATCGCATAGTTCGGCCGCTCCCGGGGCGTCCATCCCACGGCGGCTGCACAGCACCAGCGACCGCACCCCATGGGCCCGCACCAGATGCCGGGCCACCAGACCACCCAACGTGCCCGTACCGCCCGTGATCAGCACCGTCCCGTCCCCGCCCCAGCACGGCCGGGGCACGGTCAGCACCAGCTTCCCCACATGCCGGGCCTGACTCATGAACCGCAAGGCCTCTGCCGTGCGGCGGATGTCCCAGGTCCGTACGGGAAGCGGGTCGAGTTGACCCTCGGTGAGGAGGGTGGTGATGCGACGCAGCAGTGCGCCCAGTTGGTCGGGTCCTGCGTCGGCGAGGTCGAAGGCTTGGTAGTGGATGCCCGGGAACGCCTCCGCGTCCCGCACATCCGTCTTCCCCATCTCGACGAACCGACCACCCTCCACCACCAACGACGCCGACGCCTCCACGAACTCCCCCGCCAACGAGTTCAACACCACATCAACCCGCGGGAACCGCTCCACAAAACCCAGCGAACGCGACGAAGCAATATGAGCGTCATCCAGCCCCAACGACCGAAGCACACCCCACTTGCCCTCACTCGCCGTACCGAACACCTCCGCCCCCACCCACCGCGCCACCTGCACCGCCGCCTGCCCCACCCCACCACTGGCCGCATGCACCAACACCCGCTGACCAGCCCGCAAACCCCCCAACACCACCAACCCGTACCAAGCCGTCAAAAACGCAACCGGCACCGACGCCGCCCTCACAAACGACCACCCCACAGGAACACCGACCACCAACCGCCCATCCACCACCACCACATCACCGAACGCACCCGACACCAGACCCATCACACGATCACCCACACCCAGACCCGACACACCAGGCCCCACCTCGACCACCACACCCGCCGCCTCAGCGCCCATCGGACCGCCGCCGGGATACATGTCCAGGGAGAGCAACACGTCTCGGAAGTTGAGTCCGGCCGCCAGCACCTTGATGCGGACCTGCCCCTCAGCCAGGGGTTCGTCCACGGTTCCGGGTTCTTCACGTGTCGTACGGGGTGCCTTCTTCAGGCGTGGTACGAGGACGGCGCCGTCGCGCACGGCTGCCTGGGGTTCTCCCGCGGCGACGGCCGTCGCGAGGGCGACGTCCGGTGCGTCGGTGGAGTCGTCGATGTCGAGGAGGAAAAGCTGTCCCGGGTTCTCGGCCTGCGCCGAGCGCAGCAGTCCCCACACGGGTGCGCCGACCAGATCGTCGGCGGTGTCGCCGGGGCCGGTGGCGATGGCGGAACGCGTCACCACGGCGAGTCGCTCGTCCGCCCGCAGACTCTGCACGCGGCGCAGGACGTCAGCGAGCAGGGTGTGCACCGCGTCGATCGGATCGCCCTGTTCACGGGCGGACGCAAGGTCGAGCACCGTCAGGTTCGGCGCGGGCGCGACAGCCGCCTCGGCGGTCTGGAGGGGTACCCAGCCCAACGCGTGCAAGGCGTCGGAGAGGGACGTCGTCCCGGCGCGGCGCAGAGCGTCGCCCGGCACAGGGCGGGATGTCACCTTGGCGGCTGTGAGCACGGGACGTCCCTCGGGGTCCGCCGCCACCAGCGACACGGCATCGTCCCCCGCGCCGCGCACGCGGACGCGCAGGGCTGAGGTGCCGACCGCCGCCAAAGACACCTCGCTCCAGACGAACGGCAACCGGACTTCCTCGGTACCTCGCACGAGCCCGCTCTGCAGAGCGGCGTCGAGCAGGGCCGGATGCACGCAGTAGCCGGCCGCCTCGGCCTGTCGCTCGTCGGGGAGGGCCATGTCGGCGAAGACGTCGTCACCGCGGCGCCACGCCCGGCGCAGACCACGGAAGGCGGGTCCATAGCCGTACCCGGTCATCGCGGCGTTCTCGTAGAAGTCCGCCAGGTCCAGCGGCTCTGATCCGGTCGGCGGCCACTGCCGCCAGTCGATGACGTCGTCGGCGACGGCAGCCTGCGCCAAGGCGCCCTCGGCGTGCAGGGTCCAGTCGTCGTCCTCGGTGGCGGAGTGGAGAGTCACCCTTCGGTGCCCGTCCGGCTCGGGTTCCCCGACGCGTACCTGGATCACCGCCTCGCCCTGCTCGGGCAGTACAAGGGGCTCCCGCAGTGTCAGCTCCACCAGGCGGTCCAGGCCCACCTGTCGGCCCGCGCTGAACGCCAGGTCCACGACAGCCGCGGCGGGCAGCACCGGTGAGCCCTGGACCAGGTGGTCGGCGAGCCACGTCTGCGTGGCAGGGCGCAGCAGCCCTGAGAACACGACCTCGTCACTGCCGGCCAGCCGCACGGCGGCCGCGAGCAGAGGGTGGTCGGTCGAGCCGAGGCCGGTTGCCGTGAGGTCACCTGGCGCCGGCCCCGTTTCCAGCCAGAACCGTCGCCGCTGGAAGGCATAGGTCGGCAGGTCCACGGGCGCAGGGGGTTCCCCGGAGAAGAGGGACGCCCAGTGGACCGGCACACCGCGTACGAACGCGTCGGCCAGGGCAGTGAGGAGTCGGCGCGGTCCGCCCTCGCCCCTCCGCAACGTGCCCGTCACTGACACCGCCACGTCTCCCGCGGTGTCCTCGACGCCCACTGTCAGCACGGGGTGCGGGCTGATTTCGGTGAACACACGATCGCCCCGGTCCAGGGCCGTGAGGATCGCGTCCTGGAAACGCACCGTCCGGCGCAGGTTGGTCACCCAGTACTCCGCATCCAGACCGACCGTGTCCAGCACCTCGCCCGTCACACTGGAGATGAACGGGACCTCACCGGTACGGGGGGCGATGCCGTCCAGGGCATCACGGATCTCGTCGGCGATCCGGTCCACATGCGAGGAATGCGAGGCGTAGTCCACCGGGATCCGCCGCGCCTCCGGCACCCGGACAAGCAGCTCCTCCAACGCCGCCACATCACCCGACACCACCGTCGACGACGGCCCGTT